>JAEUHT010000130.1 GCA_016793265.1 Planctomycetota bacterium
CGCAGGAACTCCACGAGCGGCACGGCATCGGCTTCGCGTTCGGTGCACAAACGCAGCCGCCAGAAGGCGCGGCCACGGCGCGCCACGGCCGCGATCGGCACCACCACGGGCACCCCTTCCTGGCGCAGCGCCTCCAGCAGCTCGAGCTCACGACGGGCGCGGCTCGGGCCCGGATACCGGTCCTGCAGCAGGCGCGCGAGCGCGCCGCCGCGCCGGAACGGCCGCACCACGAGCTGCCGCCCCCCGAGTTCGAGGCAGCCGACGCCACCGCGCCCCTTGGCGCCCGGCAGCGGCGCCAGTTCCGCCCAGAACGCCTCGAGCCCGAACGCGGCCAGGTCCGCGTGCACCCAGCCGACGGCGCCGCGCTGCCGCAATTCGACGAAGGTGGAAGGGGTGCCCACGGCACCATGATAGACAGCGCCAGGGCCGGACCCACCATCGTCGGGCTGGAAGTGGGCGCCGGAACGGCCATGCTGCGCGCCCCGATGACGACCGCCGCCTCTCCCACCACGCTGCCCGGCGAGCCCCACCTGCCGCGCGGCGGCCGAGTGCTCGTGGTGCGGCTGTCGGCGCTCGGCGACGTGCTGTTCGCGCTCGAAACGGTCGCTGCGCTGCACCACGAACGGCCCGACGTGCAGATCGACTTCCTGGTCGAAGACCGCTTCCAGTCGCTGCTCGTCGACCATCCGCAGCTCGACCAGGTGCTCGTCTACCCACGCCGCCGCCGGCTCGCGATCCCGGCCAGCATCTGGCGACTGCGCCGCCGCCGTTATGACGTCGTGCTCGACGTACACGGCATCCAGAAGAGCGCCATGCACGTGCTGGCAGCCCGCGCCCGCCTCAAGGTCGGCCCCGCCGGCGCCGCCGCCCGCGAAGGGGCGCCGCTCGCCTACCACCGGAAGGTGGTGATGGACCCGGCGCCGCACCGCGCCGAGGTCGGCCACCGCCTGCTGCGCGCGATCGGCCTGTCGGGCGAACCGGCGCCGCCGCAGCTCGGCCTTGCGCCGATCCCCGCCGACCTGCTGCGGGATCTGCCGCGACCGCGCGTGTTCCTGCACCCTGGCACCTCGGCGTTCGCCGCCTTCAAGCGCTGGCCGAGCTCGCGCTTCGCCCAGCTCGCCGAGGCCCTCGCCACCGACGGCATCAGCGTGCTGGTCGGCTTCGGTCCCGGCGAAGCCGAACTCGCCGCCCCGGTGCTCGCCGCCGCTCCGCACGCGCGCGCCATCGACGGCAAGCAACTCGGCCTGCTCGGCATGGCCACGGTCATGCAGCAGTGCGACGTCGTCGTCGCCGCCGACACCGGCCCACTGCACCTCGGCGCCGCGGTCGGCGCGCGCTGCGTCGCCCTGTTCGGCCCCAAGGACGAACGGCGCTACGGCCCGCGCGCGCACGGCCCGATCGCGCACGAGATCCTGCACCACGAAGTGCCGTGCCGACCGTGCCGCCGCCGCGACTGCGTCACGCCGTTGTGCGTGCTCGGCATCGAAGTCGCAGCCGTACACGCGGCCGTGCTGCGGCAGCTCGCCGCCGGAGCCACACCGTGACCTCGATCCCGACGACGGTGATCCGCCACCCCAAGGAGCGCATCAGCAAGTGCTCGCTGCGCTTCCTGCACGACCGCCCGGAGATGACGTTCTTGCGCGCGCGCCCCGGCTTCACCTTCGACGCCACGGGCTTCCTGCTGCTCGCCGTCGACGCGCCGCCGCTCAGTCCGGCGGACCGCGGCCACCCGCTGCTGCTGCTCGATTCGACGTGGCGTTGGCTGCCACAGCTGCTGGCATGTGTGCACGGCACGCCGATCCCGCGCTCGATCCCCGGCGGCCTGCGCACCGCCTATCCGCGCGTCAGCAAGGTGTTCGACGACCCCACCACCGGTCTCGCTTCGATCGAAGCGCTCTACGTCGCGCGCCGCCTGCTCGGCGACGACGACCCGAGCCTGCTCGACGGCTATCACTGGAAAGTCCAGTTCCTGGCCCAACTGGAGACACCCGGCCGACCGGGCTGATCCCGCCTCGCGACGGCGCTCTCCGTCCACGATTCGCGCCACCCACGTCTTGCCACCGCACCACATTGCCCATGGGGAGGGCTCGACGGCGTAGACCGGGCAGCTACGCGCACGTCGACGCCGCTTGCCGCGAACCCACGTCGCCCCGGGATCGCCGTTGGCGAGCTGGCGTCTCGCGCCAGCGAGCCATACCCGAGCCCCGTCGGGCGGGCCAGCTTCGCGCAGCTACGCGCACGTAGCTGGCACGCCCGCCAGGGATCGAACCTGGGACCGCCGCTTTAGAAAAGCGATGCTCTATCCGACTGAGCTACGGGCGCATGGCCGGGCACGATAGCACCGCGGCAGGCAGCGAGCACGCCGCAGTCACGGCTCGCCGTCGTCGTCCGCCGCATGCCCACCATCACCCGCCGCGGCAGGCGCAGGCTGCGTGCGATAGCGGTCGTGGATCCACAAGTACTGCTCCGGCGCGCGCCGTACCAACTCCTCGATCGCGCGGTTGACGCGTTCGACACCTGCCAGCAGGTCCTTCGCCTTGTCGCCCGTCACCGTCAGCACAAACGGTTCGGCGGCGATCAGCTCGAAGCGGAAGCCGCGCCCGCGGCGCACCGCGGCGCCGACCACGATCGGGTGGCCGTGCCGCAAGGCGAGGCTCACGGCGGCGCGTTCGCAGCTCGCGATCTTGCCGAAGAACGGGGCGAACACGCCGCGCAGTCGCTGGTTCTGGTCGACCACCTGCAGGCCGACGCGGCCGCGTTCGAGTGCGGCGGCGAGGCCGCGGATGCCGCCGCGGCGCGAGTGGATGGTGAGGCCGCCACGTTCGCGGTTGTGCAGCACCCAGCGGTTCAGCAGCGGGTTCTTGGTGACGCGGGCGACACCGTCGGCGCCGCCGACCCGCTGCGCCACGCCGATGGCGGCGACCTCCCAGTTGCCGAGGTGGGCGGTGAGGCCGAGAAACGGCCGCGGCAGACGGTCGAGCACCGGGCCGACGCTGCGCAGATCGAGCACCTGCTCGATGCGACCGCCGCGCGCGAGCAGGCGGGTCAGGCGCGCCATGTCGAGCGGCACCTGGAACAGGTTGGCGGTGGCGCGGGCACCGAGGCGCAGCAGCTCGCGTTCGCTGCGTTCGGGGAAGGCCTGGCGCAGGAAGCGCAGCGCGTAGCCGCGGCGGCGGCGATCGACGACGAACCAGAAGCGGCCGAGCAGCGCGGCGGCGCCGTAACCGAGCCACTGCGGCACCAGGGCCGCGGTGCCGATCGTGGCCCGCGCGAGCCAGTAGACGCAGCGATCGCGCCAGCGCACCTTCACAGCAGGAACTCCTGCGGCGGCGGTGCGGCGGCGAGGAAGCGCAGCTCGATGCGCAGCACGTAGCGCGGCAGGGTGAAGTCGAGCAGGCGCGCGTCGTCCTTCTCGGTGGTGACGAGCCAGGCGCCGGCGTCGCGCGCCCGCTGCTCGGCGCGCATGACCTCGGCGGCGGTGAAGCGATGGTGATCGTGGTGCACGATCTCGGCGGCGATCTCGGCGCCGAGCGCGGCGACGGTGGCGCGGAAGCTGGCGGGCCGGGCGATCGCCGACAGCAGCACGACCCGCTGCCCGGCCAGCGCCGACAGCGGCAGCACCTCAGCATCGGGCTGGCGCACGAGGTCGCGCGGGCCGTGATCGCAGGCGTGCACCGGCAGGCTCTGGCCGGCGAGTTCGCGCAAGCGGTGCACACGCTGCGCCAGCGCGTCGTCGTCGAGGGCCGCGGCGCGCGTCAACAGCACGACGCCGGCGCGTCGCAAGCCCGAACGGAACTCCCGCAGGTCCCCCGCCGGCAGGCAGAGGCCGTTGCCGAACGGGCGCTGGGCGTCGAGGCAGAGCACGTCGAGGTCCCGGTGCAGCCGACGGTGCTGGAAGCCATCGTCGAGCAGCACGTAGTCGACCCCACGCTGCAGCAGGCGGCGGCCGGCGGCGACGCGGTCCGCATGCTGTTCCTGCTCGAGCCAGGGGAACCGCCGCGCCAGCATGGTGCCTTCGTCGTTGAGCAGCGCCCCCGGGGCCCGCCCGTAGCCGCGGGCGAGCACGCCGGGCCGGCGGCCCAGGCTGTGCGCGAGTTCGCAGAGCCAGGCGACCGTCGGCGTCTTGCCGGTGCCGCCGACGGTGAGGTTGCCGACGGCGACGACCGGCACGTCGAGCCGGTGAACGGCGCGCAGGCGGGCATCGAAGCTCCAGTTGCGCACCGCGGCGACGGCGCCATAGAGCAGCCCGAGCGGCCACAGCGCCTGGCGCAGCGGCGGACCGGCGTCGGCGGCCATCGTCGGTGTCACTTCGCCGCGAGGGCCGAGATCTCGTCCACGGTCGTCGCCGCCATCGTCTCGACACCTTCGATGCCCTTGCTGAGGGCGATGCGCTTGACCATGTTGACCAGGGTCGGCTTCGGCCCGCATTCGACGAACTGCCGCACGCCGGCGGCGAACATGCCCTCGACGGTCTGCTGCCAGAGCACCGGGCCGGCGAACTGCCGCTTCAGCGCGTCGCGCGCCGCGGCGGCGGTCGTCACCGGCGCGGCGTCGACGTTGCACCACACCGGGAACCGCGGGGCCTGCATCGTCGTGGCGTCGAGCACGGCGGCGAAGCCCTGGCCGGCCGCGCGCAGCAGCGAGCAATGGAACGGCACGCTGACGTTGAGCTTGAGCGCCTTGCGCGGCGGCGCCAGCGCCACGATCTGGTCCATCGCCGCGATGGCGCCGGAGACGACGATCTGCTCGGGCTCGTTGACGTTGGCGATCTCACAGACGCCGCGGTCGACCTGCGCCACCAGCAACTTCACCTCGTCGAGCCCCATCTTGCGCAGCACGACCATGCCGCCGGTGCCGACCGGCACGGCGGTCTGCATGCGCCGCGCCCGTTCGCGCACGAGCCGCACCGCGTCGGCGAAGTCGAGCGTGCCGGCGGCGACGTGCGCCGAGTACTCACCGAGGCTGTGGCCGGCGGCGAGGTCCGGCGCGAGGCCGAGGGCGCGGAACGCGGCCACCGCCACGGTCAGCGTCGCCGGCTGGGTGTTCTCGGTCAGGCCGAGCTGGTCCTCGGGGCCCTCGAAGCACAACGTCGAGAGCTTCTCCCCGAGGGCACTGTCCGCCGCCGCGAAGGTCTCCCGGGCCGCGGCAAAGCGCTCGGCGAGGTCGCGGCCCATGCCGGCGAACTGGGAACCCTGACCGGTGAACAAGAAGGCGCGCGTCATGCCCGACAGCATTCCGCGCCGGGCCCTGCCCGATCAAGCGGCGCGCCCGGAATCGTGCAGCCGCCGGTTCACTGGCTCTTGCGGCCCTTCTTGCCCTTGCCGCCCGCCGGCGGCTCGGCCTCGCCGCCGGCCTCGCCGGTGACGGCGAAGTGCGCGCACGCCTTCTCCCACTCGGCGAAGTTGTCGGCGAAGAACTGCTCGCTCGGGCTCGGCTTGGCGCCGACGACGACGACGCGGCGCTTGATCTCGTCACACTTCGCCTTGCCCCAGCCGGCCGACGGCGGGTACTCGGTGACGAGGCGGAACCACAGTTTCTCCTGTTCCTGCGCCTTGGCCTTGGCCGCCGCCTCGGCGTCGACCACCGCCGGTGTCTTGCCCGGCGCGGCCTTGCCCCCCTGCGACTCACCCGCCGGAGCCGGCTTGCCATCGCCCTCGCCCGCGGACGGCGCCTCCGCCGCCGGCGGCGCGGCGGCTTCGCCCTTGGCCTTCTCGGCGGCCGCGGCGGCACGCTCGGCGGCGCGCTTCTCCTCCATCTGCATCTGCCGCTCGATCTCGCCGAGCTCCTTGGTCGACAGTCGCTGCAGAACCTCGTACTCGGCGAACTGGGCGAACGGCAGGAAGATGTAGCTGCGGGTGCCGCCCGAGTACCAGAGCCGGATGCCGGCGCCGGCCTCCATCGCCTGGGCCTCGACGAAGCGCAGGCCATCGACCCGCTCGACGAAGCGGCCGTCCTTGACGACGCCGGTCAGCTTGTTGCCGTTCTTCAGCCGCACCAGCACGCGCACGTGGCTCTGCACCTGCTTGCCGGTGTCGATCTGATCACGCATGTCCTGGGCGCGTTGCTCGGTGCGGCTCGGCACCGGCGTGCCGGGCTTGTCCTGGGCGATGACGGCGCCCGCGAGCGGGACGAGGATCGCGAACGGGACCAGCCAAGGGTGTCGCTTCATGCCCGCTCCTATCGGCCGTCGCCCGGTCGCGACTTGCCCCCGGTCCCACATCGGGACGGTGGTCACAGGTCGGCCCGGCAGGCGACCGATAAGCCGCGGCAGCGTCGACGGCTGCACGGCGCACGGAGACCTGACATGCGTCCTACTCGACTGCCTGTGCCGATCGACCGGGAAGGGGAGCGTGGTGTCGCCCTCATCCTGGCGCTCTTCTTCACCATCATCGTCGTCGGCATCACGGTGACCGGATCGCTGATCCTGCGTTCGCACCAGACGCTGACCAAGACGAACTTCGTCTCGCGCGGCCAGGCCGTGCAGTTCAGCCGCTCGGGCCTGATCGAGGCGCTCGGCTGGCTGCGCAAGCAGACCGCTCAACCGGTGACGGCGATCAACCCGCAGCTCGACACCGGGGTGTCGCCGCCGATCATCGACACCACCGAGCCCGACGTCGGCATCGTGCGCGAGTTCCAGATCACCAACTCGATCTGGGGCCGCTACGAGGTGTGGAAGCGCTGGGACGCCGATCCGGACTCGGAGCGGCTGGCCTGGCGGCAGCAGTTCCAGTGCCTCGACATCTCGAGCCAGCGCGGCAACCTGAGCCCCGGCTCGGTGTGGCGCCTGCGCAGCATGGGCTACGTGTTCCGCCGCGTCGACGAGAACGTGCCGTTCAACGAAGCGCCGAACCAGGTGCTCGGCCAGGAGCTGACCGAGGTCGAGTCGCGGCGCCTGGCGTTGCAGCCGCCCGGCCAGGCCGCCGTCTGCGTGCGCAATGGCAGCGGCGCCAAGGTCTACACCAAGGGCCGCGTCGTCGGCGGCTCGCTCGGCGCCGGCATCTACTACAAGAGCGGCACCGGCAGCATCACCGTCTCCGGCACCGGCGCCAGCTGCACCGGCACGCCGGGCCAATCGGCGACGGCGACCTATGACGACGGCTTCGAAGCGGTGTTCGGCGTCAGCGAGGACGAGCTCACGACGATGGCCGACTACGTCGCCAACTCGGCGAGCGAGTTCCCCTCGCCGGTGCCGATGAACGCCGTGGTGGTGTCGAAGGTCGGCATGAGCTTCACCGCCGCACAGCCGCTGAGCGGCACCGGCGTGGTCGCCGTCATCGGCAACACCACGATCAACTCCGGCAGCTACTCGGCCTTCTCCGGCCTGCTCTACGTGCGCGGCAACCTGACCGTGCGCGAGCCGTGCGAACTGCAGGGGGCGGTGGTCGTCACCGGCACCATCACGATCCAGGGCGCCAGCGACTTCGCCACCGTCACCTACGACGACACCATCCTCGAATCGCTGCGCCAGGAGGTCGGCACCTACCGGCTGTCGAGCGCCATGTCGCGCCCGCTGGCGAGAGACCAGTGAGCCACCGCACTGCGCCGGGATCAGCTCCCGGTGCGGGCGCCGAGCAGCAGCATGCGGAACTCGAGTTCGGCGTCCTGCGGGTGGCGCGCGGTGGCACCGAGCATGCCGCCGCACAAGGCGAACGGCCGCGCCGGTGTCCGGGCCAGCAGTTCGAAGTGCAGCGCGTCGACGTCGTTGACCGACAGCGTCATCGGCACCAGGAACGCCGACCCACCGTCGGCCTGCCGGCGCAGGTCCTGGAACGCCGGCCGCAGCACGACGTGGGCGCCCAGGTGCCGCAGCACCGACCACAGCGACGGCCGCTGCACGACCTGCCACAGGATCGGGCTCAGCACGTCGTCTTCCTGCACGACCTGCAACAGCGCCACGGTGCAGACGACGGCCTCCGCGAGCGGCCGCAGCGTCGCCTCGTCGTCGACGAGGCGCCCGCTCGCCGCGCGCCGGCGAACGACCTCCTCGCAGGCCGGCTGCAGGCCGCGCGCCAGGAGCTGCCATGGCAGCAGCGGCTCGGTGCGACCGAGCACGTTGCCGTCGGCGTCGGCGACGGTCACCAGCACCCGGCACAACCGCGACGGGAACTGCTGCGGCACGCCGTTGATGCGCATGGTCCAGGTGACCTCCGGCAGCGCCTCGCCGGTCGGCGTCGCGTCGCCCGGGCGCGCCAGGGCCACCGGCTCGGTGACGCGGAGGTGCAGCAGCCAGTGGCGCCGTTCGTCGCCGCGCGACAGGCAGAGGCCGAACAGCACGGCGTCCCCCGCCTGCCAGGACGACGCCGCGGCGACCGCGTCGAAGCCGGGCGCGAAGCGCGAAGCACCAGGGAACGCCGCCGCGGTCAGCGGCGCCGTGGTGGCGAGACGCAGCTCGGCGACCTCCGGCGCCCGACAGGCCGCGGCGACCAGCAGTGTGGCGAGCAACAGCGGGCGCCAGGTCGGCAGGCTCGGGGCGATCATCGCGGCGCCAAGCTACCCGCCCTGCGCCTGACTCAGAACCCCGCCGCGTAGATCGTCTGCATCGGCGCGAACACGAGGCCGAGCGGGTCGCTGGTGCAGAAGGTGAAGTTCTGGTTCTGCAGCGGACCGGCGCCGACCGGATACAGCAGGGGCAACGGCAGCGTCGCGGTGCCGAACGCATCCGCGAGCGCGACGCCGAGGATGATGCCGGGCGAGCCCGGGATCAGGCCGAGCGGGCAACCCACCAGGTTGACGGTCGGGAACAGCGGGTTGAAGACCGTGTCGAAGCCGAACACGCCGATGCCGAACGGGCCGAGCCCGGTCATGCCGACCGCGAACGCCGCGTTGCCGCTCGCCATCGGTCCGTTGGTGAAGTTGACCGGCGTGGCGCCGCCGGGGCAGGCACAGGCGCCGCCGGGCATCTGCGTGGCCGGGTGATCGAGGAACGCGAGGCCGAGCGGCAACGGCGAGAACGGCGGCATCGGCACCGCGAACGGGTCGTTGGTGTCGTAGATCATGCCGCCCGAGACGACGTAGAGCGGCCGCAGCCCGACGGCGTTCAAGCGCAGCGTCTTGTCGATGGCGACGTCCCCCGCCGGCAGCGGCGCCGGCACCGTCGGCAGGATCGGCGGCCCGAGCGGCGCGCCGCCGGGCAGGAACGGGTAGACCACGCCGGCGACGTCGACCGCGTAGAGCGCGCCGGTGCTGCCATCCCATTCGAGCCCGCTGAGCGGCCCGGTCGGGAACAGCAGCGGGAACGGCGGCACCACGATCGGCAGCGCCGGCACCGGCGCCACGCCGAGCACGACGCCGGGCATGCCGGCGAGCCACAACACGCCGCCGAGCGGGTCGATGGCCATGCCGGTGACCATGCCGCCGAGCGGCGCCAGCACCGCGGCTGGGATCGGGAACGGCGCGAACAGCGGCCCCGCCGGCGGGAACGACGGCGTCGGCTGCAGCGCGATCATGGCGCCGTTGGTGAACCAGTGCAGGCCGGTGACATTGTCGAAGGTGCTGTCGCCCGGATAGAGCGGCGGCGCCGGCGGCAACACCGGCAGCGCCGGGGCCTGCGGATACATCAGCACGGGCGGCAACGCGGCCGGCAGCACGGGCGTCGGCGGCTGGTATTCGGCGTGCATCGGCAGCGCCGGGTCATAGGCCACGAGCCGCTGGGCGATGGCCCCGGTGGGGAACAGCACGCTGGTGAGCAGACAGAGCGGGATGGTGCGCATGGATGACTCCGGATGGCAACTGCGGCGAGGACCGCCGCCTCCCGGTTAGGCCCGTTGCCGGCGGCGCGCACGCGGAATCGCGGTGGCAGGGCCGATTGCGCCGGCCGCGGCCGGATTTGGACCACCGAACCGCAGAATCCGCGTGCGCGCGGCGCCGACGGGTCCTTCCCCTGTCGTCATGCGCACGTTCGCCCCGCTGCAGAGCCTGTTGCCCCGCCGCCTCGTCCGCCGGCTGCCGAGCGCGCCTTGTGGGCGGCGGCGATCCGGGCAGAATCAGGGCCCCCTCGCCCACGCGCCGTTCTTGGACGACAACACCCGCAACCTGGTCAGCCGTGCCCTGGAGCAGGATCGCGAAGCGATCGAGCTGCTGTTCCAGCGCTACCGGGACCGGCTGCGCGCGGCGCTGCGCAAGCTGATCGGGCCGAAGTACCGCCTGCTGATGGCGGACAGCGAGGACGCCACCCACGACGCCATCCTGTCGGCGTTGCGGCGGCTGCACCAGTTCGAGTACCGCGGCGAAGGCTCGTTCCTGGCCTGGCTGCTGAAGGGCGCCGAGTACGAGATCGTGCGCCGCATCCGCGCCCTGGAGACCAGGAAGCGCACCGCCGGCGCCGGCCTCGTCGGCCTCGACGCCGAGGTCGAACAGGCGGTGGCGACCAAGGACGCGACCCCGTCCCAGCTGCACGACGAACACGAACTCGCCGAACGTATCCGCGTGGCGCTGCAGCAGCTGCCCGACCGCGAACGCGAGATCATCGTGCTGCGGCGCTACCTCGAGCTCGGCACCGAGGAGATCTGCGCCGAGATGGGCCTGCCGACCGAAGGTGCCGTGCGGGCGCTGCTGTCGCGCGCCCAGGCGCGGTTGTCGGGGCTGCTGTCGCGCACCACGCCGGGTGCCGGGGCAGGGACACCGCCCGCGGAGTCGTGACCATGCAGCCGGACCGCCGCAGCACGGCGGACGCCACGCCCGACGGGGAGGCGAGCCGCAGCAGCAGCGTGCAGCACGCGGTGGAGGCGTTCATCGAACAGCACGCCGCCGGGCAGGCGCCCGACCTGACCACGTTCTGCCAGCGGTTCCCGGCCGAGCTGCGGGCGCCGATCCTCAACCAGTGCCGCGAGTTCCTGGCCTTCGACGGCCTGCTCGGCCACCAACCGTTCGAGCCTTCGCCACCGGCCGCCGACGAGGGCCGCGTCTTCGGCGACTTCATCATCGAGGCCGAACTCGGCCGCGGCGGCATGGGCGTCGTCTACCTGGCCAAGCAGCGTTCGCTCAACCGCCGCATCGCCCTGAAGGTGATGGCGAGCGGGCTCACGCTGAGCAAACGCCACGTCGAACGCTTCCGCCGCGAGGCCGCTGCCACCGCGCAACTGCGCCACCCCGCGATCGTCGCCGTGCACAGCCTCAGCGAGGTCGACGGCACCTTCGCGCTGGCGATGGACTACGTCGCCGGCCGCAACCTCGCCGACATGCTCGATGACCTGCGGCTCGCCAACGGCGAACCGCCGGGCGCGATCGAGGGCACGCTCGGGCTCGGCAAGGACCTCGGCTACGTCGCCGAGTGCGCGACCTTCTGCGCCAATCTGGCGTCGGCGTTGGCGGCGGCGCATCAGGCCGGCGTCGTGCACCGCGACCTGAAACCGCGCAACCTGATGGTCGACGACCACCACCAGGTGCGGCTGCTCGACTTCGGCCTCGCCAAGTCGCTCGGCGAAGGCAGCCTGTCGATGTCCGGCGAGATCACCGGCACGGCGCACTACATGAGCCCGGAGCAGACGCTGGCCAAACGCGTCGAGGTCGACCACCGCGCCGACATCTGGGCGCTCGGCGTGATCCTCTACGAGCTGCTGACGCTGACGCGGCCGTTCGACGGCAAGAACCTGCAGCAGGTGGTCTACGAGATCTGCTTCAAGGAGCCGGTGCCGCCCAACCGCCGCAACCCGAAGGTGCCGCGCGACCTCGTCACCATCTGCCAGAAGGCGCTCGAGAAGGACCCGCAGAACCGCTACCAGACCGCCGCCGAGTTCGAGGCCGACCTGCAGCGTTTCCTGCGCTGGGAGCCGATCCACGCCCGGCCGGCCGGGCCGCTGCTGCGCATCGGCAAGTTCCTGCGCCGCCACCGCGCCGCCACCTTCGCCACCATTGCGCTGCTGCTGCTGACCGTCATCGCGCTCGCCGTCGTCGCCACGCGGGAGGCCGAAAGGCAGCACCAGCACGACAGCCTGATGGCGACGGCGCGCGAACACGCCGCAGCCGGCCGCTTCCGCGAGGCGATCGCCGCCGTCAACGAAGCGCTCGAGCTGCAGAACGACGACGCCACCATCAGCCGGCTCGGCCAGTACCAGGCCGAGGACAAGCGGGTCGCCACCGAAGCGTGGTCGAAGGTGGCCCGCTCGAAGCAGGTGATGGCCTACGACCGCGAAGCGGCGATCCTGCTGGCGCTCGAAGCCGAGGCGATGTTGTCGACCTCGGAGACACGTTCGGCCGTGCTCGACGCGCTCGGCAGCGGCACCGCGGCCCGCACGCTGGCGGCGCGCGTCGGCGACCGCGTGGTGCCGTGCACCGGCGCGGCCTGGACGGCCGATGCGCAGGTCGTCGTCACCGTCGGCTACGACGGCCTGGTGCGGCGCTGGCAGGCGGCCAGCGGCGCCCCGCTGCAGGTGCTCGAAGGCCACGCCCGCGGCGCCCCGATCGTCGACATCGTCGCCGCCGCCGGCGACCGATTCCTGACCGCCGGCTCGGACCGTTCGCTGCGGGCGTGGAGCGCCGCCGGCGAAGCGCTGTTCACCACCGGTCTGCCGGGGCAGGCCTGGGGCCTGCGCACGAGCGCCGACGGCAGCCGCGTGCTGGTCGTCACCTACGACTACGACGGGCGCCGCTTCCTGGCCCAGGTGCGCGACGCCGCGTCGGGGGCACCGGTGTCGCCCGAGGTGCAGCACAAGGGCCTGATCACCGCGGCGGAGCTGAGCCCCGACGGCCAGCTCGCGGCCACCGCCAGCGGCGAACACGGCAGCGTGCGCCTGTGGCGCGTCGCCGACGGCCAGACCTTCGCCACCTGCGCCGAGCACGTCGCCGAGGGCCACACCCTGCGCGCCCTGGCCTTCTCGCCCGACAGCTTGTTGTGCGCGATCGCCAGCGACGACGGTGTCGTACGCCTGTACCGCACCAGCGACGGCGCCGGACTCGGCCGCATCGAGCAGGCGCGCGAGGTCACCACGCTGGCGTTCGACGCCAGCGGCGAGCGGCTGCTGACGGGATCGACCGACCTGACGGCGCGGTTGTGGCGGCTGTCGCGGCGCGACGACGGCGCGCTGCAGCAGAAGGAGGTGGCGACGTTCGTCGGCCACAACGGCCCGGTGCGTTGTGTGACCTTCGACCCGAGCGGCCAGCTGGTGCTCACCGCCGGCGGCGAACAGGACGGTTGCCTGCGCCTGTTCGACGTGCGCGGTGGTCGCCCGATCCAGGCCTACGAGGTCGGGCCGGCGATCGGGCTGGCGCGCTTCGCGCCCGATGGCCACTCGGTGGTCGCGGTCGCCGCGCGCGGCCGGGTGGTGGTGTGGGACTTCGAAGGCACCCGCGGCGTCGTCACCATGCGGCAGCCTGGCGCGGTGCCCGGGGTGCGCTTCGACCCCAGTGGCGAGCACCTCGTCACCGCCGGCGACGACGAACGACTGCGGTTGTGGCAGGCGCAGGACGGCCGCACGGTGTGGGCCAGCGCGCCGCTCGGCAACCCGATCAGCGCGCTCGACGTCGACCCCAAAGGCGAACGTATCGCCAGCGCCACCACCGACTGCCGCGTCCACCTGCACCGGCTCCGCGACGGCACGCCGCTGTTCGAGCTGCGGCTGCCGGCGCCGAACGCGGCCTTGCCGCTGGTCGAACCGCGCGTCGCCACGCTGCAGTTCACCGCCGGCGGCGACCGGCTGCTGGCCGTCGCCAACGACCGCCAACGCGGTCGGGTGGTGACGTGGAACACCAACGACCTGTCGGTGGTCACCCAGCTCGACCGGCCGCGCCCGGTGCGCGCCGCGGTGCGCGCCGACGGCCAGCAGCTGGCGACGATCGACGACGGCGACGAACGTGTGCGGTTGTGGCTGCTGCCCAGCGGCAACCCCGGCGGCGAATTCGCCATCGAAGCCGGCGTGCAGGAGCTCACCTTCGCCCCGAACGGTCGGGCCCTGCTGACGGCGGGCCGCGACGGCGTGGCCGTGCTGCGCGCGCTCGACGGCACGGTCGTCGCGCGCTTCGCGGCCGGCGCCCCACTGCAGGCCGCCGCGTTCTCGCCCGACGGCGGCTTCGTACTGACCGCCAGCAGCAACCAGGCCGAGGCCCAGCTCTGGCGCGCCGATGGCACCGAGCTGGTGCGCTTCCACGGCCATCGCCAACCGGTCGCCGCGCTCACCTTCAGCCACGATGCGCGGTGGTGCGCAACCGCCGCCAACGACGGCACCGTCTGCCTGTGGCCGACGGATCCCGTCGCCGTCGCGCGCCGTCTACCACTGCGCGGCCTCAGCGAACACGACCGCCGAGCCCTCGACCCCGCCGAATCGACCTCCCGCCCCCGGTGACACCACCCACCGGCCAACCCGCCGCCACTCATGCCCACCATCCGCCAACTCGCCGGCCTGTTCCTGCTGACCCTGCCTGCCGCCGCGCAGTCGCCCGAGAAGCCCCCGCCGTGGTGGGGAGTGCAGGACGACGTCACCGTGAGCCTGCACTGGAACTTCGACACCGGGCTGCCCGGGGCGCCGGACTTCGCCGTCGTCCCCGCCTGGTACAACCCCGCGGTCACGGCCTGGAGCGGCCTCTTCAGCCTGACCTGGATGCCGACGCTCGCCGGCCACACCGGCGTGATCGGCCTCGTCGGCAACGGCTCGTCCCAATCGCGTTCCCTGTCGCTGACCGTCGACAACGACCCGCACCTGAACTGGATCAAGATCTTCTGGTTCCAGTTCGACGCCTACAAGACGGCGAGCGGGGACCTCAAGCGGCAGATCGAGCAGCAGCTCGCGAAGTACGGCCGCGCCATCGTGTCGGAGACCAGCCGCTCGCTCGGCGGCGGTTGGGACCGGGTGACGATCCAGGCCCAGCTCGTCCCGCAGCCCGATGACGAGGAGATCGACTGGACCTTCCTCGAGAGCGCGTTCGGCACGGTGGCCATCGACGACCTGTTCGTCAACAGCCGGTGCGTCAAGCCGGGCCCCGACGAGGACGGCGACGCGATGGGCAAGGTCGAAGGGGCGCAGGTGCCGCTGACCGTGCAGGTCGGCAACCCCAACTGCCAGGCCGTCGCGGTCACCGAACCGACGCAGACCACCACGCAGCCCACCTACTGGATCGCCGCCCGCGGCCTGTCGGCGTCGAGCCCGCAGCTGCTCTACCGGATGAACGCGGCCGGTGCGGTCATCGCCGCACCGATCTCCTTGCCGACCACGTCGCTGCAGGCGCCGACCGGCCCGACCGACCTCGCCGTCGAGACCGAAGCGCTGCCAGGCGGCCTCCTGCACCAGACCGTCTATGCGCTCGTCGACCGCCGCAGCAGCGGCGGCAGCGTCGAGATCCTCGCCTTCGACGCCGATACCGGCACAGCGGGCCCGACGCTGCAGCTGCTCGGCTTCCCGCCGATCGCGCCGGCGCAGTTCGGCCTCGCCTTCGACGCCTCCGGCGAGATCGGCAACGGCACCTTCTGGGTCAGCGACCCGAACCCGGCCAACCCGCGCGCCTATGAGTTCAGCCGCAGCGCGGCGACGCCGGGACTGCTGCTCGACTCGCGCGTGATCCCGAGCGGCTGCGTCGGCCTCGGCTATGACGAGACGCTCGGCAACTTCTACGGCTTCAGCAGCACGCCGCGCGGCACGCCGAACGGCGTCGTGCAGGTCAACGGCTTCGAGTGGTCGGGCTACGACTTCGAGCTCACCGGCGTCGAGTTCTGCGGCGACCTGACGATCCCGAACCCGAGCGGCCCGCGCGGCGGCATCGCCCGCGGGTTCGAGGTCTACCGGCCGCAGCAGGGCCCGACCTCGCAGTTGCACATGGTCACCGTCGTCGACGTCAACGGCACCCAGTTCCTGCGCGAGCTCGCCGGCCCGTTCGCCTTCGGCCACAGCCAGCTCGGTCGCTGCGGCATGGCCGGCGGCCCGCCGTTCCTCGGCAGCACGTCGTTCGCGGTCAAGCTCAGCGGCGTGCCCAACTCGGTGCTGGCACTGGTGCACCTCGGCTTCAGCAACACCAGCTACCTCGGCCTGCCGCTGCCCGCCGACCTCAGCCTGGCCGGCCTGGCCGAGAGCTACCTGTCGGTGTCGCCGGACGTGCCGTCGCCGCTCTTGACGCCAGCGGCGCCGGGCACGTTCGTGCTGCCGGTCGCCATCCCGAACAGCGCCACGCTCGGCTACGCCGAGGTCTTCTTCCAGTGGCTCGTGCTCGACTCGCAGGTGCCCGGCTTCATCGCCCTGACGCAGGCCGGCAAGACCGTGCTCTACCCGTAGCCGCGGTCACTTCGGCGGCGCTTCGCCGGCCGGCTTGTCGCCGGCGCCGGCGGCCGGCTTCGGCGCCGCCGCGTCCTCGCGCTGCAGCCGCTGCCGGCGCTCGACCTGCAGCTTCGGTTCGTTGTGGTGGAAGACGAACTCGACCTCGGTGCCCGCCGCCGGCAGCAGATTCGTGGTCCACCAGTTCTGGTCGTCGCGCGCGTTCGGGTGCACCATCGTCGCGAGGTGGTTGTCCGGGCTCATGTAGCAGGTGCTGACCAGATTGCCCTCGAAGTCGGCGACGTAGACCTCCGGCTCGTTCTTGTAGAGCCGCGCCATGCGGCCGCCGAGGTAGACCCACTGCACGCTGCGCACCGGCTGCTGCGTGCTGAGCTCGTACAGCAGGTCCTCGACGCAGTGCTCGACGACCTCGCCATCGGCGCCCTTCCAGCGCACGGTCATCCAGAACGGCTCGCCCTTCGGCGGCACGACGATCACCGGGTCGACGCCCCGCTCGACCTCCTCGAGCGTCGGCAGCGGGCTCTTCTCGATCACCTGCGCGTTCTTGCCGGGCTGCAGGCCGACCAGCAGCAGCGCGGTGTTGAGCACGCTCGGCTTGGCCATGGTGAAGAACACCGCCTCGTGCCGCTTGCCCTTGCGGTGGATCAACAGGTACTCGACCGGGTCGCGCGACTCGTTGACGACCGCCGGGATGCTCACCGTCTGCGCCTTCGCGTCGACGACGATCTTCTCGTCCTTGAACTGCTGCTGCATCAGCTCGATCAGCTTCCTGGCCTCCTCGGCGGCGCCGGCCGGAGCACCACTGGCGTTGCCGGGGCCGCCGCCGCCCGTCGCGGGCGGATCCTGCGGCTTCGACTGGTCGTGCTGGCAGCATGGCAGCGTCGTCAGCAGCACGACGGCGAACGAGGAACGCAGAACGGAGCGGAGGCAGTTCATCGGGTGGTCTCTTGCAGTCGCTGGAGGGTCGTCACGTCGTGGCCGGCGAGCTCGCGCACGGCAGCAGCGGCCCGCGCCGCGGCCTGGGCATCGCCCGCGGCGCGCGCCCGCAGGTGCTCGTGCAGATACGGCGCCGCCGCCAAGGCCGCGAGCGGGTCGTGGCCGGCTCCGGGGTCCCGTTCGCCGAGCAGCGTGCGGGCGTTCAGCCGCTGCGTCAGGTCGAGCGCGAGCGGCAGCGCGCGCCGCGCGTGGGCCATGGCGGCGACGTGGTCGCCCGCGGCATCGGCGGCGCGCAGGGCGAAGTACTCGGCGGCGGCCCGATGCGGCCCGGGTTCGAGCGCCAGCACCAGCGGCGCGGTCGCGGTGCCGACCGCGAGCTGCAGGTCGGCGGCGAAGACGAGGCTGCGCCACAACAGCAGGAAGCGCGCCGGCAGCAGCTGCCGATGGCGTGCGTCCTGCATCACCCGCGCCACGACCACGGTGAACGCGCGCGCCACCGCCGCCGGATCCGCGCCGCGCAGCCGCTGCGCGACCGCCGCCACCAGCGGGAAGCCGGCCAGGCCCTCGGTCCAGCGCTCGGCGAGCCGCGCCTCGCGCTCGGGGTCGGTGCACGGCCGCAGCAGCACCAGCTCGGCGGCCAGTTCGAGGTCGGCCGCCGTCAACGGCGCTCGCATCGCCGCCAGCAGCTCGAACGCCGACGCCTCGACCGCATCGTCGAGCGGCCCGGCGGCGACCGCGGCGCGCAGGTCGGCGACCAGGTTGGCGCGGAACACACTGTCGACCAGCGCCCGCATGGCGACGTCCCGCAGCTCTTCGTGCTGCGCGCGCCGCTCCGCCGCGGCGTCGTCGCCGGGCGGCACTGCCGGCGGCGGCTGCCGCCACAGCCGCACGAGCACTTCGCGCACCGTGTCGTCGGCGACGCCGGTGCCGGCCCAGTCGAGCAGTTCGATCTGGCGTTCGTGGTCGGCGACGCGGGCGAGCGCCGACGGCCGCTCCGCAGGCGCGAACGACTCGAGCGCGGCGGCGCCGAGCGCGAGCTGCAGCAAGGTCAACGCCGCCGCGCGCGGCAACGGCCCTGCACCGGCCCGGCAACGCCGCAGCCAGGCCGGCGGCGCCAGCTGCGCACCGGCGATGAGCCGCGGCAACTCGGCCGCATCGCCGAGCGCACACAGCGCCAACGCCAACGCCTCCAGTTGGCGCTGCCGCACCGCGGCTTCGACCCCGGGCGCCGCTGCCGCCAGTTCGGCCCGCAGCAGCGCCGGCACGAAGGCGTCCTGACGGTGTGCGAGCAGGTCGACGAAGTCGGGCCAATCGCGGCTCTGGCGCAACCACGGCCACAGCTCGGCCACCGTGCTGGCGCCGCCGTGCTGCAGCAGCGCCGACGTCGCCAGCCGGAAGAACACGCCATCGACCGTGCGCGCCTCACGCACCATGCCGAGCAGCTGCGCCTCCAGCCCGGCGCCGAGTTCGCGCCGCGTCGACAGGTGGGTGGCGACGACCCGGGCGCTCTGTTCGCCGCGCGTGAGCCACGCCTGCAGGCGCGCTGCCGGCACGCGATCGGCCGCGTGCGCGAGCACCCGCGACAGCCCGGCCTCGCCGATCGCCTCGGCGTAGTCGAGCACCGCCGGCGTCGGCTGCCGGGCCTCGACCAGGGCGAAGAACGCGAGCTGGCGCCTCGCCTCGTCGGTGCTCGCATCGCGCAACAGGGCGTCGACCCGTTCGATGCGCAAAGCGGTCGTCAGCACGCCGCCGGCATGGCGCAGCCAGACGGCGTCGAGCACCGGGTCGTGGTCGATGGCGTCGCCGGCCCGTTCGGCCACCACCTGCGGCAGGCGTTCGGCGACCTGCGCCGACAGCGCCCCGCCCACCGCCGGTGGCAGGCTGACGACGAGGCCGAGCAGGCGCCGCGTGCCCGGCAGCGACAGCCGATCGAGCAGCGGCACGCAGCGATCGACGCCGAAGGTGCCGGCGGCGAGGCCCTGGTGCAAGCGGCCGATCAGGGTGTCGGCGGCGGCGCTCGGCGTCGTGCGGCAGGCGGCGAAGAACCCTTCACCGGGGTCGGTGGCGAGCGCCTCGACGAGCAAGCGCGCCTCCGGCGCGGTCGGCGGTTCGCCGCGCGCCGCCAGCGCCAACAGCCGCTCGTCGACGCTGCGATTGCTGCCGGCCGCCCAACGTTCGACCCACGCCCGCGCCGCCGGCCGCGGCGCCAGCGCCAGCTCGTCGAGCAGGGCGCGCGCCGCCCGCGGTTCGTGGTCGAGCCCATCGAACAGCGCCGTGGGCAGGTCGAGCCAGGTGTGCCGCACGACGCCGGCCGCCGTGCGCCGCACCGCCTCCGACGCGTCACCGAGCGCCGCCAGCACCAGCTTCACGTCGACGGCACCGTCGTCGTGTTGTCGCAGCAGCGCCGCTGCGCGTTCGTCACCATGCCCGCTGCGGTCCTCGGCGCGTTCGCCTGCCGGCGTCTGCGCCAACAGCCCACCCGCGGCCGCGGTGAGCCAGGCCAGCACGGCACCGGCGCGCCCGCTCATCGCAGCGCCTCGGCGATCGCCAGCGGCAGGTCGCCCGCGATCAGGCCAGCCTGGCCGAGCCGGCGCGCGAGGCGATCGCCGGCGGCACCATGCGTGTGCACGGCGAGCCGGGCCGCGTCGAACGGCGGCATGCCCTGCGCCAGCAGCGCCCCGAGCAGGCCGGCCAGCACGTCGCCGCTGCCACCGGTGGCGAGCCCGGGGTTGCCGGTGCGGTTGACGAAGGCGCGCCGGCCGTCGCCGACCAGGGTGCCGGCCCCCTTCAGCACGACCACCGCGCCCGAGCGCGCACACAACGACAACAAGGCCCCGCCACGATCCTGCTGCACGGCGGCGGTCGTCGTCGCCAACAGCCGTGCCGCTTCGCCGGCATGCGGCGTCAGCACGACGTCGCCACCGAGCGCCACCGGCAGCGGCGCCAGCACGTTCAGCGCGTCGGCGTCGAGCACCTTCGGCGCCTTCGCCAGCAGCAGCGAACGCACCAGGCGCGCCACCGCCGGCGTCTGGCCGAGGCCCGGCCCGACCACGATCGCGTCCGCCTTGTCGACGGCCTCGGCGAAGCGCGCCCCGCGCCGCGGCAACGTCGTCGCGCACGGCACTGCCAGCGGCAGCAGCGGCAGCAGCGGCGCCGGCAGCGCCACCTGCACGAGGCCGGCGCCGGCGCGCAAGGCCGCCGTCGCACACAGGATCGCCGCGCCGAGCATGCCCTCGCTGCCGGCCACCACGAGCACGGTGCCGAAGTCGCCCTTGTGCGCCGCCTTGGCGCGGCGCGGCAACCGCGGCACGTCGCGCACCGTTCGCATCGCCGCGCGCTTCACGACAGCCCCCACGGCAACACACACTTCACTTCGCCCACCCGCTTGTGCTGGGTGTTGTGCAGCACCAGCTCGTGGAACGCCGCCGCCGCCGCCGGCAGGTCGCCGCCGAACGCGCCGAGCCGCCACAGCAGGTCGACGATCACCGGCTGGTAACCACGTTCGCTGCCGTCGTCGATCTTGCAGGCGATGCCGACCGCCCCCGGACACCGCCGCCGCCGTGCATCGGGCGCCAACGCCACCGCGTAGACACCTTCGGCGCCGTTCTTGGCGAAGTTGCGCCCCGGCAGGCAGCGCAGCAGCGCCGTGCAGAACCGCCGTTCGCCGGCCAGCATGGCCGGGGCTGCGGCGACGGCGTCGAGGATGCGGCGGCATGCGGCGGCTCGAACGGACGGCTGGTCGATCGGGTTCGCCAGCCGGCAGAACGCCTGCGCCAAGGCCAGCAGCGGCAGCACGAAGGTCGGCGCCCCGCAACCGTCGAGGCCGGTCGGCAACGGCCCCGGCAAGCCGGCCATGGCCGCCACCGCGGCGTTGACCTCACGTTGGCCGCGCGCCCCGGGGTCGAGGTAGTGGGCAGGCTCGTCGCCGCAGGCCTTGGCCAGCAGCAAGAAGCCGGCGTGCTTGCCCGAACAGTTGTTGTGCAGCCGGCCGGGGCGTTCGCCGACGCGCAGCAGTTGGCGGCGGGTCTCGCCGTCGAACGGCGCATGCGGCCCGCAGCCGAGCTGATCCGCCCCGAAGCCGCCGCGGCGCAGCAGCGACGCCACCGCCGGGGTGTGTGGCGCCGCCCCATCGTGGCTCG
>JAEUHT010000134.1 GCA_016793265.1 Planctomycetota bacterium
CAATACGCCACCCGGTGAGAAGCGCCCGTGGCAGCGCATGAAGAACCCGCCGGCGTCGATGGACGATGTCGCCGACCCGAAGGCCTACGGCGAGGTGCAGTGGCCGGCCGAGATCGACGAAGCGACCAAGAAGCAGATCCAGGACCTCGCCGCCGATGCCGCCGGCGACGGCCTGCGCAGCGTGCGCGCCAAGGACAAGCTGGAGAAGCTCGGCTACGGCGCGATCTTCGGCATCGTCGAGCGCCTGCGCCTGCTCAACTACAAGGAGACCACCGACTCGATGGTCGCGTTCGACCTCAACAAGCTGCTCGAACGCATCACCGGCGGCCTCAACGCCCGCTTCGAACCGGTGGAGGCCAACGAGACCATCCAGCCGGCCAAGGCGGAGTGGAACACACGCTCGGTGAATGGCTGGCTCGGCCTCTTGGCGAAGTACCCGGACGCGGCGACGTTCAAGAAGGACAAGGCCGAACGCCTGAAGAAGCAGGCCGGCGACGACCAGTAGCGACCGAGCGGCCCGGGCCGTCCAGGCGGCGCGCGCGGCATCGGGGCCCCCGCGCGCTATGCTGTTCGCCCCCACATGACCGACTACGCCCGAGACCTCACGCCCCGCGAGATCACCCGCCGCCTCGACGAGTACATCGTCGGCCAGCAGAAGGCCAAGCGCGCGGTGGCCGTGGCGCTGCGCAACCGCTGGCGCCGGCGCCAGCTCGGCAGCGAACTGGCGGCCGACGTCTACCCGAAGAACATCCTGCTGATCGGCCCCACCGGCGTCGGCAAGAC
Source organism: Planctomycetota bacterium (assembly GCA_016793265.1). Taxonomy (GTDB): domain Bacteria; phylum Planctomycetota; class UBA1135; order UBA1135; family UBA2386; genus JAEUHT01. The sequence continues at coordinate 784 of JAEUHT010000134.1, forward strand.
CGAGATCGCCCGCCGCCTCGCCACGCTCGCGCGTGCCCCGTTCGTCAAGGTCGAGGCGACCAAGTACAGCGAGGTCGGCTACCACGGCCGCGACGTCGAGTCGATGGTGCGCGACCTGGTCGACGCCGCCGTCGCGTTGGTGCGCGCCGAGAAGGTCAAGGAGGTCGAGCAGAAGGCCGCCGCCGCCGCCGAGGCGCGCATCTTCGCGGCGCTGGCCGACGCCCAGGGCATCGCCGAGTACCAGGACGCTCCGACCGGCCTCAGCGGCGCCATGGAAGGCGGCATCTGGCGGGCCCGGGTCGCCAACGTCAGCGTCGGCGTCACCGGCGAACTGCCGCCGCAGGAGCTCGGCGAACGCGAACAGGCGCGCCAGCGCCTGCGCGACCACCTCGCCGCGTTGCGCATCGAGCGCCAGCCGGTCGAGATCGAGGTGCGCGACTCGCGCACGCCGACGCTCAGCGTGATGGGCCCGCAGGGCAACGAGACCATGGGCATCGACACCCAGGCGCTGCAGGAGCTCTGGGGCCGTTCGCCGGGCAACAAGACCAAGCTGCGCAAGCTGACGATCGCCGAGGCGCGCAAGCTGCTGCACGACGAAGAGGCCGACAAGCTGCTCGACCAGGACGCCATCGTGCAGGAGGCGCTCGACCGCGCCCAGAACGACGGCATCATCTTCGTCGACGAGATCGACAAGATCGTCAGCTCGGGCGGCAGCGACGGCCCCGATGTGTCGCGCGAGGGCGTGCAGCGGGACCTGCTGTCGGTCGTCGAAGGTTGCGCCGTCTACACGCGCTACGGCCACGTGCGCACCGACCACGTGCTGTTCCTCGCCGCCGGCGCCTTCCACTTCCACAAGCCGAGCGAGCTGATCCCCGAGCTGCAGGGCCGCTTCCCGGTGCGCGTCGCGCTGCAGTCGCTGACCGAGGCCGACTTCGTGCGCATCCTCAGCGAGCCGAAGAACGCGCTGACGCGGCAGTACGTCGCCCTGTTCGCGACCGAGCAGGTCGGCCTCGAGTTCACCGCCGACGGCCTCGCCCGGCTCGCCGCGCTCGCCTTCCGCGCCAACAAGTCGACCCAGGACATCGGCGCCCGCCGGCTGATGACGATCCTCGAGAAGTGCCTCGAAGACCTGTCGTTCGAGGCCAGCGACCGCCGCGGCCAGCACATCGTCGTCGACAAGAAGCTCGTCGACGAACGCCTCGGGGAAACCGGCGATGACACCGACCTGATCCCGTACCGGCTGTAGCCGCGGCCGCGGCGCGGCGGCGGATTCCGCGGAACCAGGCGGCGGCGCCGTCGAATCACCGCCGCCGCCCCGGCCCCCACCACCCTTCCCCGTGACGGAAATCACCAACGACCTCGTCGTCGCCGCGCAACAAGGTGACGACGCCGCCAGCCGCACGATCGTCGAACGGCTGCAGCGCCCGGTGATCGCCACGATCTTCCGCTTCCTCGGCCCCGGCTGGCGCCGCGAGATCGAGGACCTGGCGCAGGAGGTGTTCCTGAAGGTCTTCCGCGCCCTCGACAAGTTCGACCCGGCGCGCGCGAAGTTCACGACCTGGGTCTACACCTTCGTGCGCAACCACTGCTTCGACGTGCTGAAGCGGCGCCGCCTGCCGGTGCGCAGCATGGACCAGACGCCCGAGGGGGAGCCGGCGCGCGATTTCGCCGATCGCCGCGAGCTGCAACCGACGCAGGACGCCGAGAACCAGGAGCTCGGCCGCCGCATCAGCGAGGCCTTGGCCAGCCTCGGCGAAGACCAGCGCATGGTGTTCGTGCTGCGCGAGTACGAGAACCTCGACTACCGCGAGATCGCGACCATCACCGGCGTCAACGAGGGCACCGTCAAGTCGCGGCTGTTCCGCGCCAAGGAGTCGCTGCGGCAGCAACTGGCCCCTTACCTCGGAGCCGGCGCATGAGCCGCCGACCGCACGATCCGCGCCGGCCGGACGCGCTGCCGGGGCCCGAGGACCCGCCGCGCCGCGCCTTCTCCGCCACCGGCGACGGGCGCGAGCCGGTCTTCGACGAGCGGGAGCTGCTGGCCCGCTTCCCGAGCGAAGGCGAGTGGTTGCACCTCGAGCTGCCGCCCGACGCGCTCGACGCGCCCCGAGCGGCCGACGCCTTCGTGGCGCGCACGCTGGACGCCTGGCGCGACGAGCGCCGCCTCGACCAGGACCTCGCCGCGCTCGACGCCGCGCTGCCGCCGGCCGTGCTCGGCGCGTTCGCGGCGCCGCCGCCGACCGCCGACTTCGTCGACCGCTGCGCCGAGGCTATCCACGACGAACGGCGCCAACGCTGGCAGCAGATGCTGGCGCGCCACGTCGCGCCGGAACCGTCGCCGCAGTTCGTCAGCCGCACGCTGGCGGCGCTGACGCACGACACCCAGCGCGGCACCGGCGGTGGCCCCGGCCTCACGGGCCGCGCCGCGGCCGGCGGCGTATGGTGGCGCAGCCCGCGCATCTGGCCGCTGCTGGCGACAGCAGCCGGCATCGCCGTGTGGTTCCTGGTGCCGGGCTTCGCTCGTTCGGACCTCGACCGCGCGCCGCTCGAACTGCGCCTGGCGCAGCGGGCGCCGCTGGCGATGGCGCGCGCCCACACCGCCGCCGCGTTGCCGGGCGTGCTGGCCGTGGCCAACCAGCACGCCGAACCGGACGCCTTGGTGCGCGACGCCGCCGACGGCGTCTGGCTCCTGCTGGAGGGCGAGTGATGCGCCGACTGCTGTCGTGGGCGGGAGTTCGCCGGCTGCTGATCGCCGCGCTGCTGCCCGGCGCCACCATGCTCGGCCTCGCGGCGCAGTCGCCGGCGCAGGCTGGCGCCGACCCAGAGGCAGCAGCGGGGCGCCGGCCGGCGCCGAGCCAGGCACCCGACCTCGGGGCTGGCGACATCCGGGCCGTGCTGCAGCACCTCGACGACTGCTTCGGGCGCGGCGACACCTTCGCCTACCTCGAGACCTTCGTGCCGGATCACCCGGGCGCCCACGCCGTGATGGCCCGGGAACTCAGCCGCGCGGCGGCGATGGCGCGCCGCGAGTGCAAGTCGACGATCGTCGGCGAACCGCGGCGGCTCGGCCCCCGCACGGTGGTTCGTATCCACCAGCAGCTCCGGCTCGAGAACACGCTCGGCGAGGTCGCCGCCTACGACAGCCACGCCATGCTGGCGCTGCGCCGCGACGCCAGCGGGCGCCCCGTGCCGACGCTGCTGGTCGAGTTCCCGGCGACCACGCGGCAGGACCTCGGCGCGGGCCTGCGCTGCCCGGCGTGCAACTACGAGATCGGCGGCGCCGCCGGCTGGTTGTGTGTGCCGCAGCGCGGCGACCGCGCCAGCGCGCTCGAAGCCGCCAGCTTCTACCTGCTCGGCACCGACCTCGCCTGCGACGTGTCCGTGCGCATCGACGCCGACGCTCCGGACGCGGTGCCGCTGGCCGAACGGCTCGCCGCGGCGCTGGCCGAGCTCGAGCCAGAGGCGCGCCTCGGCGTCGCCAGCCCCTGGCTGCCACCGGCCCACCGGCAGGATCCGCCGCGCGGTCTCTGCGGCGCCCGCCTCGAGGTCGAGGTCGCCGATGCCGCCGGCGTCGCCGATGCCGGCCGCGCCGTCTTCCACGTGCTGACCTTCGGTGGCCTGCAGCACCTGCTGCTGGTGCGCGGCAGCCAGCGTTCGCTCGCCGAGCACGCCGCCGACGTCGACGCCTTGCTCGCTTCCTACCGCTTGCTCGAACGCGACTGCGACCTGGCACTCGCCGCCGCGCGGCCGCTGCACCACCACACCGGCGGCACCCTCGACGACGGCCGCTACGACAACCGCCTGCACCATGTCGTCATGCGCGGGCCCGCCGGCTGGAAGGGCCAGCTGCGCTGCGGCGGCGCCGCCTTCCGGGTGTCGTGGCAGAGCCCCGACGGCGCCCGCCTCTGGCTGACCGGACTCGGCGTGCCGCCCGGCATGCAGCAGTGGACCAGCACCACCGCCGATCGCTACCTACGCCAGCTCTGCCGCCAACAGGGCCTCGAGCCGCCGCCGGCCGCCGAACCTGGCCCCGGTGCCACCGACTGGATCGAACTCGCGGGCTGCAGCACCCGGACGCGCACCATCAGCTGCCGGTCGGCCGCGGCGGCGACCGACCCGGCGGCCCCGGCCCTGCGCTGGATCCACCTGCAGGTGCACGGCGACCTGTTGCTGATCGCCGATGGCTACGCGCCGACGACCGCCGACGAGGTGGCGCTGCGCTCGGCCTTCGAGACGCTGGTGCGCCGCTGACGGCGCGCCGCGGAGCCCGCGGCCGCCGGTGGCGTCCCGCGCGACCGCGCATAGACTGCCCGGCGTGAATCCCCCCGACGGCATGCAGATGGTCTTCCAGGGTCACGCCTCCGAGATGCGCGAGATCGTGCAGCGGCTCGCCGCCGCCGGCATCCGCGCCGTGACCGGTCCCTTGCGCGGCGGCTGAACGCCGCGCGCCTGGCTCGCGGTCGCGAGCGCCGAGATCCCCCGCGCCATGCAGATCCACCAAGAACACCTTCGCCACCTGGTCGCCCGTGAAGGCCTGCCCGTGCGCGACATCGTCTGCGACCTCGACGCCGCCGAGACGCAGTGCCCGGCCTGCCTGACGACCTTCGCCACCGCCGGGGTCACACGCTGCCCCGACTGCGGCCTCAACTTCGGCGGCGCGCGCTGACGCCACGGCCCGATGACGCCCACCGCCCACAGCCTGCCCGACCTGCCACCGCCGCCGCGCTGGCTGCTGCTGGCGCTGTGGTGCATGGTCGCCACGCTGCTGCCGGCCCAGGGCCCCGGCTGGGACATCCCGCACCGCGGCGCCATCGTCTTCGACCGCACGACGCAGGAGTTCACCTTCCAGGGCCCGCCGTCGCGGCTGCGCCCGGAGTGGGTCGTCGAGGACGGCAAGAGCCCCGAGGCGCAGCGCTGGCGCTACTTCGCTTGTCCGCGCGCGGCGGTGCCGGCGGGCTTCGAGAACGTGCCCTTCGACGATTCGGGCTGGGCCTTCGGCGCCGGCGAGTTCGGCCCCGACGTCGGCAAGGCCGCGAACCAGAACAGCCCGTGGGCCACCGAGGCGCTGGCCCTGCGCACGCGCCTCGTGCTGGCGAAGAAGCCGAAGGCGCTGTGGTTCCAGGTGCAGCACGACGACGGCCTGCGGCTGTGGCTCAACGGCAAGCTGCTGGTCGCCGACGACGGCTACGGTCGCGACCGTTCCTACGTCGTCACCGGCGCGGCGCTCGACGCCTGGGTGGCCGGTGACAACGTGTTGGCGGCGCTCTGCACCAACGTCGGCGGCGCGCAGTACTTCGACCTGCGCCTGGCCTCGTTCGCGTCGCTGCCGCCCGGCGTGAAGACGGCCGACGACCTGCAGCGCGTGCTGCGCGAAGACAAAGAACTCGGCGATCGGGTGCGGGCCGACCTGATCGGCGGTTTCCGGCCACCCCCGCTGCTGCTGCAGGGCGAGCTCGACGCCAAGCAGCAGTATGTGCGCATCCCGCCCGGCGACCTGCGCGACCTCGGCTGGTGGCTCGCCGTCGACCTGCGCTGCGGCGTGCTCGGCGGCGCGGTGACGGCCGACGCTTCGCGCCTGTTCCGCCTCGGCGACATCGTCGTCAAGGGCAAGGCCTCGGCGGTCGACGCCGAGGGTTGGCAGCGGCTCGACCTGACGCTGAAGAGCCCGGCCGACCTGCAGCCGCGCGGCGAGTCGAAGCGCTTCCTCGATCGCCACGTGCGCCCGTTCGTCGCCTACGGCATCGACGGCACGCTCGAAGTGCGCCGCCGCCTCGACGTGCGCGACGGCAAGGTGCGGGTCGTCGAGTTCTCCACCACGCTGCTGGCCGCCATCGTGCGCGGCAAGGACGGCAAGGAGGTCGCCGCGACGCTGCGGCAGCGCGAGTCGTGGCGGCTCCGCGAGGTGCGCGAGAACCAGGACGCGGCGTTCCGCGCCATGGTCGCTGCGGCGCTGCAGCGCGGCACGGCGCGACTGCGCGAGCAGCTGAAGGACCTCGGCGGCAACGAACTGCAGGCGCAAGCCGGCGACGCCGGCGACAGCTACCACACCGGCCGCCTCGCCATCGGCCTGTTGGCGCTGGTCAAGGGCGGCGTGCCGGTGAGCGACGACGTGGTGCAGAGGGGCTACGCCGAGCTGCGCAAGCGCACGCTGATCGACACCTACTCGCTCGCCAACGCGATCATGGCGATCGAAGCGCTCTACACGCCGTCCGGCGAGAGCGGCGATCTGCGCAATGGCACGATCCAACGCGCCCACAAGCGCGAGCCGTCGCCGCAGGACAAGGCGCTGCTGCAGCAGTGGGCCGCGCAGCTGCTCGACAACATCGACACCCGCGTCGATCCCCAGTACCTGCTGCGCTTCAACTACACCCGCGGCGGTCGCTTCGACAACTCCGTCAACCAGTACGGCCTGCTCGGCCTCTACTCCGCCCACCTGTGCGGCGTCGACATCCCGGCCAACACCTGGGAGGCGGCGGCCAACCACCTGCTGACCGCGCAGAGCGGGTTCGGCGACAAGCTGGACCTGACGCTGGTGGACTACCGCACGCTGGCGGCGCGCCTCGCCGACCCCGAAGCGCCGTTCACGCAGTCGAAGTCGAGCAACCGCGCCCTCGGCTGGAGCTACGAGGAACCCAAACGCGACGGCGAGTGGACGCCGACCTGGGGCAGCATGACCTGCGCCGGCATCACCGGCCTCACGATCTGCCAGGCCGGCCTGCTCGACAACCCCGACCTCAAGCGCGGCCGGCTGCTCGGCAACATCGTGCGCGCGCGCGACGACGGCTTCGCCTGGCTCGCGCAGTGGATGACCGCGCGCTGCAACCCCGGCGCGATCGAGCGCCAGCAGCACTGGATCTACTACTACCTCTACGGCCTCGAACGGGCCGCCCTGCTGTCGGGCGTGGCGCTGATCCAGGACCGCGATTGGTACTTCGAGGGCGCCATGGTGCTGGTGCTCGCCCAGCAGGACGACGGCCACTGGCCGGCCGAGCTGCTGTGGGACCTCGGCATCGAACGCAACGCGATGGCGATCCTGTTCCTCAAGCAGAGCACCGCGCCCGTGGTGACCGGCCGATGAAGCGCTCCGCCGCCGCGTGGCTGCTGCTGGCGACGTTCCCCGCCTGCACGGCCGTCCCCGAGCCGAGCCCGCCTGCCGCCGCCGAGGCGAGCTGGCAGGTGCTGTTCGACGCCGGTTGTGTGGCGCCGTGGGTCGCCACCGACTTCGGCGGCCAAGGTGACGTCCGGGTGCTCGACGGCCGCCTCGAACTCGGCATGGGCAACCCGCTGACCGGCGTGACCTGGACCGAGAACGTGCCGCACGGCGACTACGAGCTCGAACTGACCGCGCGCCGCGACGCCGGCAACGACTTCTTCTGCGGCCTGACCTTCCCGGTCGGCGAACAGCACCTGACGCTCGTGCTCGGCGGCTGGGGCGGCACGCTGTGTGGCCTGTCGTGCCTCGACGGCAAGGACGCCTCCCGCAACGAAACGCGCACGCTGCGGCGCCTCGGCCGCGGCGTCGACCACGACGTCGTCGTTCGCGTCGCCGCCGGCCGCGTCGTGGTCACGCTCGACGGCGAGCCGTTGTGCGCCGTCGACACCCGCGGCCGCACGCTGGACCTGCGCCAGGAAGTGCTGCTGAGCCGGCCGCTCGGCGTCGCCAGCTTCGCGACGACGGCGTCGTTGGCGCGCCTGCGCTGGCGGTCGCTGCCCTGACGGCTCGGCGCATGCAGGACTCGCCCGCAGCCGGGGGGCTCGCAAGATCGGCGGCGCCGGGTAACCTCCCGCCCGCCCTGCCCGCC
>JAEUHT010000267.1 GCA_016793265.1 Planctomycetota bacterium
CCGCACGCCGGGCCCCAACATGCTCGCCTCCACGCTGGTGCTGGCGATCATGATCACGCCGACGATGACGGCGGTGTCGCGCGACGCCATCGCCGCCGTGCCGCGCAAGCTGCGCGAAGCCGCCTACGGCCTCGGCGCCACGCGCTGGGAGTGCATTCTCGGCGTCGTGCTGCCGACCGCCGCCACCGGCATCTTCGGCGCCGCGGTGCTCGCCTTCGGCCGCGCACTCGGCGAGACCATGGCGCTGGCGATGCTGCTCGGCAACCGCAACGAACTCAACATCTCGCTGCTGGCGCCCGGCAATACGCTGGCCTCGCTGATCGCCAACGCCTTCCCCGAGGCCCAGGACCATGAACGCGGCGTCCTGATGTACGCGGCGATCGTGCTGCTGCTGATCACGCTCGCGGTCAACATGGCCGGCACCTGGATCCTCGTGCGCGGCCACCGGCGCGTGGAGGGCCTGCGCTGATGAGCGACCTGCGCGTGCAGACCGGACCGCTGCTCACCGAGGACAGCCAGATCCTGGTGACCAAGCCGAAGCTCGAACACGACATCCGCGCCGTGAGGACGCTGTTCGATCGCCTGCTGACGGTGCTCTGCGCGCTGCTGAGCCTGCTGGCCGCGTTCCCGCTGTTCGGCGTGCTGTGGCTCCTGGTCGAGCGCGGCGCCAGCAAGTTCCGGTGGGAGATGCTGTGGAGCCTGCCGCCGAGCGGGCTCGAGACCACCGGCGGCGGCTTCGGCAACGCCATCGCCGGCACGTTCTACATGGTGGCCATCGCCGGCCTGCTGGCGATCCCGACCGGGGTGCTGACCGCGATCTACCTCGCCGAGTACGGCGACAAGAAGCGGCTCGCCTCGGCGATCCGCTTCGCGGCCAAGGTGTTGACCGGCATGCCGTCGATCCTCGCCGGCATCTTCGCCTACGCGGTGGTCGTGCTCGCCGTCGGCCGCTTCTCGGCGCTCGCCGGGGGCACCGCGCTCGCCGTGCTGATGCTGCCGATCGTCGCGCTGACCGCCGAAGAGGCGATCCGCGCGGTACCACGCCGCATCAAGGAGGCCGCGGTCGGCATGGGCGCGACCTCGGCGCAGGTGGTCTGCCGCGTCACGCTGCCGACGGCGATGCCGTCGATCCTGACCGGCGTGATGCTGGCCGTCGCCCGCGCCGCCGGCGAGACCGCGCCGCTGCTCTTCACCGCCCAGTTCAGCAACTACTGGCCACGCTTCCAGCACGAGGACACCGCCTCGCTGGCGGTGATGATCTACCAGTTCTCCGGCTCGCCCTACGAACACCAGATCGACATGGCGTGGACCGCAGCCCTCGTGCTGGTGCTGCTGGTGCTGCTCTTCAACGTCATCGGCCAGGTGCTGGCGCACAACCAACACCAGAGCCACCGCTGACCCGCAAGGAACCCATGACCGCCACCGAGACCTCCCCGCACGCCGCCGTCGCCGACGACGTCGTCATCGATCTCCGGCTCGACAAGCTCTGGTACGGCGACTTCTTCGCCGTGCGGGACACCCACGTGCCGATCACGCGCGGCACGATCACCGCCTTCATCGGCCCGTCCGGCTGCGGCAAGAGCACGGCGCTGCGCTGCCTCAACCGCATGAACGACCTCGTCGACGGCTTCCGCTTCGCCGGGCACGTGCAGTTCCAGGGCCGCGACATCTACCACTCGAGCATCGATCCGGTGGCGGTGCGCCGCTACATCGGCATGGTCTTCCAGCAGCCGAACCCGTTCGCGACCTCGGTGTTCAAGAACGTCGCCTTCGGCCTCAAGCTCAACCGCTACCGCGGCGACTACGAGGAGCGGGTCGAGCTGGCGCTGCGCCGCGCCGCGCTGTGGGACGAGGTGAAGGACAAGCTGCACAAGAGCGGGCTCGCGCTCTCCGGCGGCCAGCAGCAGCGGCTCTGCATCGCCCGCGCCATCGCCACCGAACCCGAGGTGCTGCTGATGGACGAACCGTGCTCGGCGCTCGACCCGATCGCCACGCGGCGCATCGAGGAGCTGATGATCGAGCTCAAGCAGCGCTACACGATCGTCGTCGTCACCCACAACCTGCAGCAGGCGCAGCGCGTCGCCGACATGACCGGGTTCATGTACGTCGACACGACGAAGGGCGGTCGCACGGGCTACCTGGTCGAGCACCGGCCGACGGCGGAGCTGTTCCGCCACCCGCGCTCGGAGCTGACCAAGCAGTACATCGCCGGCGCCTTCAGCTGAGCGACTCCGGGCGAACAGCGCGTCACCGGCGGTCGAGCACGCCGGACGAACGGTCGGTCAGCGTGGCCACGGCGGCGCGGTAGTTGGCGTCGCTGGCGAGCGGCTGGCACCACGGCTTCTGGCGCGCATCGGCGATCGCCCCGAGCGCGGTGGCGGCGTGCGCCCGCACGACGTCGGTGGCAGCGGGCGAAGCGAGCGTGGCCAGCAGGGCCGGCAGCACCCGTTCGTCGCCGACCAGGGCCAGCGCGCGCGCCGCGGCGGCGCGTTCCTCGTGGCTGCCGTCGGCAGCGAGCATCGCCGCCAGCCGCGCCCCGACCTCGCCGTCGCCGAGCCGGCCGAGCGCCGTCGCGGCGGCTTCGAGCAGCTCCGGCCGCCGTTTGGCCCCGTCGAGCACCTGGCGCAGCGCGCCCACGCTCTGCCCATCGCCGAGCAGCGCCAGCGCGTCACACAGGTGCGCGGCGAGCTGATCCTGCTGCTGGCTCGCCAGCAGCCGTTCGCGCAGCAGCGGCGCCGCCTCGGTGGCGTGGGCGAGGCCGAGCGCCACGGCCAGCGCCCCGCAGAGCCCCGGCTCCTTGTTGGCGCGCAACGCCGCGGTCAGCGTGTCCACGAGCAGGCGGTCGGGCACTGCGCGTTCGTGCGCGAGCAGGCCGAGCGCCAGCGCGCACCACGGCTTCTGCTGCGTGCGGTTGGCGCGGTCAAACTCGCGCAGCAGCAGCTCGCGGGTGCCGCCGCCGCCGATGCGGCCCAGGGCCAGCATGGCGAAGTAGCGGGTCTGCGGGTCCTTGTGGCCGCGCCAGGTGTCGAGCAGGGCCTGCCGGAACGGTGCATCGGCGTCGTCGGCGGCGCCGTCTGGCGCGACGATCCGGCCGAGCGCGAGCGCACACGACTGCGCCACCAAGTGGTCGTGCCGTTCGGTGCGCGAGCGGCCGGCGAGCTCGTCGGCGAACACGGCGGCGTAGCGCCGCGCCAGCGCGCTGCCGCGCGGCAGCAGCCGCGCCATCGCGGTCGGACAGTGCGCTTGCACGATGCGTTCGGTGCCGACGACGTCACGCCGCAGGAAGTCGTCCAGCGTCTCCAGCGCCCGCTGCTGCAGCCGGACCTCGCCGTAGGCGCGTTCGTCGAGCTGCAACAGGCCGATGGCGTGCAGCGCGGCGACCTTGACCTCACGGCCGGCTTCGGCATCGAGCAGCGCGGCGAGGGCGGCGAACGCGCGCTCCTTGGCGGCCACGCTGTCGCTGGCGTTGGCGGCCAGACCGAGGCCGTAGGCGGCGAAGGCGCGCGTACGCTCCCGCACCGGCCCCGCGGCGAGCTGGCGACCGACCTCGTCGTCGGCCGCAAGGCTCCCCAGCAGCGACTGCCGATAGCCATCGCGACCACCGGCCAGACCGAGCGCCAGCGCCGCGGTCTCGCGCACGTTCTGATCGGACGCCGTCAAGTAGGCCACGAACACCTCACCGAGCGCGAACGGCGCCCGCTGCGGACCGATGCGGGCCAGCGCCAGCAGGCACGCGGCGCGCAGCTCCCGGTCGCTGCTGCCGGCGAGCGCGGTGCGCAGCGCGGGCAACACGGACGTCTCGATCACCCCGGCGTCGGGCAGGCGGCGTTGGCCGCCCTGCTCGCGGCGGCGCGTGCCGAGGTAGAACGTGTCCGATCCGGTCAACGGCGTGTTGGCCAGCCCGTGGCCAAGGAAGTCGTCGCCATTGAGGTCCCACCAACGAGGCCACGTCGTCTCGTCGTCTTCGAGCGGCATGCCGCGCGGGCCGGTGCGGCCGGGCACGAGGCCCGGAGCCGGCACGGGCATGGCGGGACCGGTCGGACCACCGGTGGTCGGCCGGGTCGGCATCGGCGCCGACGGCGACGGTTGGCCCGTGGTCGGGCCGGTGGGCTTCGGCGCTTCGATCGGCCCGGTCACCTTCGGCTGGCGCGGCGCGCCGGTGCCGGGGCCGGTCGGCACGGTGTCGCCGGGACCACCCCACGGCCGGCCGCCGCCGGTCCCCGAGCCGCCTCCTCCCGTGGAGGGACCCGGATTGCCGGGCGGCACGTAGGGTTCGCACTGGGCCAAGGCAGCTCCGGCCAGGAGGCCAGCGAGCAACAGGGACATGCACTTCATGCGCGACTCCGATTCGAGCAGGGGGCCAGCGCCTCCTAGCCAGGCCATGAGCGGGAGTCTCAGCCCAAGGCCTGATTCTCGGCCGTGCGAGAGCGCACGCCCCCCGCCTGGCCACCCGCTCGCGCCGCCGTCAGCGGCCGAGCGCGGCGAGCACCTTGGCGGCGACTTCGCCGGCCTGGCACTCGCTCTTCTGCATGCCCTTGCGCACGAGGAACTCGACCTGTCCTTCACCGGCCTTGCGGCCGACGAACACCTGCACCGGCACGCCGATCAGCTCGAGGTCCTTGAACTTGGCGCCCGGCGACATCGCGCGGTCGTCGAGGCAGACATCGACCGAGGCCTTCTGCAGCTGCGCGTAGAGCTGCTGCGCCAGCGCCTGCTGCTCGTCGCGCTTGGGGTCGAGCATCGCCACCACACACTCGAACGGCGCGATCGCGACCGGCCAGACCATGCCCTTGTCGTCGAAGTGCTGCTCGATGGCGGCGGCCGGCGTGCGCGAGACGCCGATGCCGTAGCAGCCCATCACGAACGGGGTCGGCTTGCCGCCCTGATCCATGAACGTCGCCGCCATCGCCTTCGAGTACTTGGTGCCGAGCTTGAAGATGTGGCCGACCTCGATGCCGCGCGCCTGCTCGAGCGGCTTGCCGCTGACGGGGCAGCCTTCGCCGGCCCGGGCGAGCCGCAGCTCCTTGAACGACGGCATGCGGCAGTCGCGGCCGAGGTTCACGTTGAGGCAGTGGTAGCCGGTCTGGTTGCAGCCGGTCAGCAGGTTGGTGACGCCGTGCAGCGATTCGTCGGCGAGCAGCGGCACGTCGTCGGGCAGGCCCACCGGCCCGGCGAAGCCGACCTCGGCGCCGGTGGCCTTCTTGATCTCGTCCTCGGTGGCGAGGCGCACGGTCAGCGCGTCGAGCGCGTTGACGAGCTTGACCTCGTTGATCTCGAGGTCGCCGCGCATCATCACGGCTGTGACCTTCTCCTTGCTCTTCCACGTCACGTGGTAGAGCACGGTCTTGGCCATGCGGCCCGCGACCCAGCCGGGGAAGAACGCTTCGAGCTGCGCGACGGTCTTCACGTCCGGCGTGGCGTGCTTCTCGAGCGGCTTCGCCTCGCCACCAGCCGGCGCCGCGGGCAGCCTGCTCTGCGCCTTCTCGACGTTCGCCGCGTAGCCGCTGTCGCGGCAGAAGAGGATCGAGTCCTCACCGCTGTCGGCGATGACCATGAACTCCTCACTGCCGGCGCCGCCGATCGCACCCGAGTCGGCTTGCACCACCGTGTAGTCGACGCCACAGCGATCGAAGATGCGGCAGTAGGCGCGGCGCATCTTCGCGTACGCCTCGTCGAGCCCCTGCTGGTCGGCGTCGAACGAGTAGGCGTCCATCATGATGAACTCGCGGCCGCGCATGAGGCCGAACCGCGGCCGGATCTCGTCCCGGAACTTGTCCTGGATCTGGTAGAAGTTGACAGGCAGCTGCTTGTAGGAGTTGACCTGCGCGTTGACGTAGGCGGTCATCACCTCCTCGTGGGTCGGGCCGAGGCACATCTCGCTGCCCTTCCTGTCCTTCAGGGTGAACATGATGCCGTCGGTCACGTAGCGGTCCCACCGCCCGCTCGATACCCACAGCTCCTTCGGCTGGATGATCGGCAGCATCACCTCGTTGGCGCCTTCGCGGTCGAGCTCCTCGCGCACGATCTGCGCGAACTTCTTCACCACGCGCCACATCAACGGCGCGAAGGTGTAGACGCCGGCGGCGATCTTGACGACGAAGCCGGCGCGGGCGAGCAGCTTGTGGCTCGGGATTTCGGCGTCGGCGGGGTCGTCGCGCAGGGTGGAGATCAGGATCTGGCTCAGGCGCATAGGGGCGAAGAGCCTAGCGAGACCGGCGCGGGGTTACACGGCCGGCGCGTCGCGGCGCCGGCAGCTGCAGTCAGTCGATCACCAGCTCGAGCCCGTTCGACGTCACCACGCCGAACGGATTCGCCGCGGCGTCGAGCCAGGCCGACTGGCCGTAGAGCTGGGCGCCGAGCAAGAACGGCCAGTTGGGGATCGTCAGCGGGTACGACATGCCGAAGCCGGGCAGTCCGAGGTTCGAGATGATCGTGCTGACGCCGTTGCCAAGGTCGCTGTAGACGGCGCAGCCGGGCGCGCCGAGGAACGCGAGGTCGATGCCGGGCGCGATGCCGACCGGGCCGAGGAAGCTGATGCCGAGCCCGATGGTCGTTTCGCCGGACGTGGTGAGGTTGATGGTCGTGCCGCGCCGCGGCGTCGCCGAGGCCGCGAGCTGCAGCGGTGAGCCGGCATTGCAGCCGGTGCCGTACGGCGAAGCACTCGCACAGTTGTTGGGCACTGCCCCGTTCGCGTAGCTGATCTGCCCGACCCAACTCCAGCCGGCCATGCCGATCGCGGGCGCCCACGGCGCCGAGGTGAATTCACTGTTCTGGAGCGCGCCGCCGGTCAACGAGAGCTCGGCGTTGGCGAAGGTGTTTGGCACCGTCGGAACGCCATAGAACAGCGGCTGCAGGTTCGTGTAGCGCACCACGCAGCCGTAGCTGCCGGAGGGCAGCACGAGCGGTCCGCCGCCCGGCGTCAGCAGGCAGGTGTCGCAATCAAACGGTGAGGTGGTGCCAGCGACCCCGCCGATGGTCACCAGCCCTTTGGCGGCCTCGTACCAGTTGCCCGGGATGGTCTCGGAGCCGACGAACGTGCCGACGCCGGGCACCGTCAGCCAGAGCGAGACGCCGATCGGCAACGGCACCGAGCCGGCGAACGGAGTCGCTGCGAGCTGTGAGCGCAGCGAGCGCATGGTGACCTGGGTGTTGACGGTGAGGTCGAAGAAGACCTGGGTGACGGACTGGGGTGGCATCCAGGTGTAGAGGCTGCCGCCGGACGGGGCGACGACGAGCGGTGACTGGCTGCTCGCCACGCTGGCGAGCAGCCCGACTGCGAGGATCGAGGGCAAGTGCATGGGTTCGTTCTCCGAGCGGTGAGCGGAGGCCGCTGTTGGCCAGAGGCATCGCTTGGCAACTGGTCCACCGACAGACTCGCGCAGGGCACAAAGGCGCCGACCTCGCCGCTCGGCGCCATTGATGTGGGCCGGCAGGGGGCGTCGGCGCCAACACGGGCGTGATGCCCCGCGAGTCGCCGCCGCTAGTAGAGCACCCGCGACCGGATCGTGCCAGGGATGTCGGCGAGCTCCTGCTGCAGCGCCTTCGAGTCGTCGCGGTCACCGGCGTCGATGTCGATGACGACGTAGCCGACCTCGGCGTCGGTCTGCAGGAACTGCGCGGCGACGTTGATGCGGCGCGCCGTGAACACGCTGTTCACCGCCGACAGCATGCCCGGCCGGTTCTCGTGGATGTGCAGCAGCCGGTGCTTCGAAGCATGCTCGGGCAGCGCCACCTCGGGGAAGTTGACGGCGGTCAACGTCGAGCCGTTGTCGCTGTAGCGCACGAGCTTGCCGGCGACCTCGATGCCGATGTTCTGCTGCGCCTCGGCGGTGCTGCCGCCGACGTGCGGCGTCAAGATGACGTTGTCGAAGCGCCGCAGCGGCGACACGAACTCGTCGTCGTTCGACTCGGGCTCCTGCGGGAACACGTCGATCGCGGCGCCGGCGAGGTGGCCATTGGCGAGCGCCGTGGTCAGCGCGTCGATGTCGACGACGGTGCCGCGCGAGGCGTTGACCAGGTGGGTTCCGGGCTTCATGCGCGCGAGTTGCTCCTTGCCGATCATCCAACGCGTCTGCGCCGTCTCCGGCACGTGCAGCGTGACCACGTCGGCGGCCTCGAGCAGCGCGTCGAGGCTCTTCGCGGCGGCGGCGTTGCCGAGCGCCAGCTTGGTGACGATGTCGTGGTAGACGACCTGCATGCCGAACGCCTCGGCCAGCACGCCGACCTGGGTGCCGATGTGGCCGTAGCCGACGATGCCGAGCGTGCGCCCGCGCGCCTCGCGCGCCCCGGCCGCCGACTTGATCCACTCGCCGCGGTGCGCCGCCGCGTTCTTGGCCGGGATGCCGCGCAGCAGCATGATGATCTCGGCGAGCACGAGCTCGGCGACGCTGCGCGTATTGGAGAACGGCGCGTTGAACACCGGGATGCCGCGGCGGCGTGCGGCGGCGAGGTCGACCTGGTTGGTGCCGATGCAGAAGCAGCCGATCGCCATCAGCTTGGGGGCGGCGGCGAGCAGCTCCTTGGTCAACTGCGTGCGCGAACGGATGCCGACCATGTGCGCGCCGGCCAGCGCCTTGGCCAGTTCGGCCGGCGGCAGCGCCTTCGTATGCGTCACGACCTGCGTGTAGCCCTCGGCGGCCAGCAGTTCGACGGCGCTCGGGTGCACGCCCTCCAGCAGCAGCACGGAGAGGTTGCGGCGGTCGAACGACATGGAGTGGGCCGAGTGGGCTGCCATCGCCGGCACCATGCCGGCGGGACCAGGCGCGAACAAGAGGCGGCCGTGGGCGGCGCCGCGGCGAACGGGCATCATGGCGCCCGCCATGCAGAACCTCGCCCTCGGCCTCGGCTGTTGCCTCGTGCTGGCCAGCACCACCACCACGCAGACGCCGCCGGCCCCGACGCCCCAACCACCCAACATCGTCGTGATCTTCATCGACGACATGGGCTACGCCGACATCGGCCCGTTCGGCGGCAAGGCACCAACCCCCAACCTCGACCGCAGGGCCGCCGAGGGCATGCGCTTCACGGACTTCGTGGTGCCGTCGGCGGTCTGCTCGGCGTCGCGCGCGGCGCTGCTCACCGGTTGTTACCACCGTCGCGTCGGCATCAGCGGCGCGCTCGGTCCCGACGCCAAGATCGGCCTCAGCGACGGCGAGGTGACGATCGCCCAGCTCTGCAAGCAGAAGGGCTACGCGACCGCCTGCTTCGGCAAGTGGCACCTCGGCCATCACCCGCGCTTCCTGCCGCTGCAGCGCGGCTTCGACGAGTACTTCGGCCTGCCCTACTCCAACGACATGTGGCCGCTGCACCCGGCCTACGCCAAGCTGCCGACCGAGGCCGAACGGCGCAAGCAGGGTTATCCGCCGCTGCCGCTGATCGAAGGCGATCAGGTCGTCGACCACGAGGTCACCGCCGACGAACAGGCGATGCTGACGACCTGGTACACCGAGCGCGCGGTGTCGTTCATCGAACGCCACCGCGAACGGCCGTTCTTCCTCTACGTGCCGCATTCGATGGTGCACGTGCCGCTGTTCGTGTCCGAGAAGTTCCGCGGCAAGAGCGGGCTCGGCTTGTTCGGCGACGTGGTCACGGAGATCGACTGGTCGGTCGGCGAGATCCTCGGCGCGCTGCGCCAACACGGCCTCGACGAACGTACGCTCGTGATCTTCACCAGCGACAACGGGCCGTGGCTCAGCTACGGCGAACACGCCGGCAGCGCCGGGCCGCTGCGCGAAGGCAAGGGCACCGCCTGGGAGGGCGGCATCCGCATGCCGACGCTGATGCGTTGGCCCGGCCACGTACGCGCCGGCACCGAGTGCAAGGAGCTGACCTCGACGATCGACCTGCTGCCGACGGTAGCCAAGCTGATCGGCGCCAAGCTGCCCGACCACACCATCGACGGCCACGACATCACGCCGCTGCTGTTCTCGGTCGAGAACGCGCGTTCGCCGCACGAGGCGTTCTGGTGTTACTACGCCGGCGGCCAGCTGCAGGCGGTGCGCGACCGGCGCTGGAAGCTGCACTTCCCCCACCGCTACGCGACGCTCGGCGGCAAACCCGGCGGCCGCGACGGCTCGCCGGCGCCCTACGTGAACGCCGACTGCGGCCTCGAACTCTACGACCTCGAGCACGACGTCGGCGAGACCGAGAACGTCGCCGGTGCGCACCCGGACGTCGTCGCCCGGCTGCAGCAGGCGGCCGAGCAGGCGCGCGCGGACCTCGGCGACACGCTGACCAAGACCGAGGGCAAGGGCGCGCGGCCGCCCGGCAAGCTGCAGGAAGGCGACGCGCGGCTCGAATGGTGACCCCCGTGCGCCGCCCCATCCAGACCTTCCAGGTCGGCGTCAAGGCGTTCGTCTGGCACGACGAACGCCTGTTGCTCGTGCAGGAGGCCAACGCTGCGGCGCGCTGGGAACTGCCCGGCGGCCGCATCGACGTCGGCGAGGAGCTGCTGCCGCTCGCCGACGTGCTGCGTCGCGAGCTGCGCGAGGAGCTCGGCGCCGGGTTCTCGTGTTGCATCGGCGGGCCGTGCGCGACCTGGGTGCGCGCAGTCGAGCCGCAGCGCGCGTTGCCGGTGTTCCTGGTCGGCTTGCGTTGTTCCTCGCCGCGCGGCGACATCGTGCTCAGTGACGAACACACCGACGTACGCTGGGCCGGGCGCGACGAATGGGCCACTCTGCCGCTCGCCGCCGGCTATGCCGAGGCGCTGCGCATCTTCGCCGCGCTGCTGGCGTGACCTGGCCCAGCTGGCGTGGCATGCTGACGCGACGCCGTGAAGGAAGCTGGATGATGACGCCCCGCCACCCGCTGTTCGCCCTGTCCCTGCTCGCCGCCGCCACGGCAGTAGCCCAGGACAAGCCCGACGACCGCCCCGCCTTCTGGCGCGAACGCGCCGAGCGTCGCGCCGTGGTGCAGGACACGAAGCTGCTCGAGACGGTGCGCGCGGCCGTGACCTGGCTGCGTGAGCACCAGGAAGAGGATGGCCACTGGGATGCCGAGGCGTTCATGCAGCGCGACCCCGAGGGAGATCGCTGCGACGGCGCCGGCAAGGGCAAGTACTCGGTCGGCGTCACCGCGCTCGCGCTGCTGGCGATGTTGGCGCAGGCCGACCCGCTGCTCGACGAACCGTGCCACCAGGCCGCCGACTGGCTGGTGATGCAACTCGACGAGAACGGCCGCGTGCCGGGCGAGACCAACGACTTCGTCTACATGCAGGTGCTGACGACGCTGGCGCTGACCGAGGCCGCGGCGTTGTTCGACCGCGCCGACTACCGCGGCAGCGCCGCGGCCTGCCTCGAGAACCTCGAACGGCACCGCAATCGAGGCGCCGCCTGGCGCTACCAGCCGCAGGACGGCGACAACGACACCTCGATCACCGCCTGGTGCATCACCGCGCTCGTCACCGGCATGCAGACCGGGCTCGACGCCGACGCGACCGCGGTCGGCGAGGCCATCGCCTGGCTCGACAGCCGCACCAATGACGCCGGCTCCTGCGGCTACACGTGGCGCGACGAATTCTCCTCGCGCATGGCCGGCGACCACGCCGCACGCTTCCCGGCCGCGCTCGGCGCGGCGGTGACGGCGTCGGCGCTGCACGCCCGCTTCGCCGCCGGCCTGTCGCCCGACGACAAGCTGGCGAAGCTCGCCGCCGGCCAGATCGAGACCCGGCCGCCGAAGTGGGACGCGCAGGCGATCGACTACTACTACTGGCTGCAGGCGAGCATGGCGCTGGCGCAGATGCCGGGCTCGCGCGAACAACGCAGCTGGTGTGGCGCCGTGCAGCGTGTGCTGCTCGAACACCAGCGCCTCGTCGGCGCCGCCAAGGGCTCGTGGGATCCGATCGACGTCTGGGGCAGCGAAGGCGGCCGCGTCTACGCCACCGCGAGCTGCGTCTTGACCTTGTCGCACGCGTGGCGCTGCGGTTCGCTCGACGTGATGTTGAGCATCCCCGACGAGCCGACGTTCCAGGCCGTTCGCGCGGCGTGGCAGGACGGCTTGCTCGCCGCCGCGATCACGGCTCTCGACAAGGTGCCGCCGCTGACGCTGACCACGGCGCAGAAGGCGGTGGTGCGACGCGTACGTTGGTACATCGAGGTCGAGGTGGCGCGCGCCGTTCGTACGCTGGCCGCGCTGGAGCAGCTCTACCCCGGGGTGCTCGCGCAGCGCGACGCTGCCAAAGCCCTGGTCCGGCGCTACGCCGGCCTGCCGATCGGCGACGAGGCCAAGAAGAGACTCACCGAGCTCAACTCCGACCCGCGCATCAAGGCCGAGGAGGCGGCGCAGAAGGAGCTCGCCAAGCTGCGCCCCGCCTACGACAACGCCGTCAGGTCGAGCAGCCTGACGCAGAAGGCGAAGGTGCGTGACCAGCTCTACGAGATCATCCGCAAGTACACGAACACGCAGGCGGCGCAGGAGGCCAACAACCTGCTGAAATGGGTGCAGTGACGACGTGACGCCGGCGCCCAGGCCCTCCGCCGGCCCTCTGTGCAGCCATTCCTACAGCCAGTGGAACCAGAGCTGGGAATCAGGGCTCGCCTTCGGCACCGCAGCCTGCTCCGCCTCCGGCAGCAGCTTGGCTGACGTCAGGTTCAGTGACACGACGATGCGGTCGTCGGATTGGCCAGGCGACAACCAGCGCGTCTGCACGACCTTGAACGGTCGCCACGTTCCCGGCTGCAGAGCCTGATAGTCGCCGTAAGCGGCCTCGCTGACCAGGCGCCCCGACAGATCATATACGCGCGTCCAGGTCGGATGCGCCACCGGACCGCCGGTGTCGATCGAGTACTCGGCATCGACACCCTCGCCAACCACAGGGTCGAAGCTCCTGCGCACGATCGTCTCTGCTCCCATGGCCGATTCGGAG
>JAEUHT010000306.1 GCA_016793265.1 Planctomycetota bacterium
GGGCTGCGAGTTGGGCCTGCTGGGCTGCGAGCCCGCGCAGGCGCGGATCCGCCGCGGGGATCAGGAGTCAGGAGATCGACCGCCGCCGCGCCGTCTCGACCGAATCGATCGCCGCCAGCAGCTCGGGCACCGTGCGGGCGATGGCGCAGTGCGAGTTGCCGACCGTGAGGTAGGCCACGGGTCGGGGCTCGACGCGCAGGCCGCTGCGGCCGAGCAGCACCGGGTCGTGCGCCGGATCGAGCGTCTGCACGATGCGCGACGGCACGTAGGTCAGCAGCGCGGTGCGGCGCAGCGCCACCAGCTCCGGATCCTCGCGGTCGCCGACGATGGTCAGGAACAGCGGCTCGTAGAAGACCAGGTCGACGGCGCGGCCGTAGCCGGCCACGTAGTAGCCGTACTCCTTGTAGTCGACGGCGAACGCCTCCAGCGCCGCGATCGCCTCCTGATAGAACTCCGGCCGCCGCGACAGGTACGACAGCCGCACCAGGGACTCGGCCATCGTCGAGTTGTCGAGGATCGAACGGTTGCGCCGCCGCATCGAGCCCTGGGTGCCCGGGTCGTGCAGGATGTCGAAGAAGCCGCCGTTCGGCGCCTTGTGCCGCGCGATGGCGCGCTCGGCGATGGCCTCGGCTGGCAGCAGCAGGTCGGCGTCGCCGGTGCCCTGCGAAGCGTCGATCAAGGCGCGGATCAGGTAGGCCTGGTCGCTGAGCATGCCCGGCAGGTGGTAGGTGCCGTCCCAGTAGTGGAAGACGTCGCGGCCGTCGTGCAGGTTCTCGAGCAGGAAACGCAGCGTCGTCATCGCCACGGTGACCAGCTCCGGCCGCGACAGCACCGCGGCGGCCTTCAGCAGGCTCGACACGGCGATGGCGTTGGCGTGGCAGTAGACGGTGGTGTCGCGGCGCGGTCGCTCGGCGAGTTGGCGGCCGGCGGCGTCGGCGAGGTAGTAGTCCGGGGCGCCGGCTTCGCTGCCTGCCATGGCGCCGACGTCGAGGCGCATCGTCTGCGTCATCCAGCGCACGATGCTCTCGGCGGTCGAGCGGTAGGCCGGCGTGCCGAACACCTGGTAGGCCTCCAGGAAGGCGCGCAACACCAGCGCGTTCTGGTCGAGCAGCTTCTCGTGGTTGGGGCTCTGCCAGTCGGCCGTGTGTGAGAAGCGGAAGAAGCCACCTTCGACCTGGTCGTGCAGCGGGCTCTCCTGCATACGATCGAGGGTCAGCGTGACCACCTCGCGCATGCGGTGGTCGCCGCGCTTCACCACCTGCACCAGCGCGAAGTCGATCGCCTCCGGGTGCGGGAACTTGCTGCCGACGCCGAAGCCGCCGTGGCGGGCGTCGAACTTCTCGTAGATCGCGTCGACGATGTCGTCGACCATCTCGCGGCGCAGCCGGTGGCGCGTGGTGCTGCTGCGATCCTCCTGGTGCGCCCACAGCTCGCGCATGCCGCGGCGGATGTCCTGCTTGTCCTGCCGCCAGATCTTCTGCACCTGCTCGAGCCGCTGCCGCAGCGCCGGCGCGTCGAGGAAGTTGTCGTGGGCGAGCAGCTCCCCTTCGGGCGTCAGCCAGGCGATCGTCGGCCAGGCGCCGGAGCCGTAACGCTGGTTGACGTCGGGGCGGCGTTCGGCGTCGACGAGCATCGGCACGAAGCCCGCTTCGACGGCAGCCACGACCTGTGCGTCGGTGAAGCTCTCGGCCATCAGCGCGCGGCAATGGGTGCACCACGGCGCGGTGATCACCAACAGCACCGGGCGGTCGGCCGCCGCGGCGGCCTTCAGCGCCGCCGGCTCGAAGTGCTGCCATCGGATGCTGCTGCTCATGACGTTCGCTCGCTCGTCTCGACAACGGTGGAGGCGGCGCCCGTGTTCCTATCGGATGCACACCCGCCGCACTGGTGGCCATTGGATCGGCCGCCGTGGTGGCTGCCAACCGGGCTCTGCTGCGGGCTGCCGCCCAGGCCCGGCCCGGCGCCGGCTACTCGCGCGGGCGCAGGCCGCCGAACCCGCCGAGATCGAAGCCGTCGATGGTCGGCTGGCGGATCTCGGTGGTCGCCGTCGGCGCCGTCGTCGTGCTCGGCGTGAACGGCACGCGCGGCACGTCGGCCCAGAGGTCCTCGAGGCCGTAGTAGGCGCGCGCTTCGGGCAAGAACAGGTGCACGACGATCTCGTCGAAGTCGAGCAGCACCCAGTTGGACTGCTCGCTCTCGAGGCCGCCGGTGTTGCGCCGCCGCCGGCCGCGCAGCGCCTTGTGCTCGAGGTCGAGCTCCTTGGCCAGGGCCTGGCCCTGCCGCGTGCTCTGCACGGTGGCGATGACGAAGTAGTCCGCGATCACCAGCGGGCCCGACACGTCGAGGATGACGATGTCCTTCGCCTGCTTCTCATCGAGGCGCTGCGCGATGGTCAGCGCCAGGTCACGGACCACGGAGTCGGGAGCGCGGTGGGCGCGCGTCGAGGGCACGGGGAGCGGGCTGGTCAAGTCGTTCTGTTCTGGGCGTGGTTTGGGGCGCACGACGTCGCTGAAGGATAGCCAAGGCCCCCGGCATCGGAACCCCCTGAGCATCGGTAGCCGCTGGCAAAAAAAGAACCCCGGTGGCGGCGCGCGGCTGCCATCGGGGTCTCTCGGGCGCTTGGCCGGATCTTGGCCTGGGCCGGGCAGGGCCCGGCGCGCGACCGGTCGCGACTACGTGAACACCCGCCGCGCGATCAGCGAGGCGATCGGCAAAAACATCATCAGGATGTTGATCGACGGGCCGGCGGTGTCCTTGAACGGGTCGCCGACCGTGTCGCCGGTGACCGCCGCCTTGTGCGTGTCACTGCCCTTGCCACCGAGGTGGCCCGCCTCGATGTACTTCTTGGCGTTGTCCCAGGCGCCGCCGGCGTTGGCCATGAACAGCGCCATCATCACGCCGGCCGCGGTCGCGCCGCCGAGCAGGCCGCCGACGGCCGCCTTGCCGAACAGCATGCCCATCGCGACGGGCGCCAGCACGGCCAAGAGGCCGGGGGCCAGCATCTCGCGCAGGGCGCCCTTGGTCGAGATGTCGACGCAGCGGGCGTAATCGGCCTCACCGCCGGTGCCGTCCTTGAGGCCCGGGATCTCGCGGAACTGGCGGCGCACTTCCTCGACCATCGCGTTGGCGGCCTTGCCGACGGCCTTCATCGCCATCGAGCTGAACACGAAGGGCAGCATGGCGCCGACCAGGAGGCCCATGACGACGTCGGCGTTGTCGAGGCTCAGGTCGACCTCCTTGCCGGCGGCGACCTTGTAGGCCGAGAACAGCGCCAGCGCGGTCAGCGCCGCCGAGCCGATGGCGAAGCCCTTGCCGATCGCCGCGGTGGTGTTGCCGGTGGCGTCCAGCGAGTCGGTGCGCTTGCGCACCTCGGGCGGCTGGTGCGACATCTCGGCGAGGCCGCCGGCGTTGTCGGCCACCGGGCCGTAGGCGTCGACACCGAGCGAGATACCGAGCGTGCTCAGCATGCCGACGGCCGCCACGCAGATGCCATACATGCCGGCGAGTCCGTTGCAGCCCCAGATCGCCAGCGCCAGCAGGATGGTCGGGATCCAGGTCGAAGCCATGCCGGTGGCGAGACCGTGGATGATGTTGGTGGCAGCACCCGTCTGCGACTGCTGGGCGATGGTCTGCGCCGGCGCCATCTTCTCCGAGGTGTAGTACTCGGTGACCTTGCCGATCACGACGCCGACGACGAGGCCGATGACGACCGAGCCGAACACGTTCCAGTGGCTGACGACGTCGGCGCGGCCGAGCGGGTGCGGCTGCGGCTGCATGATCATCGTCACCGCGGCGGCGCCGATGATGAGCAGGGCCGAGGCGGCGATCAGGCCGCCGAACAGCGCCTGCGACAGCTTGCTCTCGTCGTCGGCCTTGACGCGGAAGGTGCCGAAGAAGCTGGCGACGATGCCGATCGCCGACAGCACGATCGGGTAGGTCATCAGCGTCATCATCGCGCTGGTCTGCGCGTCGCCGGTCAGCGCCCTCGGCACGACCTCGAAGCCGATGATGGCCGTCGAGATGATCGCGCCGACGTAGCTCTCGAACAGGTCGGCGCCCATGCCGGCGACGTCGCCGACGTTGTCGCCGACGTTGTCGGCGATCACCGCCGGGTTGCGCGGATCGTCTTCCGGGATGCCGGCTTCGACCTTGCCCACCAGGTCGCCACCGACGTCGGCCGCCTTGGTGTAGATGCCGCCGCCGACGCGCGCGAACAACGCGATCGAGCTGGCGCCGAAGCTGAAGCCGAGCACGTAGTTGACGAAGTTCACCCCGTCCTGCTTGTAGATCATCATCAGCACGGTGATGCCGATCAGGCCGAGGCCGACCACCGTCATGCCCATGACGGTGCCCGACTTGAAGGCGACGTCGAGCGCCTGGCCGAGGCTCGTCTTGGCCGCCTGCGTGGTGCGCACCGCGGCGCGCGTCGCGCAATACATGCCGAAGTAGCCGGCCACCGCGGACGAGGTCGAGCCGAGCAGGAACGCGAACGCGGTCTTCCAGCCGAGGAACTGCGCCTTGTCGTCGTGCGGACCGATGCCGATGAGCACGAACACCACCACGACGAACACCGCGAGCCACTTGTACTCGGCGTGCAGGAAGGCCTTGCCGCCGTCCTGGACCGCCTTCGCGATCTTCTGCATGAGCTCGTCACCCGGGTCCTTCAGCATGATCTGCTTGAAGAGGGTGAAGGCGTAGAAGATGGCGCCTGCGGCGATGACGAGACTGAGGACGTTCCAGAGGTAATAAGTGGCCATGGGCGATTTGGTCGGCGACCGCGCCGACGCGCAAAAAGTGGGGCGGGCACGTTAGCCGGCTGGGTACCCCGGGGGCAAGCACGATGGGCGCCGGTTGCGGCGAACGGGCGCCGCGCGTCTCAGCTCGGGCCGGGCACCGGTCCCGCGGGCGGACCGCCCGGTGCCGTCGGCGGTTCGGCCTCGTTGCCGGCGCCGCCAGCCGACGCCGCCTCCACCTCCGCCTGCGCTGGGGCCCGGGGCTCGGCCGGCGCGTCCCCTTCGCGCACCGGCTCCGTCGGCTGCACGAAGGTCTCGGTCGGGCCGGCCAGCGCCCGGGCGCGGCGGCGGCGCCAGAGCCAGATCCACAGCGCCAGCAGCGCGCCGGCGGCGATCGACGCCCACAAGATGCCGCGCTCGACGCGCTGCACGTTCTCGACCATCTGCTCGAAGAAGCCGGCGCCGTGGAAGCCGAGCAGCGTCAGGCTCGGCACGATCAGCACGATGCCGAGGCCGTCGAGCAGCAGGAAGCGGGGCCAGCGCATCTTCATCGTGCCGGCGGTGAAGAACGCCACCACGCGGATGCCGGCCAGGAAACGGGCGATGAAGATCACGGCGTCGCCGCGGCGGCGGAACCAGCGGTCGAACTTGGCCAGGCGCTGCTTGGTGACGAAGTAGCGCAGCCAGCGCAGGCGCAGCAGCCGCACGCCGAAGATGCGACCGAGCACGAACGGCAGCAGGTCGCCGGCGACGATCGAGCCCGCGCACCACACCATCATCCAGCCGAGCGTCGCCTTGTCGGGGTAGCGCGCGCAGACGTAGCCGCCGACCAGCAGCACGATCTCCTCGGGCAGTGGGAAGCCGAGGCCGCACAACACGAACGCGAGCGCGACCCCGATGTAGGGGTAGGCGGCGATGGCGTCGAGCAGCTGTTCCAGCATGGTCAGCGCAGGAAGGGCAAGAGCGGCGCGAAGCGGGGATCGGCGTGCACGGCGGTGAGGTCGACGGTCTCGCCGCGCAGCGCGCGAACGACCTCCCGCAGCCGCATCGCCCACTCGTCGGCGAGCGCGCGGTCGCGCACGTCGGCGCTGCGCGTGATCGCCGTATCGAGCACCAGCAGGGCGCCGTCGCGGTTGCCCGCGGTCAGCATGTTGGCGGCGAGCCGGGGCCCGAAGAACGTGCGCATCTCGCGCACCGCCGCGGTCGGGAAGCGCCGTTCGGCCTCGGCGAGCCAGCGGTCGGTGCGCTCGGCGCCGCCGTGCCGCGCCAGCCGTTCGTGCAGGCCCGGCGTCTGCCGCGCCGCGATCTCGGGCAACATCACCAGCGTCTGCAGCAGGTCGATCTCGCGCCGGCCGGCGGTCGCGCGGGCGGCGTCGAGCCAGCTCATCGCCACCTGCAGGCGGCGTTCGGCGTCGAGTTGGCGCGCCTCGGCGTCGGCGGCCGGCTGCCGTTCGCGCAGCGCGTAGTCGCAGGCGAAGGCCTGGTGCCCGTCGGTCCAGGTCGGCAGCAGCCGCAGGATCTGCTGGCCGCGGGCGAACACCTCGTCGCCGTCGCCGGCGTCGCGGGCTTCGGTGAAGGCGCCCCACGCGAACGGCAGCACCGCCGGCCGCGCCGCCCAGGCGGCCACTTCGCGCCCGACGTCCGGCGTCGGCGGCACCAGCGCGGCGGCACCGAGTCCGGCGCACGCGGCCACGATCGGCGGCACGCGGCTCATCATCGGCGGGAACCAGCCGGCCAGGACATGCTGAGGATCATGGCGAGAGACCCCACCAGCAGGGAAGGGATGCTCGCCGGGAAAACCGGACTCGCCGGCAGCCACTGGCCGCGCAGCAGGGCGCGCACCGCCGCTGGCAACGGGCCGAGCTCGCCGGCGATGCTGACGAAGAGGATGGCGACCACCACCGTCGTCACCGTCGGCAGCGCGGCGACGCGGCCACCGAGCAGCGCCAGCGCCAGCGCGGCGAAGGTCGGCACCAGGCCGATGAGCGCGACCAGGGCGGCGTTGAGCGGCCACGGCCGTTCGGCATCGCCGACCAGCACGACCGCGCCGCGCGGCAGCCACAGCGGCACGGTGCCGGCGGTGGCCGTGATCGTGAGTTCGTGCACCGACCGCGGCGCGAAGTCGAACCGCAGCAGCTGCCGATCCTCGACACAAGCGAGCGGCGCCGTCGTCAGCAGTTCCCCATCGGCGCGCACCTCGAGCCGGGTGGCGGTGATCGGGCCGTCGGGCAGGCCGGCGTGTGGCCGCAGCAGCAGCGTGCGGCAGACCGGGCCGTCGGCGGCGGTGAAGGTCAGCGGCGCCGTGCCCGGCAGCAGCAGGCCTTCGCGCGCCGGCCGCGGTTCGACGTGGGCACGCGCCGCGGGGGCGCCGAAGCTGCCGGCGAGCGCGCCGAGTACGAGGCTGGTCAGTGCGAGCTGGGCGGTGAGGGCGCCGGCGATGGTGGCGCCGTTGCCGGCGAGCGGGCCACGCTGCAGCCGCCGCAGCGTCTCGGCGCCCGGCCGCTGCGCCGCGAACGGCGGCCAGAAGCGCACCGCCGTCACCGCGGCGCCGATCGCCGCCACGAGCAACGGCAGCATCAGCCACGGCGACGAGACGGCCGCCGTCGCGGCGGCGGCGTCGGCGAGCTGCGGCGGCGCGGCGCGCTGCAGCACGAGGCCGGCCAGGGCCGCCAGCAGCGTCGGCAGCCAGACGGCGGCGAGGCAGCGCCGCAGCACCAGCCCGAATGGCCCGCGTCCGCCGATCCTCACGCGCCGGCTCCGTCACGATCGCCGCGGTGGCCCGCCGCTTCGGCTCCGGCGAGCCGCCGGAACAGCGCGAACAGGTGCCGGTGCTTGGCCTCGATGCCGACGACCTCGCCGCCGCGCGCGCGCGCCGCGGCGGCCAGTTCCTGCAGCGCTCTGTCATCGAGCCCGCGCAGCACCAACGCCCGATCGCCGGTCGCCAGCAGCTCGTCGAGCGTGCCGCGCGCGCGCAGCACGCCGCCCTGCAGCACGAGCACCTCGTCGCAGAGCGCTTCGACTTCGAGCAGGTGGTGCGAGGCCATCAGCACCGCGCAGCCGGCGGCCTTGCGTTCGCGCAGGATCTGCATCACCAGCTCGCTGCCGAACGGGTCCAGCCCCGAGGTCGGTTCGTCGAGCAGCAGCAGCTCGGGGTCGCCGAGCAGGGCCGCGGCCAGCGCCGTGCGCTTCTGCATGCCGGTGCTGAAGGTCCCGATCCAGCGGCGGCCGGCGCCGAGCAGGTCGAGCCGGGTCAGCAGCCGGTGCGCACGCGCGTCCGCCTCGGCGTCGGGCAGGCCGAGCTCGGCGCCGACGTAGGCCAGGTACTCGGGCGCCGACAACACGCCGATCGGCAGCGGCCCTTCGGGCTGGTAGCCGACGCGGCGCTGCACGGCGCGCGCGGTGGCGGCGCCGCCGAGCACCTCGACGCTGCCCGCGACGGGTCGCTGCAGGCCGGCGAGCACACGCAACAGGGTGGTCTTGCCGCTGCCGTTCGGGCCGAGCACGCCGACGATGCGGCCGCGGGTGACCTCGAGGTCGAGCGGCGCCAGGGCCCGCACCGGCGCCGCGCGGCCGCGGCCGGCGAACGTCACTGCAAGTTGCCGGGCCGAGATGGCGGCGGTCATCGCCGGCGATGGTATCTTTTGGTGCCCTGGTTTCCTTGGCTGCGCCGAAGGCGTGGAACGAGCGTTGAGCGGTTACCTGTCGCTGTCGGATGGTTCGCACGTGCCGGTCGTGCACGACTTCGTCATCGGTCGCGTCGCCGGCTGCGGCCTCGTCATCGACGACACCAAGGCCTCGCGCCGCCACGCGCGCATCGTCGTCGAGAACGACGTCGTCGAGATCGAGGACCTCGACAGCAGCAACGGCACGCTGCTGAACGGCAAGCCGGTGACGCGCCGGCTGCTGCGCAGCGGCGATCGGGTGACGATCGGCAAGACCGAGTTCACCTACCACGAAGGGCCGTTGCCCGGGGCGGGGCCGGTGGCGCGGGCCGGCGGGGCCGCGTCGCCGTTCGCCGCCGACGACGTCGACCTGTTCGGCGAGCCGCCGCCAGCGCCGGCGGCGACCGACGCTGCCGCGGCACCGCCGCCGCCGGTCGCGCCGCCGCCACCCGTGCGCAGCGTCGTCGAGTTCGCCGACGAGGTCGTCGAAGTGCGGCGGCCGGCACCACCACCGGCCGCGGCGGCCAAGCCAGCCTCGGCCTCGGCGCCGGCGCCGGCGGCGCCCGGTGGGCGCATCCTGCAGTACAACAAGGTCGCCGGTGGTGGTGGTGTGCTCGGCGACGACCTCTCGCAGCTGGGCGGCGGCCAGCGCCTGCTGTTCGTGCTCGCCGCGCTCGCGGTCGGCGCCGGCATCGTCTACGGCATCGTGCACCTGACGCGCTGACGGCACCGCGAGGTGCTGCGGTCAGTTGAAGCCGAAGAACGCGACCGGGCAGTAGAACTGCGAGACCGAGCCGGTGGTGACCACGGTCGGCGCACCCGCCGCGGTCAGCGACGAGCAGTGTGGGCGCATGCCCGTCAGCACCTCGGCGCCGCGCGAGACCACGAGGCCGCCCGGCGCGAAGAAGTCGAGGAACAGGGCCTGGCTCGAGATCGGGAACTTGGCGAACGCCTCGTCATTCGGGATCGTGAACGACCAGGTGGCGGCCCCGCTGGCGCTCGACGAGCCGCTCAGCAGCACCATGTTGGTCGGGTCCATCTGGCCGAGACAGGCCGGGTTGATGCCCTGGAATACCGGCGCCAGCGGGTACGCCGGCGCGAGGTGCATCCCGGCGTTGATCGCCAGCACGCCGACGCTGTTGGCGGGGCCGGTCGACATCGAGCACGAGTAGCTCAGGCCCGGGCGCGTCGGCTGCACGGTCAGGGACGGCGTGCCACCGCCCGAGTGCGGGCAGCCGGCGGGGCCGTAGGTGATCGGCGAATAGTAGTCGGCGCGATCGAGGCGGTAGTTGAACGCCGCGCCGCCGCCGCTGGTGCCGAACACGCGATACTCGACCAGCAGGTTCTGGCCGGCCGCCGGGCTGTAGGTGAAGAGCGTCGTCAGCGGGATCGTCACCCTGCCGTTCGGCAGCGGGTTGGCGGCGTCGCGCAGGTTGGGCAGCACGAAGGTCGTGGGGCCGAACACGGTCACCGGCGTCGACACGTAGTTGTTGTCGAAGTTCGTCAGCATCGTCGTGTGGGTGCGATCCGTGTAGCCCATGCGGATCTCGAGCTGCAGCGTGCGCCCGGCATCCATCGTCGTCAGCGTCCCGTCCTGGCGGAAACCGAGGCTGGTGATCTGGTGGCCGGTCGGCACCGTCAGGTCGGCCGTGTCGTAGAGCAGCATCACGCGCGACGTGCCGCTCGACAGCGGGATGTTGGCCGCGTTGAGCGGCCCTTCGGCGACGTTGCTGTAGTCGCTCGGGAAGATGGCGGGGGATTGCGCGGCGGCGGTCGCCAGCAGCACGGGGATGGTGAGCAGGATGTGGTGGTTCATGGGGACCTCGCCCTCTGGAGCGATCCTGCGCCCGCGAACCGAACCCCCTGCTCTACTTTTCCTGGCCCCGCCACGTCTGCAGCAGCCGAACCGCCGCATCGGCCCAGGCGTAGCGGGAACGTGCGCGCGCCGCGACGGCGGCATCGTACGCGGCCTGCCCGGGCAGGCTGTCGATGGCGACAGCCCAGGCGGCATCGTCGTCGACCGGCAGCAGCACGCCGTCGTCGCCGACCACCTCCGGCAGGGCGGTGGCGCGCGCGGCCAGCAGCGGGCGCCCGGCGGCCAGGGCTTCGAGCGCGCACAGGCCGAAGCCTTCGTACCGCGAGGGCACGACGACGGCGCGAGCGTGCTGGTAGAGCACGGCGACCTCGGCGTCGGGCAACACGCCGAGGCAACGCAGGGTGACGTCGCCGCGCCGCGCGCCGCGGGCCAAGGCCGCGCGCGCGCCGGCGTCGCGGCCGACGAGCCACAGCTCGGGCCGGTTCGCCTGCGGCAGCCGGGC
Source organism: Planctomycetota bacterium (assembly GCA_016793265.1). GTDB lineage: Bacteria > Planctomycetota > UBA1135 > UBA1135 > UBA2386 > JAEUHT01. The sequence continues at coordinate 10,714 of JAEUHT010000306.1, forward strand.
CAGCGCGCGCACGACCACACTGAGGTTCTTGCGCGCTTCGAGGTGGCCGATGTGCAGCAGGAAGCCGGCAGGGGGCCGAGGGAACGGCGCCAGGCCGGGCGCTGGCGGCGGCGCGTCCGGTTCGACGCCGTTGCCGATCACGACCGGCGCCGGCGCCGCTGGCGCGAGCTCGTGCACCCGCTCGGCGCTCCAGCGGCTCGGCGTGATGACGGCGGCGGCGCGTTCGCAGGCGCGGCGCAACGTGCGGGCTTCGAGCCAGCGTGGGCGATGCGTGAGGCCGTCGACACCGCGCAGGTCGTGCACGGTCAGGCACACGGGCACCTGGACGCGCGGCAGCGGCAGGAAGCCGTGGTCGAGCACGGTGGCGCCGAGGCGCTGCAGCAGAGCGGGCAGGAGCCGGTGTTCGGCGAACGCGCGCCGCCAGGTCGGCGCCGCCGGGATGTCGATGGCCACGCACTGGACCAAGCGCAGCGGCGGTGGCACGAAGTCGGGTCGGTGCAGCAGCGTGATGCGTTCGCCGGGTCGCAGCCGTTCGCCGGCGTGCGCGAGCAGGGCCAGCAGGCGGCGGTTGGCGCCCGAAGGCGTGCCGCAGAGCCAGCCGGAGACGGCGACGTGCATCGTCATCGCCGGAGGCTCCGGTGCAGTTCGTGCCAACGCTGGGCGGTGGTGGTGATCGCGAAGGCGGCCGCGCGCGCGAAGCCGCGGACCGCGAGCCGGTGGGCCGCGGCAGGCTCGGCGAAGGCCGACATGGCGGCGGCGATGCTGGCCGCCGAGTCCGGCACGCAGAACAACGCGGCGTCGCCGGCGAGCTCGCGGAACGGCGGGATGTCGGCGCACAGCAGCGGGGCGCCGTGCGCCATCGCCTCCAGCACCGGCAGGCCGAAGCCCTCGAAGCGCGACAGCTGCACGACGCCGCGGCAGGTGCGCAGCAGCTGCGCCTTCTCGGCCTCGTCGACGAAGGCGTCGGGTGGGCCGACGAAGCGCAGCTCGGGCAACGACGCCTGCTGGCGGCGTGCCAGCGTGTGCCCGGCCCGGGTCAGCGCGCGGTTCTTGCGCGGCCGATCGTCGCCGAGCGTGAGCCAGGGGCCGCGGCGGTCGGCGAACGGCGGCATCGCCGGCAGCAGCGGCACGCCGTGCGGCACGAGGTGCACCTTGCGCGCGTCGCCGACCACGGCGACGACGTCGTCGCGCGTGAACGTCGATGGCGCCAGCACCACGGTCGCGGCCCGCAGCGAGCGTGTCACGGCGGCGCGGCGGCGCCACGGCGTGCGTTCGCCGGCCTCATCATGCAGCCACGGCAGGTCGTGGGCGGTGGCGATGGTGGGGCACGGGGCCGCGAGGGGGATCGCGGCGACCGAGCTGTGCAGCAGATCGGCGCCGAGACGCCGCAGCAGGGCCGGCAGGCGGAGCTGCCGCCGCAGGGCGCCGCGCGGGGCGGGCACGTTGGTGACGCCGGAGAGGTGCGGGGCGTCGACGCCCGGGGGCACCAGCAGCAGGCACTCGGCGTCGCCGCGCGCCGCATACGCGGTCAGGGCGCCGAGGAAGGCGCGCGCCACCCCGGTGATCACGCCGTCGCCGAGGCAGATGCCGTCGAAGGCGATCCTCACGACGCCACCTCGTGGTAGAGCGCGGCGTGGGCGGCGGCGCAGTCGCGCCAGCGGAAGGTGTTGGCGCGGGCGCGGCCGCGGCGGGCGAGCTCGTGGTGGAGGGTGGTGTCGCCGAGCAGGCGCGTGATGCCGTCGGCGAGCGCGTCGGGATCGCCGGCCGCGACGAACTGCATGGCGTCGGCGCCGAGTTCGCGCAGCGGTGCGATGTCGCTGGCGACGACCGGCACGCCGAGCTGCATGGCCTCCAGCGGCGGGAAGCCGAAGCCCTCCCAGGCCGACGGGAAGACGAGGCAGCGCGCGTGCTGCAGCCAGCGGAACGCCGCCGCGTCGTCGCAGTCGGGCAGCCAGCGCACGAGGCCTTCGTCTCCGGCCTGCCGCAGCTCCTGCACGATCGCCGCGCACTGCCAGCCGACGCGGCCGATCACCACCAGCAGCGGCCGCGGCGACCGCAGGCGGCGCCACGCGGCGAGCAGCGTGCGGTGGTTCTTGCGCGGCTCGATGGTGCCGATGGCGAGCGCGTAGTCGCGGCCGCCGAGCGGGTGCGTGGTGGGCCCGGTCGGCACGTGATCGGCGCCGAACGGGATCACGCGCACCGGCCGGGTGTCACCGAGCAGCTGCCGCACGTCGCTCGCGGTCGCTCGTGATGGCGTGACGATCACCTCGGCCAGCGCGGCGGCGGCGCGCGTACGTTCGGCGAGGCCCGCCGCCGCCGGGCCGTGCCAGCTCGGGTCGCGCAGGAAGGCGAGGTCGTGCACGGTCAGCACCAGGCGCGCGCGACGGACCGGGGGGAACACGTAGTCGAGCCAGTGGAAGACGCGCACGCCGCCGGCCAGCACGTCGGCGCCGAGGCCGCAGCGGCGCAGCAGCGGCAGGACGCGGCCGGGGATCGGCAGTCGGTGCAGCGTCGTGTTGGTCGGCACTTCGCAGGCGACGCGGGCGCGGGCGAGGCAGTGCCCGAACAGGTGCAGGTCGACGTCGTCGCGCTGCGCCAGGGCCCGCGCCAGCTCGCGCGCGGCGCGGCCGAGGCCGGTCGGCGACAGCAGCGCGGGGCGGTGGTCGAGGGCGATCGGAAGCGGCATGCGGCGGTGGGACGGCGGCGAAGGTATCCTCCTTCCGGCTCGCATCCGCATGCAACGCAGCGCCTTGCTCCTGATCGTCGCCGCGCTCGTCGCGCTCGGTGCCTTCGTCTGGTGGTCGACCGAGGTGGCCGTGCCACCAGGACCGCCTGGACCTGGACCCGTCGCCGGCGGCGAGCCCGGGCCGGTGGCGCCGGTGTCGCCGACGTCGTCGGGTCAGGACCCCGTGCCCGCCGATGCCCCCGAGGTGTCGGTCGAGGTGACCGCGGGCGAACGTCTCCTGCCACCGCCCCGAACCGTCGCCGTCGCCAGCGACGTCGAAGGCAAGCCGCTGGCGACAGAGGTCCTCGCCGGCATCGGCGCCGGCTTCGACGCGTCGCCGCCGACCGCCGGGCTGGCGCTCTTGCGCGTGGTCTTCGCCGGCAACACGCTGCTGCGCCAGGTCGCCCTCGAAGGTGAGGCGCCCGCCGTGCTGACCGTCGGCGCGCGCTTCACCGTGTCGGGCACCGTGCGCGACGAACGCGGGCAGACGTTGCCCGGCGCCACGGTCTGGTTCGGCGAGACCATGGCCGATGGCTCCCGCCGCGAGGCCAGCACCGACGAGGCCGGCGCCTTCCAGGCCGACGTGCCTGGTGGCCACGGCGTGCCCTGCCTCGTGCGTGCGCCCGGCAAGGCGTCGTCGTGGCGGGTGGTCGACGTGGTGCCGCCCGTGGTGCCGTTCGACACCGTGCTCGAACCGGCCTGTGAACTCGAGGTCCAACTCGCCGCGACCGCCTTCGACGCCGTTGCCGCGCGCGCCTTCGCCGTGCCCGGCGACGCCGTGTCGAGCGGGCTGGCGCAGTATCCGTTCTTCGTGGCGACGCTCAGCTCTGGCCTGCCGTTCGACGCCCGCGGCCGCGCCGTGATCGACGATCTGCCGCGCGAGGCGACGCTCGGCATCGTGGTGCGGCACGCGCGGCTGGCCGGTGCACCGCCGGTGCGGGTGGTGACGAAGGGCGAACGGCAGCGCGTGCTGGTGCCGGTGCAGCCGGTGTCGCGCACGGTGCGTGGCCGCGTCGTCGACGAGCAGGGAGCGCCGCTCGCAGGGGTCGCCGTGTGGTCGCGCGCGCACGGCGGCGCGCTGGTGGGCGCCGTGGCGCCGCGTTTCCTGCCGCCGCACCTCGACCTGCGGGCGGCGTTCGCCACCACGACGGCCGCCGACGGCAGCTTCGAGCTCGGCTGCGCCGACGCCGCGACCGCGGTGTTGTCGCTGCGAATGCACGGCCGCGCCGGCCGCGACGTGCCGCTCGCCGACGCCGCCCGCGGTGACCTCGTACTGCCGGACTGGAGCACGGGCGCCGCCGAGTTCGAGCTGCTGCCGCCGTTGCCGGGCCGACCCTGGATCGCGTCGACGACGCTCGGTGGCGGTGTGCAGGCGAACCTCGCCGCCGATGCCAGCTGGCGCGTCGCGTTCCCGCACGCGGGTCGCTTCGACGTCGTCGTCACCACGCGCCACGGCGGCGCGAGCACGAACCGCCGCTACGACGGCGTGCTGGTGACCGGCACGCTGCGGCTGCAGGCGCCGCCGCCGCCCGCCCGCTGACAGCCGCCGCCCGCCGAATCCCGCGTCGGGACCGCGCAACCCGCGGTGGCGCGGCGCCTTCGCCGCCGTCGCGGCGGCCGCCGTTCGCCGCGGCCGACCTCGATGCCGGGACCCTTGTATCCTGTGGTGTGTGCGCCTCGTGTGAGCGAGACGCACGACCTCGTGTGGCTTCGTTGTGTGGTGGGGGGATCGGACCTGCAGCCAGGTCCGGTCCCCACTTTTCTTGCCACCGGCAGCCGCCGCGTTACGGTCGCGCCCCCTTGGCCATCCTGCGCGACCCCGTCCACGGCGACATCGAGCTGACCCGCGACGAGCTGCGGCTCGTCGACACCAACGAGTTCCAGCGCCTGCGCGGCATCAAGCAGCTCGGCACCGCGTCGTTCGTCTATCCGGGCGCCACCCACACCCGCTTCGAACACTCGATCGGCACGCTGCACGTCTGCCAGCAGCTGCTCGACGCCTGCAACAAGAACGCGGCGCGCGACCCCGCCGGCTGCCATCGCGTCGCCGACGACGAACGCCGCGTGCTGCGCACGGCGGCGTTGCTGCACGACGTCACCCACATCCCGTACGGACACAACATCGAGGACCAGACCGGGCTGTTGCCGCGGCACGACACGCCGGCGCGCTTCGCGGCGATGCTCGGCAGCGGCGAGCTCGCCGCCGAGCTCGACCGCCAGGGTCTGCGGCAGGACGTGCTGGCGATCCTGACCGGCGACGGCCGCCGCGTGCCGCCGTTCTGGCGCCAGGTCGTCAGCGACACCATCGACGCCGACCTGCTCGACTACCTGCGCCGCGACGCCTACTACACCGGGCTCGAGCTGCGCCACGACCGCCGTGTCGTCGACTACTTCCGCGTCGATCGGGAGAGCGGGCAGCTGTTCGTCGATGGCGAGAAGAACGGCATGCTGCGCGAGGACATCGTCTCCGAGCTGCTGCGGGTGCTGGACTGCCGCTACCACTTCAGCGAACGCGTCTACTACCACCACGCCAAGGTCGCCGCCGGGGCGCTGCTGTCGCGTATGGTCGAACTCGCGCTGCGCGCCGGGGCGCTGACCGCGGCCGAGCTGCAGCGGCTGACCGACGAGTCGCTGGTGTTCCGCCTCGAACAGCTCGACCTCGGCGACGCCGTGGCCACCGACCGACTGCATCGCTTCGTCGCCCGCTTCCGCCGCCGCGCGCTGCTCAAGCGCGTGCTCGTGCTGCCCTACTACCAGAACCAGACCGTGCAGGACGAGCTGCTGGCGACGTGGTTCACGCCGGGCCAGCCCGAAGCCCGCTTCGCCTGGGAGGCCGCCATCGAACGTGAGGCGCTGCGCACGTTCGGCCAGGCCGTCGATGTCGTCATGTACTGCCCGAAACGCCGCATGCAGCTCAAGGAGGCGAAGACGCTGGTGCGCTTCCCCGGCGCCGGCGATCACACGCTGCCGCTCGACGCCTTCAGCGAGCAGATCCCACGCCTTGCGGATCTGGCGCAGAGTTACCCGCGCATGTGGAAGCTCTACGTGTTCGCGTCGGTCGAGGACAAGTCGATGCGTCGCCGGCTGCAGGAGATGTGTCTCGCCATGCTGCCGAAGGGCTGCCGCAACGCGTTCGTGTTGTGAGCTCTCGGGTGGGCGGACTTGCGGGTCCGGCGGGTCAGCCTCCCGCGTCATCTGTTCGCGTCATCTGCCCGCGTCATCTGCCCGCGTCATCTGCCCGGCAGGCTGGTTCCCCAACGGCGCCGAAGGTGGCTGGCTGCGCGGAAGGCTGGCTGCGCGGAGGATTGGTGGGCCGTGCAGGATTCGAACCTGCGACTTCGACCTTGTGACGATCGCACTCTACCAACTGAGTTAACGGCCCAACACGATCCCCGGGCTGGACCTGCGTCCAGCCCGAGTTCTGCGGGCGGGGCACGCTAGCGGCCGTGGCGCTGCCTTTCAAGCACCTGCCCGAAGGCCCCCGGACCTGGCGACGTGCCGACCCGGACGGCTGCCCGCTCACCGCAGGT
>JAEUHT010000039.1 GCA_016793265.1 Planctomycetota bacterium
GCGCACCCGCTGCATCGCGCGCGACGCCGCGGCCTCGCGAACGGGCCCCGGCGCGAGCCGCAGGCGATCGAGGTCGAAGCCGTGGTGCTTGCCGCCACCGGCGTGGCAATCGGCGCAGTGCGCCTCGATCGCGGCCGGCAGCCGCGACAGCGTCAGCGGCCACGCCTGCGCCACCGCCGGGCCGCCGACGGCGGCCGCGATCACGGGCGTGGTGCAGATCCGCGGCAAACGCACGCGCCCCATGCTAACGCCCGGCACCGCGGCGCACCCGGCTCACCGCCGCGCGAAGCTGCCGATCAACAGACCGACGCCGAAGAGGCCCCGGCCGAGCAGGCAGAGCCCGCCGAGCACCATCGCCAGGCCCTCGCCGAGGCCCCAGTCCTTCAGCAGGATGACGGCCAGCGGGACCGCGCCGATCGCCGCGACCAGGGCGCCGAAGCGGGCCAATACGAAGTCGGCGTCGGACTCCAGCACGCGGAAGTGCACGATCATCATCACGGCGAGGCCGATGGCGGGCACGGCGACCACCAGCCGCACGCCCTGTTCCGCCTGCAGGAACCCGCTCTGCGCCATCAGCACCGAGAGGCCGGTCGCGGCGGGCACCGCGAGCGCGGCGAAGCCGGCGGCGACCGAGCCTCGACCGCTCGGCGCCAGCACGAACCAGCCGACCGCGATCAACACGCACGCCGAAGCGTTGGCCCACGAGCCTGCGGCCCCGACGGGTCCCGCCGCGAACTGGTAGATCACGGCGGCGATCACCGCGGCGAGGAAGCCCACAGCGCCGATCGCGAGCGGCGCCCCAACCGCACGACCAGCCGCACCGGGCGGCGCCGCGGCACCCGTCGGGTGTTGCGCGATCGGTGCCGGCGGATCGGGGGCCTTCGTGCTGGCCTCCGTCAGGTCGAAGAGGAAGCCGCAGTAGCGGCACTTGCGGGCCGCGTCCTGTACGGACTCGGCACAATCAGGGCAGGTCTTCATCGTGCACGAACGAGGTGCCGGAGCGGCGCCGGGAGCATGCTGGCAAACCCGGCCGCGCACAACCCGCCGGCACTAAGGCGCCGTCGTCACCCGCCATTCGAGCACGCCACCCGACTTGCCCGGCTGCAGTTCGACCATGAGCCGCAGCGACTTCGTCTCGACCGCCGCGAACGTCGCCTTGCACCAGCGGTCGCGGGCCGGCTCGTCGTACTCGGCGGCAGGCAGCGGCACCCACTGCCCGGCCGCGTCGAGGTAGGCGAGGTGCCAGCGCGCCGGGATCGCGCAACCACCGCGGGGCGTGTCGTCGAACCAGTAGACCTCACTCGCCACCAGCCGCAAAGGCGCCGGCAATTCGTACATCGCCCATTCCGCCGTGCCCTGGTGTGGCCACCACGTCAGCCGCGGCAGGCTGTGGTCGTTGGAGGTCATCGGCAGCACGCCGTCGCCGAGCGCGTCCGGCGTGTCGTTGCTGAAGCAGTGGGACGCGCTGACCAGCCAATCCGGGTGCGGGCGCTGCGGCGGCGGCGGCCAGTCGTTGGCGACTTCGCCATTGGCGGCCGCGACCGGGAACGCGCTGATGCGCAGCCGCGAAGCACCCATCGGCACCAACCGCACCTGCTCGACCTCGTCGGCGCAGCGCACCGGACTGTCGACCAGCGGCGCCACCAGCGCAAAGCGATCGAGCCCCCAGCCGGGCGCCCGCCGCGCCTTCGCCGTCAGCACGATCGGCGACTGCTCCGGTGTCCACACCAGCGAGTCCGCTGGCGGCGTTCGGCGCTGCACCGCGACCACCGGATCGCCCGCGCTGAGGTCGAGCGCGTAGTTCCACGGCCCGGTCGGCGTCATCGCCACCGACGGCCAGGCGTCGCTGCCACCGTCGCGCACCGTGCGCGTCGGGATGTCGAGCGAGTAGGTCAACGGTCCCCACACCACCGACACCGCGCCGCGGTTGCCGGGCCAGCGCTGCAGTTGCCGTTCGGCCCGCAGGTTCACCCGCACCCGGTCGCCGGGCTGCCAGTCGCGTTCGATGCGCACGAGCTGGCCACCGCGGGCCGCGACCGGCGCCAGCTCGGCGTCACCGATCGCCAGGTCGACGCCGGTGCTCCAAGCGGGCACCCGCAGGTAGAGTGGGAAGCGTGCCCCCGCCTCGCCGCGCACCACGACCGAGTAGCTGCAGTAGAACGGATAGTCGCTGTGACACTCGAGCTCGACCGGCTCGCCGGCGCCGCCGACCTTGACGGTCGCCGCACTCGCCAGCGGGAACATCAGGCAGGCGCCACGATCGGCGGTGGCGAACCACAGGTGCTCGGCGAGGTAGGGCCAGCCGTGGCCGACGTTGTGCTGGCAACAGCGGTGGGCGTGCGGATCGAAGCTGTACATCGCGCCGCCGTTGAGCAGCCCGGGCGCGTGGTTCTGGCGGTCCGAGGTCGCCATGTTGGGCGCCGTCAGGTACCGCAGCGCGCGCAGGTCGGCGGTCTGCGCGGCGGGCAGGCTGTTGAAGGCGACGTCTTCGGCGCGGTCGGCCCACACGGTGTCGCCGGTGGCGAGCAACAGGCGCTCGCACGAGAACAGGAACTCGACCATGCCGCAGGTCTCGACCGCCTGCCGCGGGTCGGTGCAGCCGGGCCGCGCGATCTCGTCGCTGCCGAACAGGCCGCCGGGCACCTGCCCGTACTTGCTGCGGAACTCCTGGAAGTTGCGCTCGGCGGCGCTGCGGTGGCGCGCGTCGTGCGACTGCAGGGCGAAGAAGGTCGGGCCGCCGAAGCCCTCGAGCACGTTCACGTTGTGCCAGTCGACGATGCCGTCCTCCCAGCGCGCGGCGCAGCGGTGGATCTTCTCGCCGAGCTGCAACAGGTCGCGGCGCAGGTCGGCGTCGGCGGTGCGTTCGTAGAGCCAGTAGACGCTCCACAGGTTGTCGAACGCGCGCAGGTGCTGCCAGTAGGGCGGCACGAACTGCGGGTCGGGCAGCTGCAACTGCCAGCGGAAGTAGCGCGCCATCATCGCCGGCACCCGCTCGTCGCCGCTGAACTCGAACCAGCTGCGCAGGGCGTCGAGCATCGGCATGTTCGGCCACAGGTCCCACTCGGCGTCGGTCGACTTGACGGTCGCCTTGGCGCCGTTGCCGCGCGGCCCGAAGAAGCCGTCCTCACGCTGGCTCCGCAGCGCCGCCTCGATCCAGGTGCGCGCCTCGGCGATCGCCGCTTCGTCGCGCAGCAGGTAGGCGCAGTCGCCGAAGCCCTTGAGCCAGTACGGCACCTCCTCCCAGCCGTGGTCGCCGTCGCCGGTCGGCGACAGCCAGGCGTTGCCGGGCTTCTGCAGGAAGCGCGACAGCTCGCCGAGGTGGCCGTGGAAGCCGCGCAGCTGCAGCTCGAGCTGCCGCGCGAGCCAACCGCGCGCGGCGATCGCACCGACCGGCAGCTTGAGCAGCTCGTTCGGCGCCAGCGGCGCGGTGCGGTGCGCGTACCACGGCGGGGCTTCGGCGACGGCCACCGGCACCCGGTCGACCGCCGTCGCGGCGTCCTGCGCGGTGACGACGCCGGCGAGGCAGCAGAGGGGCAGCACGGACACGAACGCGAGGCGGAGCGGCTGTCGCATGGCGGCAGTGGAGCGCCTGGGCGGCGCCGGCGCCATCGGCACTCAGGCCCGCACGGTCGCGGCCCGGGCGAGCTGCTGGGCGCGCGCGGCCAGCCCTTCGAGCCCAGGCTTGCCGCGCAGCAGCTCCCCCCACGCCGCCATCGCCGCGCGCACGTCGCCTCCATCCGCTGCCACGCGATCGGCCGCGGCGATGTGCTTGGCGAGGTTCGCGTACCACGAACCCGGGTTGCCGCGCGGGTCGAGCACGCTGCGCCAACGTCTGGCCTCGGCCAGGAGGAAGCGCGACAGCGGTTCGGCCAGCGTCGCCGACGGCAACGGCCACGCCTCGGCGAAGTAGCTCAGGGCGTGCTCGGCCCAGCCGGTGCCCAGCAGCTCGCGCATCGCCGCGTTCGGGTCGGGCAGCCGGGCGATCTTCTCGCGGCACTCAGCGCGCACCTCCGGCGCGAACGAATGCGTGAACTGGATCAGCTGCCACAGCTCCGGCGACGGCGGCAACTTCGCCCACTCCGCACGCTGGAACTGCTGCTGCTCGCTCTCGAACCGCTGCTGGCGGGCGACCTCGGCCTCGATGACGCGGGCCTGGTTGGCCAACGCCTGGTTCCACCACGCCAGCAGGAGGCCGTAGCCGCCGGCGGCGACCGCGAGCACCGCCGTACCGCCGAGCCAGGCGGCGAGCCGGCCATCGCCGAACCACGCCCCGTCGACCACGAGGCCGGCGCCGACCAGGGCGACCAGCACCGCCGCGACGCCGAGCCGCCGGCCGCGGCGGCCGGCGCTCAGGATCGGGGCCACGGTCAAAGCCACCCCGAGCCCCGGCAGCGCGGCATAGAGCACGAAGCGCGGCCAGCCGGCGGCGTCCCAGAGCCCGCCGGCGACGCCGAGCCCGACCGCAAACGCCACCGCGAGCGCCAGCGGCGCGGTGACCATGTGGGCCCCGACCGGGCCCTCGGGGCCGGTGCGGCGCCCGGGCGCAATCAGCAGCAGCAGCGGCAGCCCGGCGAGCACGAGGGCGAGATTGGCGAGCACGGTGGTCAGCGCAGCGGCAGCGAGCATGACCTGGAGAACCGGCAACTGCGCCGTGTGTGGCAATCGACCGGGATTCCCGCCACGCCGATCGCGCGCTCCGGATCACCCTGCCATGACCAATACCAAGACACCCGTCGACGACTTCGCCGTGCAGGACCAAGAGGATGGCAGCCAGCTGCGCATCTTCGTCGAAGCGTGCACGGAGGTCGGCAACCAGGGCAAGCCCGGGCTGCAGGTGCACTACCTCGGCAACATCGTCTGCTTCGAACCCCTGATGGCCGGCAGGCTCGCCTACCAGGCGCAGAAGCTCGGCAAGACCGAGCTCTACCTCGAGGACCGTTCCTGGGCCGTGCACGAGGACCAGTTCGTCAAGCTCTTCCTGGTGCTGGGCGCACCGCCGCAGGTGCGCGTCGAGGTCAAGACCCGGTCGCGCCAGAAGCCGGTCGTCAAGAGCTACCCGCTGCCGTTCGCGCTCGACGAGCAGTGAGCGCCGGCGACCTCACGCCGGCACCGCTTCGAGCTGCCGCGGCAGGCGCACGGTGAAGCAGGCGCCACCGAGCGGCGAGTCGCCCACCGCGACCTCACCACCGAGCCCCTGCACACAAGCGCGCACCGAGAACAAGCCGAGGCCGGAGCCATCGGGCTTGGTCGAGACCAAGCTGTCGAACAGGTGCGCCCGCCGCTCGACCGGCACGCCGGGGCCGTTGTCGTGCACCTCGATGACGACGTGCCCGCCGTCCTGGCGCGCGACGACCTCGACCTGGCCGTGGTTGCCGGCGGCTTCGCCGGCGTTGAGCACGAGGTTGGTGACGACCTGGTGCACGAGCAGCGGCTGCGTCTCGAACGGGATCGACGGCTCGCCGCGCAGCACGACGCTGCAACCGAACAGGCTGCGATGCGCCCGTACGGTGGCGATGCTGTCGCGCACGAGCCGCGCCAGGTCGCCGAGTTGGCGCTCCTTCGGGCCGCCCTGCCGCGCTGCGCCGGACAAGCGGCGGTTGAGGGCGACGAGCCGGCCGATGCTGTGGCGCAGTTGCCCCAGATGCAGCTCGCGGTCGTCTTCGGCGCCGCCGGCCAGCATCTCGAGGTCGCCGAGCACGGCGGTCAACACGTTGTTGGCGTCGTGCGCCACCGACGCCGCCATCACGCCGGCGAACACCTTGCCGTGGCTCTGCACCAGCACCCGTTCGCGGCGCAGCAGCTCGTGCGCATCGTGCGCCATGCGCCGCAGGGCGAACCAGCAGGCGACGAACACCGCCAGCATCGTCACCAACACGTAGACGATGCCCTTGATCGTCTCGATGCGCTGCATCTCCTCGACGCTCGCCGCGTGCTCGGCGGCGAGACGGCTCGAGACGACGATGTAGATCGTCGCGACCAGGCCATAGGCGAGCGCCACCGCGGCGGCGTATTGCGTGCTCTTGGCGATCATCCGGATCTCCTGGGTGCGCGGATGCTAGCGCCGGCCGCAGTGGCAGCACGTACCGTTCCCCACCGGTGGCCACGTTGCCCAGGGAAGACCACGCCGACGGCAGCACGTCCCGCAGGGTTCAACCAGGAGCAGCTCAGCCCGGCGCGCCGAGCACGTGCCGCAGCAGGTTCGGCAGCCGCAGCCGCCAACTGTCTTCGTGGTGGTTCCCGGCCACCTCGTCGGCGGCCACGTTGCCGCCGCCGCGCTCGCGCAGGGTGCGGAACAGCGCCCGGCAATGCTCGCGGATGGCCGCCTTCTCGGCGTCGCCGACGTCGGCCGCGATGCGGGCGCCGACGCCGGCCCCGCCGTTCGCCAGCCGGGTCAAGAAGCCATCGTCGACCCAGGCCGAAGGCGACATCGCCACCGCACCGCCGAAGACGTGCGGCCGCCGCATGGCGCCGTAGAGCGACGCCACACCGCCGATCGAGAAGCCGACCAGCACCCGATCCGCGGCGGTCTCCGCCAGCGCGATGCCGGGCAGGCGCCGCCGCACCGCGGGCAACACCTCGTGTTCGAGCAGGTCGAGGTAGGCGTCGCCGGCGCCGCCGAACTCGACGTCGCCGAGGCGCGTGCGCACCGGTACGTAGTGGTCGGCGCGGTTCTTGGCGTGGGTGGCGACCGCCACCACCACCGCCGGCCGCACCTTGCCGCGGCACAACAGCCCATCCATGACCCGGTGCAGCTGCAACGTGCCGGACTGCTGCCAGGCCGGGACGTGCGCGTGGTTGGCGGCCTCGAAGGCCTTGTGGCCGTCGTTGACGAGCAACACCGGCAGCGGGGCGTCACCACGCAGGGCCGGCGCCGGCACGTAGGTGCGCAGGAGACGCATGCCGGCGAGCCGTTGGCAGTCGAGCAGCGAGTCGTCGATCTCGCCGCGCAGGTGGCGGGGCATGGCCAACGCGTGCAACTCGGGCCGGTCGGGCAGGGCACCCAGCTCAGCGGGCAGGTCATGGGCGATGCGGCACGCCATGCGAGGCGGCGCAGTCTAGCGCGGCGGTTCGCCCGGCGAAGCGGTCGCGCGCGGAATGGCGGCTCCGGCGCCGACGGCGCGCCCGCGGGCGGTTCCAGGCCACCCGGGCGTGCACGATGGACAGCGCCTGCCCACGACGACGGTGCCGCACCGGGCAGAGGCATCCGGCACGGAAGCTGCGAAGCCGCCCACCCGCCGCTGCGTGTGCCGCCGCCCGGTCGCGCCTTCGCCCCAGCCGGCCCCCCAGCCGGCGCACGCTCCCCACGCGCCATCCCGACCACCCCGCGAACCGAATGACCCGCCCGCCCGCCGCCATCCTGCTGTCCCTCCTGCTCACCACCCTGGCCCCGCTCGCCGCCCAGCAGCCGGCGGCGCGCACGACCGGCGACCTGTTCCGCTCCGAACTCGATCAGCTCGTGGCCCGGCTCGATGCGCTGGCCACGCAGGACCGCCCAGCACGTCGCCCCCTCGGCGGCGACTCGCTGCTCGCGAACGCGCAGGTGCTCTGCGCGATGGCCCACGGCCACCGCCGCTACTGCATCGGCGACGGCCCGATCGTGCGCCCGACGCTGGCCTTCTTGCTGTCGAAGCAGGCCGCGGACGGTGGCTACGGCGACGCCACGACGACCGGCTGGGTGGTCGAGGCGATGCAGGCGGTCGACCCCGACGGCTGCCGCGAAGCGATCGCCGCGGCTCGCACCCGCTGCGCCGCGCTCGGCGGCGCGCCACTGCCGTGGACGGCGTTGGTCGAGGCCGTACTGGCGGCGCCCAGACTGCCGCAGGAGCAGGGCGCCGCGGCCGCGAAGCAGGCGAAGGCGCTGCTGGCGGAAGCGGGCCGATTGCCAGAGCCCGAGGCGGCGGCCCTGATGGTGCAACTCGCAGCCTGCCAGGTCGCCAACAAGCGCCTCGACCAGCGCGCCGCCGGGCCGGTGTTCTCGACCACGCAGCAGCGCGGCTTCGCCTGGCTGTTCGCACAGCAGCAGGACGGCGTCTTCGCCGCCGAGGGCCGCAACAGCACCGCCCTGACCGCGATCGCCCTGATGGCCCTGCAGACCAAGCCGGCAGCCCTGCGTTCGCCTGCCGAGCGCGCGGCGATCACCGCCGGCCTGCGCTGGCTGTTGTCGCAGCAGCGGGCGGACGGCACCTTCGGCGAGACGCTCGCCAACTACACCACCTGCGCCGCGGTCGGTGCCCTGCACACGTTCGCCGACCCGGCGGTGCCGCCGGCGTTGCAGCGGGCGCAGCGCGCGATCCTCGCCTTCCAGAACTGCGAGCAGAACGGCTATGCGCGCGGCGATCGCGACTAGGGCTCGATTGGTTATGGCGGCATGACGCGCGGCGACCTCAGCAACCTGCACTTCGCCATGCAAGCGCTGCGCGAGACCGGGCTGCCGGCGAACCACGAGGCTCTGCAGCGCACCCTGGTCTTCCTGCAGCGCACGCAGAACCGCCGCGCCAGCAACGACTGGGCGGGCCAGGCGCCGGACCCCGAGCGCGAGGGCGTGCTGCTCGACACCGTCGCCGGCGACGACGGCGGCGCCACCTACTATCCGGGCAACTCGTCGGCCGGCTACGTCGTGCACCCGGACGGCAAGGTCGAGGCTCGCAGCTACGGCTCGATGACCTACGCGCTGCTCAAGTGCTACGCGCTGGCCGGCCTGCCCGCCAGCGACCCGCGCGCAGCCGCCGCGGTCGCCTGGCTGCAGCGCCACTGGCGCCTCGACATCAACCCCGGCGCGGCGCCGGAGCTCGGCGAGAAGGCGGCATTCCAGGGCCTCTACTACTACTACGAACTGATGGCGCAGGCGCTCGACACGGCCGGCATCGAGGCGCTCGAGGTCGACGGCAAGCGCGTCGATTGGCGACGGCAGTTGCGCACCCACCTGGCGCAGGTGCAGCAGACCGACGGTTCGTGGCTCAATGCGCAGAATGGTCGCTGGCTGGAGGGTTCGCCGCTGCTCTGCACGAGCTACGCGCTGCTGGCGCTGGCACGCTGATCGACTGCGGCCACCACCGCAGCGTCACGAGCAGCAGCACCGCTCCGCGCCGCCGGTCAGTGCAGCGCCGGGTTGGCTGAGGAGCTCGAACTGCCGCGCCGCTGCTGCTCCTGTTCGGCGGCCGCGATCGTCGGCAAGGCCACGCCGCGCACGCTGGCCAAGGACGCCACGCCCGAACCCATGCCCGGCAGCTCGTTGAGCCAGAGCTCGTCGCCGGTGCGCGCGTCGAGGCAGTAGGTGTAGCCGACGACCGAGACGATCAGGCGGTCGCCATCGAGCAGCACCGTCGTGTAGCCCGAGCCGCGGCGGCTCTTCCAATTCCAGACCAGCGCTCCGGTGTCGCGGTCGAGCGCAGCGACCCGCGAGTTGAAGCCCACGAAGACGAGTTGCGACAGGTCCATGCCGGCATCATGCCGTCGCGCGGCGCCGTGCCCAGTGTGGACCAACCGGGGCTCAGGCGCGCCGCAGCTCGCGCCGCAGGACCTTGGCCGCCGCCGCCGCTTCGGGCGACGCCTGCAGCCGCTGCTGCCAGGCCGCGAGTTCGCGCCGCACGTCGCCGCCGTCGCGCAGCACGGTGATGCCGCACTCGAGCGCCGCGAAGGTCAGGAAGTCGGTCGGCGCGGACGCGCTGTCGAGACGGGCCGCGAGCATCGCCGCGACCATCGGCCCCAGCTCCGCGCGGGAACGCGGGTAGTCGTTCCGCACGTAGTGCAGCGCGTCGCCGGGCTCGGGGCCGCGCAGGCAACCGGCGAGCGCCACGGCCAGATCGGGCCGCCGGGCCAGGCGGTCGAGGCACTGCTGCCGCACCTCGGGCGCGAAGGACCGCGCGAACGCGAGCAGCGTCGGCACGTCGGCGTGCGCCGCCGCCAAGGCCCACTGCGCCCGCTGCACCTCGGCCTCGGCGAGCTCAAACGCCGAGGGCAGGGCCGCGCGCCGGCGGCGACGCAGGCGAAGGGGCAGGCGGCGGCGCCCAAGCTGCCACAGCGGGGCGGCGATGCCGAAGCTGCCGGCGAGGCCGACCGCGGCGAGCAGGCCGGCGGCCGCGGTCGCCAACCCCGGCGCGACGGCACTGCCGTGCGCGAACGCGAACGCGGCCAGTACGACCAAGACCGCGCCGAGCTTGGCCAGGGCCGCGCCGCGGCGCTGGAACGCCGCGTACGGCAGCACGGTGAGGGCCACGGCGAGCCCCGGCAGCAGGCACGGCAACAGCACGTTCGCCCACCTCCACGGCAGTGGCGTGGCGAACCACACGCAACCGACGGCCGCGGTCAGCACGAGCGCGATCGGCACGGTGATGAGGTGCAGGCCGACGAAGCCCTCGGGCCGCACCGGCCGCGCCGTCACCACCAGCACCGAGAAAGCGAGGCCGCCGAGGGCGAGCAGCACGTCCGCGAGCAGCAGCATGGCGCTCATCGTCACCTCACCGCGGCCGGGTCGTGGCCGCGTTCGCGCACGAGCTGGGCGCGGAAGTCGTCGCGTTCGAGCGACAGCGCCATGCCTTCGCCGCCGCTGGTCGCCATGCTCGCGTAATCGCTCATCGCCGCGGTGGCGCGGTGAAACGCGTCGTCGGCCCCGTTCGTGTCGCCGGCGGCCTGCAGGCGCAGCATGCGCTGGCGGTAGAGTTCGGCGATCGAGGCCGCGAAGCCGAGGTGGTCGACGGCGCGGCGGATCGTGGCTTCGGCCTCCTGCAGGCGCCCGGCGGCCTCGTGCTCGCCAGCGCGGCGCCACCACTCCGGCGGGGCCGCAGCCCGTGCGCCGGGCGCCGCGCCGACCTCCGGCTCGGGCTCGACGGCGCTCGCTTCGGCTGCGGGCGGTGATTCGGGTCCGTCCGTGGCGACACACTCGACGCTGGCCAGCATCAGCGCGGCGAGCTGGTTGGCGTCGACGGCCGCATCCGGCGTCGCCGTCACGCGCAGGCGCAGCACGTGGTCGCGGCCGGCCGGCACCAGCAGGTGGCGCTGTTCGAGCGCCTGGTCGCCATCGCGCATGCCACACACCGCAAGGCCTGGCCCGCCGTCGTGCGTGATCGGCACGAACTGCAGCGCCGCGTCCTCCTGCCGCAGCCCCGCCGCGAGGTCGTCGAGCACGGCCGCGTCGTCGCGCCCCTCGCGCCGCAGGCGATCGAAGTGCAGCTGCACCTTGCCGCCCGGCTCGAATACGAGCAGGCGGCGGCCGTCGTCGATGGCGTGCCAGCCGAACGGCACGCGCAGGCTGGCGACGATGGCGCCGGCGGCGACGATGGCGAAGCGCTCCTGCTCGTCGTAAGCGGTGACGTTCGGCACCAGGCCGACGCCGCGCTCGCGCAGGTTCTGGTTGATGCGTTGCCCGGGGTCGAGCGAGCCCAGGTCGGCGGCGAGCGCAAAGTCGGCGAACGTCGTCTTCTCTCGCGGTGGCGCCGCAACGGGCGCCGGGGCCGGAGCGGCGGCGGCGATCGGCGCCGGGGTCGGTGGCGCCGGTGGCACGACCTCGTCGGGGTGCCCTTCGAACCCGAACCGCGAGCCGCGCGGCGTCGTCAGCACGAACGTGCGCAGCAGCGTGAACCAGGCCTGCTGCACGGCGTCGGCCAGCAGCTCGGGCGCCGTCAGCGACAGTTGCACGAGCCGGCCGCCGTCTTCGAAGAAGGCGAACCGCGTGAGCATCGGGCCGAGCTCGGACGTCATCGTCGCTTCGCCGCTGACCGCGGGCACGCCGGCGACCACGCCGCGGCCGATCGCGCGCGGGGTCAGGCCGTGGTGCTGCAGCAGGTGATGCGCCCAATCGTGCAGCGTGCCGTCCGCGTAGGCCGGGCGGCCGCCGAACGTGAACACCAGGGCGGCGTGCGGCGCCGTCACCACGGCCAGCGGCACGAACACCGTCGGATCGGCGATGTCGTGGTCTTCGGCCGGCAGTTCGTGGCTGACCCAATCGGCCGGCAGCTCGGCGGTGAAGCCGAGGTCGGCGACGCGCGCCGGGAAGGTGCGCGCGGCAAGACGGAGGGACGATGGCATGCGGGAGGCAATCCGGAAACCGGCGCCGTTGCGGCGGGGATTCCCGGCACCGCATGGCCCGCGCGGCCACGGGTTTTTTTCGCCGGCCGCGTGAGATCCGCGCCCCCGCGACGCTCCTGCGGGCAACCGCCATGCACTCAGCCCGCCTCAACCTGCTCGCCCTGCTCTCGCTCGCCGCTGTGCTGCCCGCCCAGATCCTGGTGCACGACCTGATGCCACCGAGCGGCCAGCCCAGCAGCTTCCCGACCCAGATCGTCGACCTCAACGGCGTCGCCATCTTCGCGGCGTCGGGTGCGCACGGCCAGGAGCTCTGGCGCTCGGATGGCACCCTCAACGGCACCTACCTGCTGAAGGACCTCAACCCGGGCACCGCGCCATCCAGCCCGAACCTGCTGACCGCCGCCGGCAACCACGTGTTCTTCACCGCCACCGTGCCGGGCATCGGCAACGAACTCTGGCGCTCGGACGGCACCGCCGCCGGCACCATCCTGCTGCGGGACGGCATGCCGGGCCCGACCGGCGGGGCTCCGGGCGCGCTGGTCGCCTTCGACGACTGCGTCTGGTTCACCAGCTACGACGCCGCCAGCGGCACCGAGCTCTGGCGCAGTGATGGCACCGTCGCCGGCACCACGCTGTGGCTCGACATCTACCCCGGCACCAACGGCTCGAACCCGAGCCTGCTGACCGCCGGCGGCGGTGCGCTCTTCTTCTTCGCCACGTCGCCAGGTGCCGGGTCCGAGCTCTGGCGCTGTGACGGCACGCTCGCCGGCACCAGCATGGTGGCCGACCTCAACCCGGGCCCGGCGTACAGCTCGGTGTCCACCATGGTCGGCAGCAGCACCGGGGTCTACTTCGTCGGCGCCGGCCAGCCGGGCACCGGACACGAGCTGCACGTCAGCGACGGCACCGTCGCCGGCACCCACCTGGTGGTCGACCTGATCCCGGGCTCCTCGGCGCCGAGCTACACCTCGCTCAGCACGCTGGGGGCCCGCGCGCTGTTCTCGTGTGATGACGGCACCGGCACCGGCAGCGAACCGTGGGTCAGCGACGGCACCGCCAACGGCACCTTCCGCCTCGGTGACCTCGAACCGGGGACCGCGGGCTGCTTCGCCACGGCCTTCACGCCCGTTTCGCCGTCGCGCGCCGTCTTCAACGCCTACACCACCACGAACGGCTACGAGCTCTTCGTCACCGACGGCACCGTCGCCGGCACCGGCCTCCTGGTCGACCTCTATCCCGGCACACCGAGCTCGAACCCGAGTTCGCTGCGGGCTGCGCTGGGCGGCACCGTCTTCGCGGCGACGACGCCGAACACCGGCACCGAACTGTGGTTCACCGATGGCACCGCCGCCGGCACGCACATGATCGCCGACTCGCCGACCCCGACGGCTTCGTCGAACCCGCAGTACCTCGCCAAGGTCGGCAACCGCGCCTTCTACCGCGCCTACGACAACCTGATCGGCGCCGAGCTGTTCGTCAGCGACGGCACCGCCGCCGGCACCGGCGTGGTCGCCGACCTGGCGCCGCCACAAGGCGACTCGAGCCCGGCGCTGTTCACCGACACGCCGAACGGCGTGCTGTTCCGCGCCAGCACGCCGACCGGCTATGGCCTCTGGCGCAGCGACGGCACCACCGCGGGCACGTTGCCGCTGAGTTTCGGCTCCGCCTCGAACTACTTCGACTCGCTGGTGAGCATGAACGGCGTCGCCTACCTGAACGGCTACGACGCCGTCGCCGGCTACGAGCTGCTGCGCAGCGACGGCACCCAGGCCGGCTGCTCCGCGATCGACCTGCTGGCCGGCGGCAGCTCGCAGCCAGCCGAACTGCACGTCGCCAACGGCCGGCTCTGGTTCAGCGCCCGCCCGCTCAACACCGGCTTCGAGCCGTTCGTCTCGGATGGCACGCTCGCCGGCAGCCACCTGGTGGCGGACCTGCACGCCGGCGCGGGCAACTCCATGCCGGACGGCTTCACCGCCTGCGGGCCGACGCGCGTGGTGTTCAACGCCTACACCCCGACCACCGGCAACGAACTCGTGGCCTCGGACGGCACCGCCGCCGGCACGCAGGTGATCGACCTCGCCCCGGGCAACACGGGCTCGTCGCCGGAGAGCTTCCTCGCCGCCGGCAGCCAGACCTTCGTCAGCGCCTACACCACGGCCAACGGCAGGGAGCTGTGGGTCACCGACGGCACGCCCACCGGCACCCACCTGGTCGCCGACATCTGGCCGGGCGCCGGCTACGGCAACCCGCAGCAGCTCGTGCGCCTGCAGAACGGCACGCTGCTGTTCGCCGCCAGCGCCCAGGGCCAGGGCCAGGAGCTGTGGCGCAGCGACGGCACCGCCGCCGGCACCCAGCTCGTCGGGGAGATCACGCCCGGCAACACCGGCAGCAACATCCAGGACCTCGTCGCCATCGGCGACACCGCCTGGTTCACCGCCGAGCACCCCGATCACGGCCGCGAGCTGTGGACCAGCGACGGCCTGACGCTGACCCTCGTGCGCGACATCTACCCGGGGGCGGCGAGCGGCGTCGTCAGCGGCACGCTGCGGCCGCGCGGCACCCGGCACCGAGGTCGTCTTCGCCGGCTGCGACGGCAACGACGGCCTGCAGGTCTGGGTCAGCGACGGCAGCGCGGTCGGCACCACCCAGGTCGGCAAGATCGGGCCGTGGGCCGGCAGCGGCGCCGCCGACATCGGCGGCTTCGCGCAGGCGGGCGGTGAGACGTGGTTCTGGTGCAACGACGGCATCACCGGCAAGGAGCCGTGGCGCATCACCATCGCGCCGGTGGTCGCCTCGACCAACACCTACGGCCTCGGTTGCGCCGGCACGGCGAACCACGTGCCGGCGATCAGCGCCACCGGCCTGCCGCAGCTCGGCAACAGCGGCTTCCAGCTGCACGTCGGCAACGGCCTGCCGTTCTCGATCGCCGTCGCCAACGTCGGCCCGTCGCCGACGCAGATCCAGATCGGTTCCTGCCGCATCCTGGTGTCGCCGCCGTGGACGCTGATGTCGCCCGTGCTGCTCGACGGCCTCGGCGCCGCCGATACGCCGCTGCCGGTGCCGGCGACGCCGACGCTGGCCGGCGCGACGTTGCACTTCCAATACCTCGTGCTCGACCCGAACGGCCTGTTCCTGAACGGCCTCGGCTCGCTCAGCAACGCGCTGTCGATCCGCATCGGCCAGTGAGCACGCGGGGTCATTGCGGCCGGCCCGCCGTGAGCGCCACGAAGCGCGCATCGCGGCGCAGCGGCGCGTAGACGGCGTCGTCGGCGTCGAGCCGGAAGCCGTCCTGCACGGCGGCGGCGAGCAGACCGATCGCCTCGTCGGCGAGCTGGCGGCCGCGTTCGCCAGCGGCGTGCGCGGCGCAGCGCAGCAGGTCGCGCGCGGCGCGCCCCTGGTTCTGACCACCTGCCATGGTGCCGAGCGTGCGCGCGGCGGTCTCCAGCGCCGGCCAGTCTTCGAGGCTGCGCAGCGCGACCAGCAGGCTGCGGTAGTGCTGGGCGAGCTGGCGCGCTGCGGCGACGTCGGCGGGCGCGCGCTGCAGCACGTGGCGCTGGTCGTTGATGGCGACCTCGAGCAGCACGCGGCCTTCGCCGGCCCGGCCGAGGCGCTGCAGCGACGATGCCACCAGGTTGCAGGTGCGCCCACGATGGCGGCGCAGCGACAGGTCGTCAGGGTAGTCGCGTACGAGATCGTCGAACAAGCGCCGCGACAGCTCCCCGTGCCGCAGCACCAGCTCGTCGTGGCGTTCGTCGTGTTCGAGCGAAGCGAGCTCGTGGCGCGCCATGGCCAGCACCAGCCGCGGCACCGGCCAGCCGACCTCCGGCAACCCGCACGCCGCCACCTGCTCGACCGCCTGTTCGAGCAGCGGCCGCGCGGCTTCGGGGTCGCCGGCGTCGCGCAGGATGGCGCCGAGCGCCATGCGGGCGTAGAGCAACGACACGCTCGGCCGCGCCCCGTCGAGCTGCTCCAGCAGCTCGATCCGTTCGCGGGCGAGGCGCTGCATCGACGCCCGGTCCCCACGCTGCTCGGCGAGGCCGCCCTCGAGGTCGACGAGACTCGCCAGCTCCCGCCGTGCCGCACGGCCGACCGGCCCGGCGGCCAGCGCCGTGAGCGACTGCCGCACCGGCCCGAGGCGCTCGGCGCATTGCTCGATGCGCCCTTCGCGCAGGTCGATCCACGCCAGAAGCCGCATGCTGCGCGCCACCTGCAGCCGGGTCGCCGGCGTGGCGGCGCCGACCAGCAGGGTGTCGAGCCGGTCGAGCGCCCCCCGCGCCTTGTCGTTGTCGCCGCGCATGGTCGCCAGCACCGCGACGTCGTAGAGCGTGCGTCGGTGCAGCTCGGACACGCGCGCCGCGTGGCGCTCGTCGCCGGCCAGCCGTTCGAACTGCTGCAGCGCGTCGTCGAGCAGGCCGGCGGCCACGGCCTGCACGGCCGGCAGGTTGCGCAGCTTCTCCATCGCCACGTTGGTGAGCAGGCTGTCGATGGCGTCGAGCGTCGCCGCGGTGCTGCGGTCGGCGCGCTGCGCCTCGATCGCCAGCGCGTCGTTGGCGCGCCGCTGCTGCCACCACAACACCGGCGGCACCAGCATGAGCACGAACACCGCCGCCGCGGCCGCCGCGGTGGCGACGCGGTGCCTGGCCACGAACCGCCGCGCCCGCACCGGCCACGGCAACGAACGCGCGACGATCGGCCGCTGCGCGAGC
>JAEUHT010000091.1 GCA_016793265.1 Planctomycetota bacterium
CGCACGCTGGCGCGCAACTTCCACGATGGCAACCACGCGGTCGAGGTGCCGGCCGAGCTGCGCTACCGCCTCGAACTGCCGGCGCAGGGCGAGAACTGGCCGCTCTTGGTGTGGCTGCCCGATCGCACGACGCGCACCGACGACGCGATGGCGACGTGGCGGGCGCTGGTGGGTGAGCAGGCCGCGGTCGTCGTCGTCGAGGCGCCGTTCCCCGAGCTGCAGCCGGACCTGGCGCTCGGTGGCCGCTACGCGTTCGGCGACGGCTATCGCGCCGACTACTCGCGCGTCGCCAGCGGCCTCACGGCGATCGTCGAGTACGTCACACGCCGCGGTGGCGCCGACGCGAAGCGCGTCGTGATCGCCGGTGCCGGCGACGGCGGGGCGGTGGTGTTGTGGGCTTCGCTCTACGGCGAGTGGCTCGCGGCCGACTACGTCGCCATCGAGCCCAACGACCTCAAGCGGCTCGGCATGGAGGCGCTGCCGGACCTGAAGCCGCTGGCGAAGTCGCTGCATCTGCTCGCCGCGGCTCCGGAGGACGCGCGCCTGCAGAAGGTCGCCGCCGATTACCAGAAGGTGGGCCTCACCACGACGATCGCCGACCTGCGCACGGCGAGCGTCGCCGCCGAGATCGGCGCCCGGCTCGGCTTGCCGGTGGCGCCGGCGGCGGGCGACGCGGTGCGTTCACTGCAGCTCGTCGTCGACACGCCGCGCGCGCGGGAATGGCAGCAGCTGCACGTGGCGTCGCTGCGGCGGCGCGGCGTCGCGGCGGTGGCGCTGGCACCGGGCGCTGCGGCCGGCGCCGGCGAGACCATGCTGCTCACGGTCGGCGGCGACGGCCCGTGGCCGGCGAAGTCGTTCGCCAGCGGCGCCGGCATCCCGCTCGCCGGCGGTCCGTTCGGCGGCACCACGATCGTCGTGCTGCCGAAGGGCACCAGCGAGGCCGACAAGCTGGTCTGGTTCGAACACGAGCAGAAGAAGGTGCTCAAGCGCCGCAGCATGTTCGCCAACATCGCCGTCGCGTGCGCCGAAGGGGAGCCGTCGTTGGCGACGGTGCTGACGAAGCTCAAGGGCATGGGCCGTTCGCGCGCGCTGATCGTGCCAGCGGCGTTCTGCGTCGAGGCGACGACGATGCAGGCGCTGCGGGCGGCGGCCGGCGACGCCGGCGATGGCATGGACCTCGCGTGGCTGCCGGGCCTCGGCGCCGAGCTCGCGAGCGAAGCGGAGCACGGGCGGTGAGGCGCCGCGGCCGGCCTGGCGTCGCGGCCCTGCTCGCGCTCGTGGCCTGCCGCGCCGCGCCACCGCCGCCGGTCCCCGCGCCCGGGGCAGCACCGCCGCGTCCGGCGCCGATGCTCGCCGACCTCGAGCGGCTCGCGCGCGGCGAACGTATCGGCCTGCCGCTGGCCCAGCTGTTCGTGCCGCAGGGCTTCGTGCCGGCCGCCGAC
Organism: Planctomycetota bacterium; assembly: GCA_016793265.1. Lineage (GTDB taxonomy): Bacteria > Planctomycetota > UBA1135 > UBA1135 > UBA2386 > JAEUHT01. The sequence continues at coordinate 1,443 of JAEUHT010000091.1, forward strand.
GGCCGCGTGCCGCTGGCCGTGCACTTCCAAGGCGGCCTCACCATCGCCGAGGAGAACTTCATGCGCATGGGGCGCCCCGGCGTACTGATCGCCTCGACGCTGTCCGGCCGCTCGGGCGCGTTCGGCGAGCCCTACCGGGACCCCGCTGCCTTCCGCACGCTGCTCGCCGCCGGCGAACGAGAACTCAGCGCGCGCTCTGGCCGCGAGGTGCACTTCGGCCCGGTGCTGATCACGTTCTTCAGCGCCGGCTACGGCGCCGTGCGCGAGCTGCTGCGCGTGCCCGAGTTCTTCGAACGTATCGACGCGCTGGTGTCGGCCGACTCGATCTACGCCTCGGTGGTGGCCCAGGACGTGCGGGCGCCGGACGCCGCGCAGATGGTCGACTTCCTGCGCTTCGCCCAGGCGGCGGCGCGTGGCGACAAGACCTTCGTGCTCGTGCACGGCGGCTACCAGACCGACTACGCGTCGACCGCCGAATGCGCCGACCTCGTGCTGGCGAGCGTCGCGGGCCGGCGCGAACTCGGCCGCGGCTACACCGAGCGCGGCGTGCCGATCGCCGCCGAGTGCCATCGGCGCGGCTTCCACCTCTACAGCTTCGACGAGGCGACGCCCGGCATTCACGTCGACTGCTTGTGGATGATCCCCGAGCTCGTGCGCCGTCACGTGGCGCCGCTGCGTTAGCCGCGGCAATCAGCGCCGCACGCTTCCCCGGCCCTTCGCCGCTGCCTACGCTCGGCGCGCCCCTCTCGAAGCCAAGGCGCTGCCGATGAACCACCGCTGGAAGTTGTTCGTGATGATGGTCCTCCAGTTCTTCATCTGGGGGGCGTGGCTGCCGCCGCTGTTCGGCATCATGCCGGGGCTCGGCTTCAGCAGCACCGAGCAGGCGCTGATCGGCAGCTGCTTCGCGATCGCTTCGACCGTCGGCATCTTCTTCAGCAACCAGTTCGCCGATCGCACCTTCGCCGCCGAACGGTTCCTCGCCGCCAGCCACCTGGTCGGCGGCCTCGCCCTGATCGGGCTCTGGTTCACCACCTCGTTCGCGCCGTTCTTTGTGCTGATGCTCGTGCATTCGTTGGTCTACGTGCCGACGATCTCGATCACCAACTCGCTCGCCTTCGCCAACCTGACCGACCCGAAGAAGGAGTTCGGCCTCGTGCGCATGGGCGGCACCGTCGGCTGGATCGCTGCCGCCTGGCCGCTCTACTTCATCCTCGGCGGCGTGGCCGAGGCAGAGCTGTTGGCGGCGCAGCGGTCGGTGTTCCTGGTCGCCGGCGTGGCTTCGCTGCTGCTGGCGGCCTTCAGCCTGACGCTGCCGCACACGCCGCCGAAGCCGGCGACCGGCGGCGATCACCTCGCCTGGGCCAAGGCGGCGGCGTTCCTGAAGAAGCCGTTCATCGCCGTGTTGTTCGCCGCCACGCTGATCGACGCCACCATCCACAACGGCTACTTCGTGATGACGTATCCGTACCTCGAGAAGATCGGCTTCGCGCCGGGCGACATCATGCCGGTGATGAGCATCGGCCAGGTCGCCGAGGTGCTGACGATGGCGGTGCTCGGCCTCGCGCTGAAGAAGCTCGGGTGGCGCACGACCATGATCGTCGGCATCCTCGGCCACGCCGCGCGCTTCGCGGTGTTCGCCTTCTGCCGCGACCACTCGCTGATCGTGCTGGTGCAGGTGCTGCACGGCATCTGCTACGCGTTCTTCTTCGCCACCGTCTACATCTTCATCGACGTCTACTTCCCGAAGGACGTGCGAACGAGCGCGCAGGGCCTGTTCAACCTCTTGATCCTCGGCCTCGGCGACCTCGCCGCGAAGTGGTTGTTCGTGCCGCTGACCGACCACTACACGGGCGCCGACGGCAAGGTCGACTACCCGGCGCTGTTCTTGTGGCCGACGGTCATGGCGCTCGGCGCCGCGGTGCTGCTGGCGCTGATGTTCCACCCGCCGAAGGTCGAGGCGGCGGAACCGGGCGCGCGCGCCCACTGACGGGGGGCGCGGCCTCGCGGCCGATCAGGCCCAATCCCGACCCGGCGCGATCAGGCGTAGTACTTGCCGAAGCGGTTCTGCAGGAACTGCTCGTAGTCGACCGTCTCCATCTTCAGGAAACCGCTCTGCGGCAGCTTGCCCGCGCGCAGCAGGTCGACGATGGCGGTGACGCCGGCCGCGGTCGTGATCTGGATGCCGCTCCAGTTCTCGCCGTCGATGTCCTGGTGGTAGATCGTCTTGGCGTAGGTGCGTTCGGTCAGGCGGCCGCCGACCTTGCCGGTGGCGCTGACGAAGATCACGATCTGGTCCTGCTCGGTCGCCGGCAGGCTGCGTTCGAAGATGTCCTTGAGCTGGCCCTGCGCCTCCTGCATCTGCAGGTCGTGCAGCAGGAACTTCATCAGGTCGCAGTGGCCCGGGTAGCGGATCGTCTTGTAGTTGACGTTGCGCACGCGGTCCTTCAGCGTGATCGCCAGCGTGCCGAGACCGCCCGAGGTGTTGAACGCCTCGTACTCGACGCCGTCGATGGTCAGGTGCTCGACCTGCTCCAGCGGCGGCACCGTGGTGAGCTGGCCGTTCAGCACTGCCTCGCACGGGTGGCAGTACTCGTTGATGAGCCCCTCGGTGCTCCAGGTCAGGTTGTACTTGAGCCGGTTGGACGGGAAGCGCGGCAAGGCGCCGACGCGCAGGCGCAGGTCGCTGACCTCGGTCATCGACTTCCTCAGGTGGTTGGCCGTGATGGTGATGAAGCCGGGGGCCAGGCCACACTGCGGCGCGAACAGCGTCTTGGCGCCTTCGGCGAGCTTCTTGACCTGGTTGGTGACGCTGACGTCCTCGGTGAGGTCGAAGTAGTGCACGCCGAGCGCCTTCGACCGCTCGGCGATCAGCGGATTGCAGTGGAACGGCGCACAGCTGATGACGGCCCAGGCGCCCTTCAGGATGTCGTCGAGGCTCCTCTGGTCGGCGAAGTCGACGACGCGGCCGCTGACGTTGCGGTACTTCTTGGCCATCTGGTGGACCGGGGCCTCCGCGACGTCGCCGAGGCGGACCGTGTAGTCACCGCAGGAGGCCATCAGGTGGCAGACCATGCGCCCGATCTTGCCGGCGCCGAGGATCACGAGTTCGTTCATATGCAGAGGGGTGGGCGTTGGGATCGCCCATCAGGGGCAAGCATTGTTGAGAGCGGTCGTGGTCCGCGCAAGAGAGCGCAGGGCCCATGGTGGCGGGCGGGGCGCGGTGCCACGTCCTTGCGGTGCCATGGCGTCGTCGCCAGGCGCTGCACCGCCGGCTGCGGTGGGGGAAATCGCCGCCGGCCCGCTGCCGGAGCACGCGGAACTCAGCCCGGCTTCTTGCCGACCACGATGCTGATCCAGGCTTCGTCCATGTCACCCACCTCCTTGCGGCGGAAGACCCCATTGCCACCGCCGCTCGCCCGGTCCGTGCCTTCCCACAACACGTGCACGTCCACGAAGCCGGCCTCGACGAACAGCTCGCGCAGCTCGGCCAGCGTCCACAGCCGCCACTCGTAGACGAAGGCGTCGCGCAGCCGCGAGCCGTCCGGGAACGAGAAGTGGATGGCGCACTCGATGTCGTGGCTGATCGGGTCGAACCGGCGCTGCTCCCACTCGTAGGTGAAGCCCTTGTGCCGCGTCTTGTCGGTCTTGTGCTGCAGCACGTCGGGGCCGCCCCAGGCGTCGAGGAACAGGATCCCGCCCGGCTTGAGCGAGCGGAAGCAGTTCTTGATGTAGGCGGCGAGCTGCCGCCGCTGCTTGAACACCGAGTAGCTGAAGTTGAGCGCCAGGATCGCGTCGGCTAGCGGGCGGCGCACGTCGAGCACGTTCTTCTGCAGCAGCGTGAGCCGCGACTGCTGCTCCTGGTTCAACAGCGGGCGCACGTTGTGGATGCGGCCCCAGGCCAGCGTCGGCCAGTGCAGGTCGACGCCGATGGCGCGGTTCTCGGGGTGCAGCTTGACGAAGTGGGTCGCCAGCACGGCGGTGCCGCAGAAGTCCTCGCGCAGCAGACGCAGCGGCCGGCCGGTGTACTTGGTGAACCAGCGTGAGTAGAAGCGCGCGTCGGTCTCCGGCGCCTGCACCGAACGCTGGTAGAGCACGTGGCGATCGCAGTTGCGCGCCGTCAGCGGCTTGGCCTTCGGGGCCGGCTTGCTCTTCGCCTTCTGAGCGGCAGTGGAGCGGTGCTTCGGTGACGAACGGGCGGGAGCCGGCTTGGCCATCCGCATGTGTTAGCGCGCGGCGTCGCGGCGCTCCACAGTGCAGTGCGCAGTCCCGACCCGGCGGCCGTGGTTGCCGTGGCCGGAGCTGTCGGCGGCCCAGGGGCCGAAGTCGCGGTCGAGGTGCAGCAGCAGCACGGTGTCGGCGTCGCTCTCGTGGCAGCGGGCCGGTTCGAAGCCCTTGCCGACGTAGCGGGCGACCGTCGACAGCCGCACCTCGTCGATGGCGCCGGTGACGAACGAGCCCGGTTTGCCGGTGCGGTCGGGGTCGGCGCCGATCACCAGCGGCAGCTCGTTGGTCTTGCGCTTGCCCTTGCCGTGCGTCGCGGCCAGCAGGCGGCCGTCGAGGTAGCAGCGCACCTCGTTGCCGTCGAAGACACCCGCCACGTGGTGCCAGCCGCCCGGCGTCAGCACCGCGGACTTCGTGCGCGCCGACACGTAGCCGTCGCCGAGCCACACCGAGAAGTCGAGCCCGCCGTCGCTGCCGAACAGCGCGTACTCGCTGTTCTCGGTCTTGGCGATCAGCCCGCGGCGGCCGGTGAAGTCGTCGCCGCGCAGCCAGCATTCGAGCGTGAACGGCCCGTCCGGCAGCACGAGGGCCTGGGCCGGCACCGTGACGCAGGCGCCGGTGCCGTCGAGCTGCAGGGCGCCTTCGAACGGCGCCTCGTCCCGGCCGAGCGCCGCCGGCGGCGGCAGTTCGAGTTCGTCGAGCCGGCTCGGCAAGGCGACGCGGCGATCGGCGGCGAGGTAGTCGCAGCGCCGTTCGACCTGCGGCAGCACGAACGGCGTCGGGCTGGCGGCGCGCCGCACCGCGAACGTGACCTCGGCGGTGCCGCCCGGTGCGATCACCGCATGCTGGTGGTCTGGCGCGAACTCGTATCCGTCGCCGCGCGGCAGCAGCTGCACCTCGATCGCCCGCCGCGCCGGGTTGTCGCAACGCAGCGTCACGATGCCGTCGACGGCACCGTCGACCGAGATCGCCGGTGCCGCACCTTGGGCGACGAAGCCCTTCACCTCGAGCCGCTGTCGTTCGCGGAGCGCGATCGCGTCCTCGGTCAGCTCGCCGGTGATGCGCTGCGGGTCGATGGTGGCGCCGACCGGCAGCGCCGCGACCGTGAAGCCCTCGGGCCGCACGGTGACGACGTGGAACTGGTGCAGGAAGCCGACCTGTGGCGCCTCCATGCCGAGCTCGGCGCCGACCGAGGCCACCGTGTAGTACTCGATGCCGTCCTGCTTGCCGTCGAAGCGCATGTGGTGGATGTGCCCGGCGAACACGGCGCTGACGTTGCCGTTCCTGGCCAGCAGCGCGTGCACCCGCTGCCAGTCGTCGCCGTACTGGGCGAGCCAGCGCGGGTGGTGCAGGAAGACGAACACGTGCCGCGCGCCCTTGGCCTTCTGCAGCGTCGCCGCCAGCCACGTGAACTGCGCTTCGCTCATGCGCTGGCACTCGGGCTTGCGGAAGTTCTTCTCGCCGGTCGCCGGGTCGCCCTCGTCGCTGTAGAGCGCGACGAACCAGCAGTGTTTGTGCTCGACCGCGTACCACAGCGGCCCGAACGTGGTCTCGAAGTCGTGTTCGTGTTCGCCGACCGGCTTGCCGGCGCCGCGCCAGTAGACGTCGTGGTTGCCGGCGACCGGGAACCACGGCATGCGCAGCTTCGCCATCGTGTCCTTGAACTCGGCGGCCTGCGTGCGCCACAGCTCGGCGCCGTTGTAGCCCTGCACGAGGTCGCCGACCGTCATCACCAGGTCGGGGTCGAGCAGGTTGGTGTCGGTCACCGCCTGCGCCAGCACCTTGATGCCCTCGGCGGGGCCGCCGGTGCGGTCGCCGAAGACGACGAAGCCGAAGCAGTCGTCTTCCTTGGGCAGCTTCAGCAGTCCGGCGCCGAGCGGGCGGCTGGTGTCGAGGCGCGGCGACTGGGCGGCGAGCGGCAGCGTGAGCAGGAACGGCAACAGGGGGGCGACGAGGGCACGCAGCATGGCGCGACCATCGCACGCGGCCGGCAAGCGCATGGCAAGCCTGCGACAAGAACGGCGCTGGCGCGGGGCGACGGCGGCGAAGAAAGGAGGCCGCCCCGAGCGGACTCGGAGCGGCCTCGGTCCCCGGGGACCCGAAGTTGCCTGGCGCCGCGGCGCCAGGCTTCGAATGGTGGGGCAGGCGCGGATCGCCGGGTCCGGGGACGATCTGGGCGGCGTCGATCCCCAGGGGCGGCGGCCGCGGTTTCGGGATTCGAGAATTCCTGCCGGGTGCAGCGGCGACCCGACCACGCCAGTGGGGCGGTGGGTCCTGAGCCAGCGCTTCGAGTCGACGCGCATCCTGGCGGCGAACGTCGACAAGTAGGCCCGGCGGCGAGGGGGCTGGTGCGGCGCAGATTCGCCCGGGCCGGCCAGCTAC
>JAEUHT010000119.1 GCA_016793265.1 Planctomycetota bacterium
GCGCCAACTGGGGGCCGGTGGGAAGCGGCCTCGATCGTGCCCCGCTGTTCGGCACCGAGGCAGTGGCGGCCCTGGCACTGACCAACGTCGGGGACATCGTGGCGGGCGGCAGTTTCACCGCTGCTGCTGGCAGCCCGCGCAATCGAGTTGCGCGGTTTGCAGCCGGATGTCCGGCCACCGTGTCGGCGTACGGGAATGCCTGCACCGGGACTGGTGGGACTTTGCAGCTCGGGTCGATTACGAACCCCGTGATCGGAAACACGTTCTCGATGGCATCGAGTGGTTTCCCGGCTGCCTCAATCGCTGCGCGGATGATCGGCTCTGCAAGCGCTTCGATTCCCTTGTCGAGCGTGCATCCGGCGGGGCAGGTGGGCTGCGACCTCTTGGTCAGCGCCGACATGCTGTTCGACCTCGCGCTGCCGGTAGGGGGGACCGTGTCGGTGACCGTGCCCTTGCCGAACTCGCCGGCGCTGATTTCGCTGGCGGCATTCGTGCAGGTCGCGTCGATCGAGTTGGGCTCCTCGGGCGCGATCACCAACATCCTCACGTCGAACGGCCTCTCGTTCGTGGTCGGCACCTTCTAGGCGCTTCGCCGCCGTCGTCGCGCTCGCAGCCCGGCTTCTGCTGTCGGCAGGCGCCACCGGGCACGGCCCGCAGGCGTCGATGGACTGCCGCACGCACCCGATCGGCGACACCAGGCAGCGGCTGTTCCAAGGGCGGGGTCGGCGGCAGTGGGCGCGACCGCTGCAAGTCGGCGCGTCGCCCCGCGGCGGCTGGCTGCTGGAGCGAGACCTGCTCGGGCAGGCCACGGAGCGGATTCCCAGTGCTCGGGCTCAGTAGTTCCGCATCGGCCTGCGGCCGTGCCCGAGCGATGGAACGGCAGATCGGCCCCGCTCGTCGCCGTTGAGCCGCGCCCGTTGCGGGCGTCGGCTCCAACCCGGCGGGCGAAGGCCGTGGCTCGCGCGGCCTCAGTAGAAGTAGGCCATGATCGTGTACAACGCGATGTTGAACACGCCCGTAGCATTCTCCACTGCGAAGCCGTTCGTCTTCGTGTGCAGCATGAAGGAGACGAGGCCGTTGGCGTCGTCGGTGTTGATGAAGTCGGCGCGGTGGCAGCCACCACACGCACGGGCTGCGGGGCCGGTGACGACGGCAGGGATCGCGCCGATGGCACGGCCTGGGACGGCGTCGGTTCCGGACAGCACGCCCGGCATCGACTTCGACTGGTCAGGCACGTTGTAGCTGACGCGCGTCGACGTGGCGTCGACGTGACACGACTGGCAGTTCAGTCGCGTGAAGTTCGGGAACTGGTGCGCGACGTGTTCCTCGGCCTCGAGCGCCGCGACCGGATCGTTGTAGTCGATGTCGGCCGGGTCGAAGAGCTGGAACGAGTGCACCGCGTGCACGTAGGAGTCGATCGAGCGCGACTGCAGCTCGAGGTGCGAACCACCCGACGTGCCGACGTGGCACATGCGGCACACGGCCACGTCACCGCCGCGGTCGGCCGAGTGGAAGGTCGTCGCCAGGGCGTCGTGGCACTTGTTGCACTTGGCGACGTCGACGATCGGCTCGTAGAAGCTCGGATCGGCCAGGCCGCTGTCGAGGTCGAAGACCTGGGACACGGCGTTCAACGCGATGTCCGTCTCTTCGGTCGCGTGTTCGATCGCCGGCATGACGGCGATCATCGCGCGACGGATGACGCCGGAGGCGATCATCTCCGGGATCGTGGGCGACCCTGCCCAGGCGCTGAAGTCCAGCGTCACGCTGAACGTGTGGTCGCTGCCGTCGCCGTCGACGGTCGTGAACAGCGCGTTGTCGGCGGCGCCGATCGCGAACTCCATGCGCAGGCTGTTGGCGTCGCGCGTGTGGCAGCTCACGACGAAGTCCTTGGTGTCGTAGCCGAAGAACGAGACCATCACGGTCGGGACGACATCGACGGAGTCGTAGCTGGCGGTGCTACCGGTCACCGTGAACGGGATGGTCAGCACGTTGCCCGACTGGGTGACGGTGCCGATGCTCGCGGTGATGTTGTCGGCGTACTTGGTGCCGTCCGACTCGTAGATGAGGCTGTCGTAGCCGGTGTGCATCTCGGCGAACGACTTCGCGATCGAGCCGTCGTGGCAGCCCGAGCAGTCCAGCGAGTTGTCCGTCATGTCCAACGAGGCGTGCACCACGGTGACCTCCGCGGCTTCCCAGATCGCCGCCAGGGAAGGCGCGCGGTGGGCGTTGGTGCCGCCGGTGCCCGTGACCGGGTGGCAGCTCTTGCAGGTGCCCAGGACCATCTTGGAGGCATCGGTGATGTCCGCGATATGGCCATCGTGGCAGGTCGCGCAGTTCGCCATGCTCTGTGGATAGGCGAACTCCATGGCGTGCGACATGTGCACGTCGTTCATCACGGTGCGGTTGTAGGCGTACAGCGCCGCCATCGAGGAGTCGGCCAGGATCTGGGTGCGGATGCTGGCACCGCCGGCGGCGGTGATGGCGTGGAACGCCGCGTAGGTCGCCGGATCGTCGACCAGCAGCTGCCAGTCTTCGTGGCTGCCGGCCTTGTCGTCGAGGTGGCAGGCCTTGCAGGCGGAGAAGTCCCCGAGGTTCTCGACCTCGGCCATGCGGTAGCCGTGCTTGCGGTACGGCGCGCCATGGCAGTTCTCACAGGCCGACACGTTGGCCGTCGAGACGTAGGTGCCGGCGTCGCCATAGGCGCGGCCGGAGTTGGTCACGTCGGCATAGAGCTCGTAATCGGATCCGGAGTCGAGCGCGTCCTTGGCCAGGTACAGGTAGGCCATGGAGTCGGTCGCTTCCGGAGCGTACGGCGCGTTGGTGATCGCCACCGTGTAGGTGCCGCCGCCGACCGAGACCACGTTGTTGGCGTTGAACGAGAGGTCCGTCGCGTCGCTGTAGGTGCGGGTCGTGCTGTCGTACTGCACGACGTAGAAGCGCTTCTGGGCGAAGCTCGGCAGACCGTTGGCGTCGACGAGCGGCGAACCGTCCTGCGTCAGCGTGAAGGTCATCGTCGTCGTGAACGTGCCGTTGCCGTTGTCGACGCTGGCGACGCCCGTGATGTTCGCGTCGATCGAGGTGTCGACGTAGTCGTCGTACACCGCCTGGTGATCAGCGCCGTCGCGCGCGAACCCCTTGTGGCATACCGCGCACTGCTCCGGCGAGACGTTCGCGGCGTGGTAGAGGGGGTTGTTGGGGTCGAGTGACGCGAGCCACTCCGCTTCGGTACCGGTGAACCCGTTGGCCACGGCGATCTCATAGGCGCTCAGGCCAGCGGCACCGTTCGAACTGCTGCATGCGAAAAGGCTGCTCAAGGCAACCGCCGCGAGCACGGTTTGTAGGTTCGCCTTGGTTTTCATCTCGGTCTACTCCTTGGATCTGACGTTGGGGCGTGCCAGGGTTTGGTGACGCGACCTCGGGGTACTGTCCGCAGGTGGCAGTCTCCGGTTGGCACGATTCAGTTTGTGTAACCCCCTTCGGGGGCCGTCCCATACGTCGTTGTGCGCGTGCCTGTCTGAGGTTGTCCGCAGCGCGGTGCCTGCTGCGGGTCGGTGGGCGGGTGGCCTTCGCGCACCGGTCTATGGTGCCTCGGCGCCTGTCGCCTACGCCCTTCCGCCTCCCCTGTCCCGCCGCTCTCTGCTCCTCTTCTGGCGCACCAGGGACTTGTTCGTTGGCGCCAGCGCCAGCCCGGCGCCACCGCCGCTGGCCGGCTACGCAGCACCGCCGACCATGGCTTCCTTGGCCGCGAATGCCGGCCTGGCTTCGGCCGTCTCGCGACCGGCGAACACACCAGCGCCCGCAGCGACCGAGACCGGGCGGGGCGCGCAGTGCTCCGGCGACCTGGGAGGGGATGCCAACCGCGCCGGAAACGCAACCGGCGCCCTCTCGGGCGCCGGTGCCGATGACGGTGCCGGCCTTCGCCGACAACGCCAGGTCCGTCATGCCGCAATCAGAACGTGCGGCTGCCGACGATGATGCGGGACAAGTTGCCCGGCTGGATGCCCAGCGGGTTCAACGCGAAGTCCCACTTGCACGGCTGCATGAACAGCGTGACACCCGTCAGCGAGAGGCTGCCGGGGATCGGCAGCACGTAGTCGTACGTGCCCGTCACGTCGCCAATGATCACCTCGATGAGCTCCGGGTTGACGGTCAGGGTGCAGCCTGGCGCGCCCAAGAACGTCAGGTCGAGCGGCTGCGGGTTGTAGATCGACTCCGGCGAACCGGCCGGTGCACCGCTCGGCCCGAGGATGCCGGACGTGCCGATCAACATCAGGCCGAGATTGGCGATGCCGTTCAGGTTGGTGACGCGCTGCACGAACGTCTGTCCGACGACCGGCACTTCATTGCTGCCGAGCCGCGCGATGGTCGGCACACCAGCCGTGCCGCAGCCCGAGGCGTTGGACGTAACCGTGACGTAGTTGCCCCCGAGGTAGGTCGGGTTGTCGGTGATCGAGATCTCGAGGTTGTAGTCACCCGACTGGCCGGCGCCCGTGCCCGGGCTGAGCACGCGCAGGAAGTACTGGGTGCCCGACAGCGAGAAGTTGAAGGCGCCACGCGGGTTCAGGTTGGCGGCCTCGAGGATGTTGCCGCTGGTGACCGTGGACGGCGCGGCGAGCGTGCCGGCAACCGGATCGGTCAACTGCAGCAGTTCGACGCTGGCGTCGGTCAGGGGCGTGGCCGAGGCGGCCGCGCTCACCTGGAACGTGATCAAGGCACCACCCGACGGGATCGTCAGCGGGCCCCACAGGTCCGCCGGGTCCGCCCCCGAGCTGATGGTGATGTTGCCGGTGCCCATCTGGCCCGGGTTGATCGGCTCTGCAGTCAGGGCCGTGTTGTTCGCCTGCGGGCCGCCGATCGCCTCGGCCTCGGCGACCGTGCCGAGCGTGTTCATGTCACGGACCTTCAGTTCGAAGCGGTAGTTGCCTTCCATCAGCACCGGCGTCGACGTCGACGGCAGCGAGCGGCGCTGGAAGATGCGGACGTAGTAGGTGCCCGTCGGCCAGACCCGGAACGACGAGACGCGGTTGGTGAACGAGCCCGAATCGGCGAGGGCCGTGCCGAGGAAGGTGCTGACGATGCGGTTGCCGACCGAGTCCAGCACCTCGTAGGAGTAGCCGCTGACCCAGGGCAGCGTGCCGTCCGTGACGCTGAAGACGACCTCGGCCTTCGGCGCCGTGACGTCGATGCGGTAGACGTCGGCATCGACACGGTCGACCTCGAAGGTGTCGCCCGGCAGCGGAACGCTGGTGAAGCCGCTGGTGAACGTGATCGCGCCCGGCAGCACCGCCGACACGACGCGCGTCAGGGTCGCGTTCGCGCCCGACGTGAAGCGCACGATGTCGCCGGCGTTGATGGCGCCCGAGGCGATCGGCGTGGTCACCGCAGCGCTGACCGTGGAGCCGCCCGAGACGACGACGAAGGTGTCGCCCGCCAACGGCGCCGAGGGCCAGGCACTCGTGGTGATGGTGGTGTAGGTGTTGGCCGTGACCGTGCGCGACAGGCCGGCCAGGGCGCCGGACGTCATGCGGATCGCGCACGAGTTGCTGGTCGACGTGAACAGCGAGGTGATCAGGTCCGGCGCACAGGTGATGACCGTGGTCGTGGACGAGGCGACGGCGCCCGTGTAGATCGTCGGCGAGTTGGTCACGATCTCGAACGTGTCGCCCGCCAGCGGTGCGCTCGGCCAGGCCGAGGTCGTGATCGTCGTCGCCGTGTTGGCCGTGATGTTGCGGAGCAGGCCACTGTTGGCCCCCGACGTGAAGCGCACGAGGTAGCCGACGCCGTTCCACGTGCCTGCCGTCAGGCCCGTCGTGGTGATGACCGTCGTCGTGCTCGACACGACCGTGTTGGAGGCCACGACCGTCGCGGCCGCGACCGAATCGGTGTACGCGGCCGGCGTCACCGGGCCGATGCTGGCGTCGATCTGGGCGCCATCGCCGACGGCCATCGCCGTGAACAGCGTGCCGTTCGGCTCGGCCTCGACGGCCGTGTACGGCTTCGATGCAGGTAGCCCGACGTTGAACTGGTAGGTCGCAGCCGTGCCAGCCGTGAAGGGCTTGCAGCGGACCTTGTAGTTGCCGGCGGGCACGTAGCCGAAGTAGGAGCTGTAGGACGTGTGGCCGGTGCCCGACGAGATGGTCGCCGAATCGTCGCACCATGCCAGCAGCACCGTGCCGGACGTGTCGAAGATGTCCATCACGGAGTCGAGCGACGTCGTCGTATCACTGACGATCTGCAGGGAGAGGTACCCACCCGCCGTGGTGAAGTCGTACCAGTCCACGCTGTCGGTGGCGGTGAAGGACCCGTTCACCTGCGAGCCGAGCGCCACGACCTGCGCCGCTCCGGCAGTGTCGTTTGGCTCGACCTCGGCTGACACCTGCGCCATCAGCGGCGCGGTGAAGAGAAGAGAAGTAGCAATGAGAATACGCATGGATGTTCGTCTCCAATCGCGCCGCGCAAGGCGGGCGATGTCAGGGTTGCCTGCCCCTCGGATATGGAGCAGGGCCCGGGAGGATACCGAAGGCGCCCGAAGAAGCATATGTCACGGGCACGGGCGGACGGCACGCTGCACCGAATCAGCAGTGCAGTCCGTCGAATGGGCTGTTGATTGCAGCAATGCACTATCAGCTTGCGGTTCCTGCCATAGCCGGCGCAAGGCGTGTTTCCAGTCAGCGTCCCAGCGCCTTCGGTCGGTCGGCGGCCACCTGCTCCACGTGCAGGACGGCGATGCAGCGCCTGCCGAGCAGCGCTGGCAACAGCAACACCACGGTGTTGTCCGCCGGCAGTTCGACGGCGGCTTCGACCTGCACCTGCTGCACCTGCGGCAGCTGGATCGTGATCGGCCTGCCGATGCCCAGGGTCGTCGTGAAGGTCGGGATCGGCTTGGTGAGATCCGACCACACCGCGTGCAGTGCCACCCCGAGCCCCGTCGCGAAGGGCTGAGCCGTCGCGCGCAGCAGGAACCCGTCCTGGACCACGTCGACGACCGGCTCCGCGACCATGGAGTCCCGGTTGGCCTCGACCTTGAAGTCGCGAACATAGGCGGTCTGGTTGACGGCGGCCACCGAGCACGGGACCAGCGCCTGCAGCGCCACACCCGCGGCGGGCACCTGGGTCGGCACGGCGGTGGCCTGGGGATGCGTGCGCAGCCGGTCGAGGAAGGTGCTGGTCGCAGCCCCTGGCTGCAACACCGTCACCGCCGCCGCTGGCTCGTCGCCTTCGGCGAGCGCTGGCGCCACCTGCATCAGGAACAACGCCTCCGGCATCGTGACCACGTCCACGCGGAGCCGCGCCACCACGGGCTGTTCCTGGTGCGCCGCCTGCAAGAAGCGATCGATCCACGCCTGCTGTTCGGCGCGCCCCAGCACGACGAGCCAACGTTCGCCGAGCGTCTGCACCTGCTCGTTGCTGGCGAGCTCGGGGCGCACGAACGCCCGCACCAGGGTCGCCACCGACTCGAGGGCGGGCTGCTGCGTCGCCACCGGGGCGCGCGGCTGGCCATCGGCGTCGCCATCGCCTGCCACCCGCGGTGTGGACCCGGAGTCGATGCGCTGCAGCAGTTGCTGCAGGTCGTGGACGCGGACGATGCGCGCGTCGCCGGGCACAGGCAGCGCCTGGGCGAGCGTGGGCGCCGCCAACCCGGCGAGGACCGCGCCGGCGGCGAGCGTGGCAAACACACGGCACAGGGATGGGAACGTCTTGGTGGCAGTCGTCATGGCCGGACCGTCTCTTCGCGGACTGTGGTGCGCAGGAAGACCGTCGGCAGCTGCCGGCCGGTCGAGCAAGTCGAGAACGTCGTGCTCGCTTTGTGCGACAGGGTCCCCTGCACGGTCGCGAAGGCGAAGGCGCGGGTGCCGTCGGCGATACGTTCGGTCGTGGTGATCGAGAGCACCGCGGCGCGCGGGGCAAACAGCGGCCGCGGCAGCACGGTCACCGCCGGAGACGAGGCGGCGAGCCACGCGGCGACCAGCAAGGCCGCGGCACCGGCGAGGAACCACAGCGGTCGCCACCGCCGCGGCCAACGCATCTGCGGCGGCAGATCGGCGACCTCCCGCAGCGTCGCCCGCAGCGCGGCGAAGGCCTGCAGGTGCTCCGGGTGCTGCTGCAACCACACCCGCGTGGCCTCGTCGTCGAGCGGGTCGACGCCGCGGTCGAACGACTCTTGCAGGAAGGGCGGCAACACTGGGTTCATGGCTGTTCTCCGCGCAGGAAGGCCGCCCACAACCGGGCGCGGGCGCGGTGCAGCAGCGACTTGATCGTCCCGGTCGGTACGGCATCGGCGGCAGCCAGCTCGGCGACCGAGCGCCCATCGCGGTGGAAGCGCAACAGCACGCCGCGCTCGCGCGACGAGAGCCGGCCCAGCAACCACTGCAGCTGTTCGCGCGCGGCCGCCTGGGCCAGCGGGCCGGGCGCGCAGGTCGCGGGCTCCTCGGCCAGGGTGGGTGATGCGGCCGGCGTCCGCCGGTGATCCAGGTAGACGCGGAACGTGATGCGCGACAGCCAGGCGTCCAGCGTGCCCCTGTCGGCGGCGAACGTCGTGCGCGAGCGCCACGCCCGCGCCATCACCTCCTGGACCAGGTCGTCGACGCTGGCGCCGGTCACCGCGCCGCCGCGACAGAGGGTGTGCAGGAAGGCATGCATCGGCCCGGCCAGCGCCACCAACTGGCGGCCGAAGCTGGTGGCATCGTCGACCGGGACGGCGGCGCTGGCGTCGGTGCTGGTCAGGGGCTGGGACATCCGCGTCGCCGTGGCATACCGCGTGAGTGGGGCCAAGGTTGCAGGAACCGTGAACGTCCGGCCCCGCCGCGCCGGACGCCGTGGGCGATCGAGAGCCGACCTGGGTGGGTGCGGGGGCGCCGACGCCGAGGTCGCGGGCGTTGACGGACGAGGCCGGGCCGGAGACCTTGAGGGTGACGCGGTCCGGGACCGCTGCCTCGCCTCCCCGTCCTGGTGGCCAGTGCGCTCGCCTGCCACGGAGTGCGCGCCGCTCCGTTCTTCGGCTCCTGCTGCGGCTTCTCCACCAGGGGCCAAGCTGCGTCCATTCGTGCCCCGCGGTGCTTCACCCCGACCGAGCCTGAGCCATGACCTCGATCCAGATCGACCTGCGCGGCGCGCAGCTCCCGAAGGCAGACGGCGACGTCGTCACCTACGTGCACGCGGAGGCCAGCCGTTCTCCGCGCCACTTCGATCGCGCACGGCGGGCGCTGTTCGTCAACGGGATGGGCAACACGCCGGTGGACCATGCCCGGTCGGCGTTGGCGCTGTCGCTGGTCCAGATGTGCACCGTCGTCGGCGTCTACAACATGAGCTCGAGCTTCTTCGCCGACCTGGCGCAGTGCCTCGCCGACAAGAACCAGTTCAACGGGCCGCTCAGTCTCTCGGCTGCTCACCGGGCGTCGTTCCACCGGCTCGTCACACCGCAGGTCCCGGCCGAACGGGCCATTCGCGCGGCACTCGCACGCAATCCGGCCGCGGCGACGTTGTTCGATCTGCTGCGCAGCCCTCTGCACAAGCGCTCCCAGGTGTTCGCGCACAGCCAGGGCAACCTGATCGTGAGCAACGCCCTGCAGGCGGTCGCCGCGGTCGACGGGCCGGCGGCGATCCAGGGCCGGGTCGTCTACAGCTTCGGGTCGCCGAGCGTGAGTTGGCCCAGCGGCATCCGGCACCAGGAGTTCGGCTTCACGTGGGATCCCTTCACTTGGCTCGCCGGCTTCGACAAGAGCCTCTCCATCTCCAAGGTCGGCATGCCGAACGGCAGCCTGCAGCCGATCACACACTCGTTCCTGGAGTATCTCGACTCGGATCCGGAGTTCGTGGTCAATCGATTCCGCGTCGGCGGCCTCGGCCTCACGTTGGCGATGGACGAAGCGGGGCTCGCCCAGTGCCTGCTGGCGATGGAGACGAACCTGCGCAGGGTCCACCGGGTCTTCGACCTGCTCGCGCGTCGCCACCCGAGTGATGCCGATGACGTCGCGCTGCTCTACGTGCAGGGCCTGCATGGCCACGCGCAGGCGGCGCGCATCAAGGCTGCCTTGAAGGAGGAGCGCGAGCTGGTGGCGCTGTTGGTGAAGGTGCTCGACGACGGTTGGACCACCGCGGACGAGAAGGCCGCGATCCAGACACTGCAGCGCCTGTGACCGACGTCGCCCCGCCGGCAGGTTCCGCAGCTCGCGCGGTTGCGGCTGCGGACGAGCCGAAGCGGTCGCGCGCGCCGGCGAGGACCCGGCGGCTCGGGCGCTACCGGCTGCGCGTTCTCGCCGCGTGAACCCGGTCGACGGGCGTCGCGTTGGTTGGCGGCGATGAAGCGACGGCTCGGCGCGTCCTGGCTCTGTCTCGCCGCCTGCGTCGCGCAGGCGCCGCCGGGCAGGCGGGTGCACGACGACGACGCGACCGAGCCTCATCTCGTGCGGCAGCAGCAGGAGGACGGGCACTGGAGTGCGGTTGCCGGCGGCGGCGAGGCCGAGGCCGACCTGCGTGTCACCGCCCTCTGCCTGCTGGCAGGGCTCGGTGATGGCTCGACGCTGCGCATGGGGCCGCAGCGCGCGTCGCTGAAGAAGGCGGTGCTGTGGCTGCGCGCCAATCAGGACCGCCAGGGCCGGTACCTGCTCCGTGCCGATCCGGACTGGGCGGTGGACCACGCGATCGCGACCTACGCGATGGTGGAGGCCATGCGGTTGTCGGGCTACCGGACCTTGGCGACGGACGTGCGGGCGGCAACCGGTGCGTTGGCCGACCAGCTGGTGGTGGCGCGGCCGGCTGCGGATCAGGAGCTGCGCTTGTGGGCCGAGATGATCGTCGCGTCACTGCGTGCGATCGGCCAGGCGCAGTGGGCGCACAACGAGGCGGTGCCCGAGGTGTCCATGGACCTCGCTGCCGAAGCACTGGCGCACGCCCTCGCCGCGCTGCCGCCGCCGCCGCCGGCCACCACGCTGCGCCAGCATGCGGCCCAGAGCCTCTGCGACGAGCTCGCCGGCCGACCGTCGTCGCCGCCGGATTGGCAGGCAGCGCCGTTGCAGGATCCGTTGGCGTCGTTCTACGCCCTGGTCGCCCTCTTCCGGGCCGGCGGGGAGCCGTTTGCGGCCGCCACCCGGCAGCTGCAACAGACCTTGCTCGCCACGCAGCAGGGCGCCGGGGAACGCCGCGGCAGTTGGGATCCAGTGGGGGAGTTCGGTGCTCGATGTGGACGCGAAGGCACCACGGCCGTGGCGTCGCTGCTGCTGGAGGTGCACTTCCGCTACTGCCGATTGCTGGTGGTTGGCGACTGAGGTCGGGCCGAGCCCGGGCATGGCGGGCAAGGAATGTCGACCCTGGCGATCCGGGGATCTCGTGTCGGTCCGGTTGCGGAGCTGTCCGTATCGCGAAAGTGTGGTGGCCGCCGCATCAGAGCTGCCCTGCCCCAGGCAACCGAACCATGACCAAACGAACCACAGTCGCCGCCTTGGTGGCGTGCCTCACGGTCGCCTCCGCGTGCCACAAGAGCAGCAGTATCAGCGCCGAACAGCGGGTGCGCTCCGACAACCTCACCGCCGCCGCCGTCACCAGCTTGTTGTCCGGCACCGAGGACTTCGCCGCCCTGCAAGGCCAGCTGGTCGAAGCGGCCGCGATCAACCGCGACAGCGTCAGTGCGAAGCTGTTCCTCGGTGTCGTCACGCTGTTGGCGAAGGTGCAGGACGAGATCCAGGCGGACGGCCAGCTGAACCAACTGCTGCAGCGCGCCGGCCTCGTGCAGACCGGTACGCCGGGCTCCTTGTGGACGTTCGGCCTGCAGGCCGAGAACCACGGCCAGGGCGCGTTCAAGGACACCACCCCGACGCTCGGCGAGCTCCAGGCCTGGGTGCACGGCACGGTGCGGCCCGCCCTCGCCAACCTGCTGGCCGTGCTCGATGCGGTCCCCACGAACTGGGAGTACGTGATCCCGGCGGCCAACGGCGGCCTGCTGTTGCAGATCCTGGCCCCTGGCCAGCAGTTCGACCTGCGCCTCGACTACGGCGACGTGCAGCTCGCGGCCGCGTGCGGCCACGGCCTGCAGGTGCTGTTCGATCTGCTGCGCGTCGTCAACTGGGACAACCTGGCGCCGAACGCCTTCGACCCGGCAGACCATGCGAACCTCGATGTGCTCGAGGTGATCCGCACGACCTACCCCAACCTCGGGCGTCTCGCCAACGTCGGGGATCTGCTCGTCGCGCGCGATCGCCTGAAGAAGGCCTGGCAGGCCTATGAGAAGGCATCCGCCCACCTCCGCGGCGAGAACGCGCAGCAGCAAGCGCAGGGCCTGGTCACGCTCGGCCGGTCGACCTTCGCCAGCCAACAGCAGGCGGAGCAGTTCCTCGCCGTCGAGGCGCGGATGCGCGCGCTCGTCGGGCCTACGATCGACAAGTTCTGGCAGGACGTCATCGTGCGCTTCGACACCGACCTGCTGACCGGCGACGCACTGCCGCTCGCCGACCAGGTCGAGATCAACTTCTTCCGCTTCTTCCAGGGCCTCGACCTGCGGGAGACCTACTTCAAGACGGTGCTCGATCCGATCGGCAACAAGCGTGAACTCGGCGTGGGCTCGCTCGCCGAACTGACCCCGACGATGGCGACGTTCGGCGATGTGCTGGTTCGCGTCGGTGGCGCGACCCCAGGCGCTGGCGACCTGCAGGAACTGGTCTACGGGCTGCGCATCGACGCGCCGCCGCAGAGCACGAAGACGATCGACGGCAGCTTCGCCGACTGGGCGACCGGGTCCGTGCAGGCGCTGGCGCCGCCGACCGCGTGGATCACCCATCCGTCGCCCGACCTCGGGTCGCTCCTGGTCGCTGTCGACGCCGACAACCTCTACGTCTGGCAGAACCGCGACCTGTTGCCGTCCTTGATCGGTCTGGGCGACACCTTCGAGATCCTGATCCTGGGCCCGAGTGGCGAGGCGGGCGTGCAGTACGACAGCAGCCTCGGCGTCACCGGGTGGAGCAGTTATGGGGCGACGCCGGTGTTCGTCGCGAACGCGCAGGGCCTCGAGATCCGCTTCCCGCTCGGGCCGGGCAGCGGCCAGTTCGTGCGCCTGGAGCGGCAGGTGCACGCCGACAACACGGTCTACGTCTTCGATGCCGATTCGCAGCCTGTGTTCGTGAAGGTGCACTAGCCACCGGCGGGCGTCGGTGGCCTCGGCAACTACGCGCTCACCCTGACGATCGGGACGTTCTAGTCGATGCCGGTGTAGATGCGGTGCACGTCGTCGTGGTCGTCGAAGCCCTCGAGGAACTCTTCGACCTCGGCGCGCGCCGCGTCCGTCAGCACGACCTTGTCCTTGGCCGCGTAGCCGAGCTCGGCGCTGGCGACGTGCCAGCCCGCCGCGCGCAGCGCGTCGGCGACCGCGTAGAGGTCGGTGCGTTCGGTCAGGAAGCGGCCGCCGCTGTGGTCCGCCGGCGTGTTGGCGAGCGGCCGCACGTCCTGGGCGCCGGCCTCGATCGCCGCGCTCTCCAGGTCCAGGCCGGCCGTCTCGTGCGTCGCCTCGACGATGCCGAGGTGATCGAACAAGAACGTCACCTTGCTGCCGAACTGGCCGTGCTTCCACAACGAACGCATGTCCGGGGCCGTGCGGTTGCGGTTCTCGGTCATGCACTCGACGATCACCGGCACGTTGTGTGGCGCCATGCCTTCATAGGCGATGAGCTCGTAGTTGACGGCGTCGTCCCCGGTGCCGGAGCCCTTCTTGATGGCGCGGCTGATGACGTCGTTGGAGACCGACTGCTTGCGCGCGGCTTCGACCGCCAGCGACAGGCGCGGGTTCATCGCCGGGTCGGGCACGCCCATCTTGGCCGCGACCATGATCTCGCGCACCAGCTTGGAGGTGATCTTGGCCTTCTTGTTGGCGTTGAGCTCGCGCTTGCTGTGCAGCCACTGTCTGCCCATGTCGGTTCTCGTCGGCGTCGGGTTTCGGGTGGGGCCAGGATGGCGGGGCGGTGCCCGCGGGGCAAGGGCGGGGAAGCCGCGGCGGCCAGTTCGCCTTTGGCAGCGGCGACCGCGCGCTGCCATCGCCGCCGCGGCGGATGCGGATGCCCGCTCGCGGGCCGGCCGTGCTCGCGGCAGAATGGCGCGCCATGTCCACCCTCAGCATCACGGCCCTCGTCGACCGCCTGAACCGGCTCGGGCCGGCGGACATCACGATGCCGCGCGTCGCCGAGCTCGTCGGCGACGGCGCCCTCGACGAAGCGACGCTGCGGCCGTTCATCGGCGGCCGGCCGGACAAGTACGCGCGGCGCCTCGTGCACCGCAGCAAGCTGTTCGACGTCATGGTGCTGACCTGGCTGCCGGGGCAGTTCACGCCGGTGCACAACCACGCCGGCAACCTGGGCTGGGTGCGGCTCGTGCGCGGCCAGATCAGCGAGGAGACGTTCAAGCTGGTGCCCGGGGCCTCGCTGCCCGAGGCCGCGACCGCGGCGAAGGTGAACGGGCGGCAGGGCTGCGTCGGCCTCGAAGCCACCGGCACCGGCGTCATCGCCACCTGCGGCGCCGTCGCCACCGCCGATCGGGTGCGGGCGATCCATCGCCTCGGCAACCCGGCCAAGAGCGGCGGCGACACCACCGTGACGCTGCACGTCTACTCGCTGCCGCACGACACCTGCCTGTCGTTCGACCTCGAGTCGCGCACCTGCGAACGCCGCGACCTCCGGTTCGATGACCCGATCGGCTGAGCCGGCGCGCCTCGATGCGCTCGACGGCGTGCGGGGCCTCGCGATCCTCGCCGTGCTGGTCATGCACGCGGCGTTCTACGTGTCGCAGATCCTGATCCCGTTGGCGGTCGATCGCGGCTTCGAGGCCACTGCGGCGGTGCGCGGGATCGCCGAGAGCTACATGCGCGTCGGCGTGCTCGGTTGGTGCGGCGTCGACGTGTTCTTCGTGCTGAGTGGGTTCCTGATCACCGGTATCCTCGTGCGCACGAAGGGCTCGCCGCACTACTTCCGCAACTTCTACGCGCGCCGGGCCCTGCGCATCTTCCCGCTCTACTACGTCGTCATCGCACTGCTGCTGTTCGTGCTGGCGCGCATGCCGCTGGCCGACGGCGAGATCCCGGCGCACCTCTTCTACTACCAGAACCTCTGGTACGCGTTCTCGGGCCACCCGGCGGCGGACGTCGCGCGCTCGGTGACGTGGTCGCTCGCGATCGAGGAGCAGTTCTACCTCGTCTGGCCGGCGCTGGTGTTGCTGGTCTCGCGGCGCGGTTTGCGCGCGGCGTGTGTGATGGTCGTGCTCGGCGCCGTCGCCGCGCGCTTCGCCTCGCTGCAAGCCGGCGTGGTGCAGACGCACTTCGTCACCTGGTGTCGCCTCGACGCGTTGGCGGCCGGCGCGCTGCTCGCAGTCGTGCCGCTGCCGCCGCGGTGGCTGGGCGTCGCGGCGACGCTCGGCGGCGCCGGCGGGCTCGTCGCGGAGCTGGCGCTCACCGGACAGAGCATGCCCGAGACGATGATGATGCAGCGCTACGGCCTGATCGCGGCGCTCGCCCTCGCCGTCGGCGTGCTCGTGCTGGCGCGTCACGACGGCGTTTTCGCGCGCGCCTGCGGCTTCGGCCCGTTGCGCTCGCTCGGTCGTTACAGCTACTGCGTCTACCTCGTGCACATCCCGGTCAGCGAGTTACTGACCCGGCAGGCGCGGCAGCACGAACTCACCGCGGTGCTCGCCGAGCCGCTGCTGCGCTGGCCGGCGCTGATCCTGCTCGTCATTGCCGTCTTCACGGCCTTGAGCCTCGTGCTGGCCTGGGCCGTCGGCTGGCTCAGTTGGCGCCTGTTCGAGAGCCCGGTGTTGCGGTGGAAGGACCGCTTCCCGAACGGCGGCTGACCGCCGCGCGTCAGGACTCGGCGCGGTAGTCCGGGCTGAACGGCAAGGCGCCGAGGAAGCGCCGCCCGTAGGCCTTGGTGCGCACGCGCGGGTCCATGACGACGACCTTGCCGCGGTCCTGGTGGCTGCGGATCAGCCGGCCGAAGCCCTGGCGGAACTTG
>JAEUHT010000190.1 GCA_016793265.1 Planctomycetota bacterium
TCCACATCAAGAAGACCAACCGCGAGATGATCTACATCGGCGGTGGTGCGGGCATGGCGCCGTTGCGCAGCCACATCTTCCACCTGTTCCACACCGAGAAGACCAACCGCAAGGTCTCCTACTGGTACGGGGCGCGCAGCAAGCGCGAGATGTTCTACACGGAGGAGTTCGAGGCCATCGAGGCCAAGTTCCCCAACTTCAAGTACAACGTCGCGCTGTCGGAGCCGCAGCCCGAGGACAACTGGAAGGGCTTCGTCGGCTTCATCCACCAGGTCGTTCACGACAACTACCTGAAGAACCACCCGAACGTCGACGAGATCGAGTTCTACCTCTGCGGCCCGCCGATGATGAACAGCGCCGTGCAGAAGATGCTCGGCGACCTGGGCGTCGAGAAGGAGATGATCGCCTTCGACGACTTCGGCGGTTGATCGGGGCCGCGGGCGTGTCGCGTCGGTTTCGGTTCCGGATGCGGGCCCGGCTGCAGCAGCTGCTGCTCGCCGGGCTCGCTGCGTGTTCGGGGAGCACTCCGGTCGTGCACGAGCTGCGCGGTCCGACGATGGGCTCGCACTGGTGCGTCAAGTTCGTCGGCGACACGCCGCCGGCGACGGTGCAGCAGATCGTCACCGCCGAACTGGAGCGGTTCGACCTGGCCTTCAGCCAGTGGCGGCAGGACTCCGAGATCACGCGCGTCAACGCCCATACCAGCACCGAGCCGCTCGTCGTCAGCGAGCTGTTCGCCAGCGTGCTCGGCACCGCGTTGGTGGTGGCGGCGGCGAGCGAAGGTGCCTTCGACCCGACCGTCAAGCCGCTCAGCGACCTGTATCGCGCCGCCAAGCAGGACCCGCAGCATCGGCTCGACCCGGCGGCGATGGCCAGAGCGGCGGCGCGCGTCGACTACCGCGCCGTGTCACTAGAGGGCCGCACGCTGACCAAGGCCCGGGCCGACGTGGCGGTGGACCTCGATGGCCTCGTCGCAGGCGCGGCGGCCGACATGCTGGCCGAGCGGTTGTCGGCGGCGGGGCTGCCCGCGTTCTTCCTCGACATCACCGGCGAGGTGCTCTGTCGCGGCGAGAAGGCGCCCGGCGTGCCCTGGGAGATCGGCGTCACCGATCCGACCGCGGATCTCACCGGCAGCGAGCGGCCGGTCGCCGTCTTGCCGCTGCGCGACGCAGCGTTGTGCACGAGCGGTCACTACCGCAACGCCATGACCGTCAACGGCGAGTACGTGCATCACGTCTTCGATCCGCGCACGGGCCACAACCCGGAGTTGCGGGTGGTCAGCGCGACCGTGCTGGCGCCGCGCGCGGTCGTCGCCGACGCCTTGGGCACGGCGTTGATGGTGCTTGGGCCGGTCGGCGCCCGGCGGCTGTGGCCGGAGTGGCGGGCGCTCGGGGTCCAGGGCGCGCTGCTGCTCGTGGTCGGCGCCGATGGCGAACTGGCTCCGGAGCGCATCGACTGGCCTGCCGACCGCTAGCCGCCGCCCAAACAATCAGGGCTGCCGACCTTCTGGCCCGAAAAAAAGCGGGCTCCGGCGAGGCACCACCCCACACCGGAGCCCATCCCTGCCACTGGGCCCATGCCCATGCGTTCTTTCCACCGCCCTCCAGAAGCACGCGGCGTGCCGCGACGCGTGGCGCCGGGCTGGAGCGTCGCCAGAGGCGCTCAGGCCCCGCTGCTACCGGTGGTTCGGGCCTGAGTGGGGCAGAACGGGCCGGTCCGCGTCGAATCCTCGATCGGCCGCCGTCGGAAGTCCGTGTCGGCCGGCCGTCGCGACGTCGGCTGGACGACGCCAATGCGTGTGGTTCAGCTCACGGGCGGCTGCCGTTCGGCGGCCTTGGCGGCGTCCCAGGCGGCGTCCATCTCGGCCAGGGTCCGTCCACGCAGGTCGTGGTCGAACCCCTGCTCGACGGCCTGGAAGCGGCGCGTGAACTTGTCGACCGTCGCGGCCAGGGCCACCTCGGGATTCACGCCCAGATGGCGGGCCAGATTGCACACCGAGAACAGCACGTCGCCGAGCTCGTCGGCCATGCCGTTCTTGTCGCCGCCGGCGATCGCGGCGTCGAGCTCCGCCACTTCTTCACCGAGCTTCTGCCGCGGTCCGTCGCGGTCCGGCCAGTCGAAGCCGGCGCGCGCTGCCTTCTCGCCGACGCGGAACGCGCGCAGCAAGGCCGGCAGCGCCACCGGCACGCCGGCCAGCACGCTGCGTGGTTCGCCGCGCGCCACCTTCTCGGCCTGCTTCTGCCGCTCCCAGTTGCGATAGGCGACCTCCGCGCTGTCGGCCCGCGTGTCGCCGAACACGTGCGGGTGGCGCCGCACCAGCTTCTTCGCCGCCGCGTCGGCGACGTCATCGATCGCGAACTGCCCCTGCTCGCTGGCGATGCGGCAGATCATGGCGACGTTGACGAGCACGTCGCCGAGCTCCTCCGCGGCGCCCGCGGTCTCCCCGCGCCGCAGCGCGTCGGCGGCCTCGAAGGCCTCCTCGACGAGGTGCGGCGCCATGCTCGCCGTGGTCTGCTGTCGATCCCACGGGCAGCCGTCCGGCGCGCGCAAGCGGGCGACGGTGCGCACGAGGTCGGCGAGGCCGGGCAAGGACGGCGGATTGGGCTCGGCGGTCATCGTCGCACGGTAACCGCGTGGCGGCGCCGTTGGCGAGTTTCGCGTGCTCCGGCGGCCGTCCTGCGTATCGTCCTGGCGTCGCGCGCCACGTCGGCCGCGGCACCATTTCCCACCGAGGATTCCATGGCTCTCGAACTTCCCACGCTGCCCTACGCGCTCGACGCCCTCGCCCCGCACATCAACGCGCAGACGTTGTCGATCCACCACGGCAAGCACCACCAGGCCTACGTCACCAACGGCAACAAGCTGATCGAAGGCACCGAGTTCGCCACCAAGTCGATCGTCGACATCATCAAGGCGACCGCCGGCAAGGCCGACAAGGCCGGCATCTTCAACAATGCCGCGCAGGTGTGGAACCACACCTTCTACTGGCACTCCATGAAGCCGCACGGCGGTGGCGCGCCGACCGGGGCCATCGCCGCCAAGATCGACGCCGACCTCGGCGGCCATGCCAAGTTCGTCGAGCAGTTCAGCCAGGCCGGCGCCACGCAGTTCGGCAGCGGCTGGGCGTGGTTGTGCCTCGAGAATGGCAAGCTCGTGATCAAGAAGACGCCGAACGCGGAGACGCCGCTGACGCAGGCCGGGGTCACGCCGCTGCTGACGATGGACGTCTGGGAGCACGCCTACTACCTCGACTTCCAGAACCGCCGCCCGGACTACATCAAGACGTTCCTCGATCACCTCGTGAACTGGGACTTCGCCAACCAGAACCTGGCCAAGGCCTGAGCTCACGACCGTCGTGACCTCGCCGCGTCGCCGCAAGCAGAAGGCCCGCGCCATGGGCCTCACCGAGGCCGAGCTGCAGCTCTGCGAGCTGCTCGGCCAGGTGATCGAACTGCTGCGGTGGAACCAGGTGCTCGGCTACAGCAACCAGTATCTGCTGCACGAGCGCCTCGGGCTGTCGCCGGAGGAACGCAACCGCGTCATGCGCGCAGCGGCGTCGGCGGTCGAGCAGGACGGGCGCCTGCAGGACTGGGGGCGCCGCCTGCTCGAGATCCAGACCTCGTTGCGGGCGATCCACGAGCGCATGCTGAACGGTCGCGACGGCGGCAGCGCGGAGGTCGCCGGTGCCTGAGGCCGGCGCGCGCACGCCGATCAGCGGCTGCGTCATCACCTTCCAGGAGGCGGATCGTATCGCCGACTGCCTGCGTTCCCTGGCCTTCTGCGACGAGGTCGTCGTCGTCGACAGCGGCAGCAGCGACGGCACCACCGAGCTCGCCGCCGGGCTCGGCGCGCGCGTCGTCGTCAACCGGCCGTTCCCCGGTCATCGTGAACAGAAGCAGTTCGCGATCGAGCAGGCGCGGCACGATTGGGTGTTCTGCCTCGATGCCGACGAACGCTGCACGCCGGCGCTGCAGGCGCGGGTGCACGAACTGGCGGCGGCCGGGTTCGCCGCCGGCGCCTACGAGATGCCGCGGCAGAACCACTACCTGGGCCGCATCCAGCGCCACGGCCTGTTCGTGCCCGACCGCAAGGTGCGCCTGTTCGACCGGCGGCGGGCGCGGTGGGGCGGCCGCAATCCGCACGACCACGTCGAAGTGGCGGCCGGCACCACCCTCGAGCGCCTGCCCGAGGCGATCGAGCACCTGAGTTACCGCGACTTCGCGCACCACCTGCGCACCATCGACTCGTTCACCCGCATCGCCGCGGCGGCGCTCGCGGCGGAAGGGCGGCGCGCCAACGTCTTCGACCTGCTGGTGCGGCCGCCGGCGGTGTTCGTGAAGAGCTTCCTGCTCAAGCTCGGCCTGCTCGACGGCAGGCGCGGCTTCGTCGTCGCTACGATGGCGGCCTACACCGACTGGCTCAAGTACTGGCGACTGTGGCGCACCCCGCGCGGAGGTGCTGCGTGAACCTGCCCCGCGACGCCCGCATCCTGCACCTGTTCGCCAACTACAAGTGGACCGGCCCCGCCGATCCGGCGATCCGCGCCGCGGCGCGCCTGCGCGGGCTGGGCCTCGACGTGCGCTTCGCCATCGCTGCGTTTGTGCATCGTGGTGGTGAACACCGCGTCGCCGAAGAGCTGTGGCGCTGGCGCCTGCCGGTGGTGGCCGGGCTCGAACTGCGCAAGCACTTCCACGTGCCGTCGCTGCTGCGCGACGTGCGCCGGTTGCGCACGATCGTGCGCCGCGACCGCTTCGACGTGCTGCACTGCCACCAGCCTGCCGACCACCTGCTCGCCGCGCTCGCCTGTCGCCGGCTCGAGGCGCCGCCGGTGATCGTACGCACGCTCTACGACGCCGAGGCGCCGCCGGCGGGCCTGCGGACGCGGCACGCGTTCCGTCGCACGGCCGCCGTGCTGGCGCCGACGCCGTCGGTGCAGCAGCAGGTCGTCGAGCGCTTCCGCCTGCCGCCGGAGCGGGTGCTGCTGCAGGAACCGGTCACCGAGCCGCGCCAGATCGAGGGCCCCGACCTGCGAGCGACCTGGGGCATCGGCGACCACGAGCTGCTGGTCGGCATCACCGCCCGCATCCAGCCGCACCGCCGCTTCGAGCTGCTGTGGCAGACCGCGCGCCTGGTCGTCGATCGCCAGCCGAACGTGCGCTTCGTCTTGCTCGGCCGCGGCAACGAAGCGGATACGCGCCGCCACGTCAGCGAGCCGGTCGCGCGACTCGGGCTCGCTGCCCACGTCGTGCTGCCGGGTTACCAGAAGGGCCCCGACTACGACGCCGCGCTGCGGTCGCTCGATACGTTCCTGTTCCTGGTGCCGGGCAGCGACGGCACCTGCCGCGCCGTCTGCGACGCGATGGCGTTCGGGCTGCCGGTGGTGACGACGCGCCGCGGCATGCTGCCCGACCTGGTCGCCGCACGCCGGCCCGGCGAACCGCCCGGCGTGGCCTGCGACGAGACGCCCGCGGCGCTGGCCGACGAACTGCTGCGCCTGCTGCAGGACGCGGCGCTGCGCCGGCGCCGCAGTGAGGCCGCGCGCGCCCGCACCCTCATCGACATGGATCCGTTGCGCGCCGCGCAGCGCACCGCCGGCCTCTATGCCGAGCTGCTCGCCGCTCGGGCGGCGCCGCGATGAGCGCCGATGCCCAAGTGATCGCCGGCTGGTGGCGCGAGTTCGTCGACAGCGGTCGCCCTCCGGCCGGGCTCGTGGTGGTGCAGCAGCGGCTGGTGCGCAGCGTGCTGCGCGGCGAGCTCCCGTCGGGGCCCGTCCACCTCAAGCTGATGGCGTTCCCGCGCGCCAAGGACCGCTTGCGCTACAGCCTGCGGGCGCTGCCCGCCGCCCACGAAGCGCGATTGCTCGCCTGCGTGCGCGCGGCCGGCATCTGCTGCCCCGAGGTGCTCGCGGTGCACACGCGCCGGCGCTTCGGCCTGCCGTCGCATTCGCTGCTGGTGCTGCGCACGCTGCAGGTGGTCGCCGAGTCGGCCCCGCCGGTGGCGCGCTTCGCCGCAGAGGCCGCGTTGGCGGCGCGGCTGCTGGCCGCCGGCATCGTGCACCCGGACCTGCACGGCGAGAACTTCGTGCGCCTCGCCGATGGACGGCTCGCCGTGCTCGACCTGCAATCGGCGCGCACCGTGGCGCCCACCGCGGCCGCCGCCGCCAGGTGGCGCCTGCCGGTCGCCGCGCGCCTCTTGCGTGCGACCACGGTGCGGCCGGCGCAGGCCCTGCTGGAGCTCATGGCGGCAGGACTCGTGCGCGACGAGCAGGAACGCGCCGCCGTCGTCTCGCTCGCAGCCCGCGAGGCGGCGCGCTTCGAGCGTTCGCGGGTGCTGCGCTGCTTGCAGGAGAGCACCGAGTTCGAGCGGCGCGTCGGCCTCGCCGGCGTCGAACATCGCCTGCGTGGCGAGTTGCCACCCGGACGCTGGATGCACGGCGGTGCGCGGTTGCGTGAGGCCTGGATCGGGCAGCGTGCGCTGCATCTGCGCCGCGGCCGGGCTCCCGTGTTTCGAGCGTTCTTCCGCAAGTGGTGGTGGCTTGGCGGTGGTGCCGCCTTGTATCTTCCCGCAGCGTGCGGCGATCAGGCGTTCCATGCGGAGGTGCAGGCAGCGGCAATGGGATACTCCTTGCTGCCCAGCCGGCGGGGGGCGACGTCGGCGTAGGCAACGTGAACAAGGGCGGAAGCGAACGGCCCGGGCCGATTGCTGGTGTCGGCGGCGCCTCGGCATCGGCACCAGGCGACGATTTTGTGCTGCCCTCCACGCTGCCCGCCGGCCTGGCCGACCGGCTCGGCCCGGTGCGCCGCGTATTGTTCATCGGCAAGAGCATGTCGCGCTCGCGCTGCACCGGTGCGCTGGTCGATGCGCTGCGGCAGCACGGCGTCGACGTGCGCTGGCGCAACCTCGTCACGCTGCGGCGCTGGTTCGGCACGCAGATGTCGCACCGGCTCGCGCGCCGCGAGTTCCGTCGCTTCCGACCCGACGTCGTCTTCGTCTTCTTCCGCGACCTGCCCGCCGTGCTCGCCGAAGAATGGCGCCGCGACGCGCGGATCGTCGTCTGGTGCGAAGAGGCGCTCGAAGTGCTCGATGGCGCGGTCGTCGACTACTTCGCGCTGGCCGACCTCGTCTGCATGAGCAACCCGTCGCGCTTCCCGTGGCTGCGCGAGCGTGGGCTCGACAACATGGCCTTCCTGATGAGCGGCTTCTCGCCGCACTTCCACCACCCGGCGCCGGCGCAGCCGCCGCTGCGCGACGTGGCCTTCATCGGTGGTCCGGGCCGGCGTGGCCAGCGCGCCAAGCTGCTCGCCGAGATCGGGCGCCACTGCCGCACCGAGGTGTTCGGCCGCCATTGGGAACGTTGGCGCCACCTCACCGGCGATCTGCGCGTGCACGGCCCGATCGACAACCGCGGTTTTGCCCGCGTCTGCGCGTCGTCGCGCATCGTGCTCGGTCTCAACGAGGTCAACGAAGACACCTTCTACTTCAGCAACCGCACCTTCCTGACGCTGGCCTGCGGCGCGTTCCACCTGACCCACTACGTGCCGCGGTTGGAGGAGGTGTTCCGCGACCAGGAGCACCTGGTCTGGTATCGCAGCGAGCAGGACGCGCTGCAGAAGGTGCTCGAGTGGTTGCCGCGCGCCGAGGACCGCGCCCGCATCGCCGCCGGCGGCCACGCCGAGGTGATGCAGCACCACCAGTACTACCACCGCGTCGCCCGCATCCTGCACTGGCTGCGCCACGGGCTGCCGCAGTTCTCCCACGGCGAAGCGCTGCTGCCGTCGCCGCCGCCGGCCGGGTCGGAGGCCAGGCTGCCGCAGCCGCCTTCGACGGCGACTTCGCCCAGTCCGCCACGCTGAGAGGCGATCCGCGCAGCGGCTGCGAGACGATTTCCCCCGGCCGCGGAGCACCGCGCCGCTCGCGCCGCAGTGATGGCGCGGGCTCGCGCCGGTTGCGTATCATGTCGGCATGACCAACCTGATGCGTTTTGCGACCCTCGCGCTGCTCGGCCTCTCCGTCGCCCTGCCCGCCCAGGACGGCAAGGACAAGCCGTCCGACGCCCAGAAGCCAGAGGCGAAGCAGATCAAGGACGACGCTCCGACGGCCGCCGACAAGGCGATCCAGGCGATCGACAAGTTCATCGACAAGGCGAACGTGAACAAGAAGTCGCCGAACTGGCGGCTGATGCTGCGGCAGCCGCCGAAGCTAGAGTTCGACGCCAAGAGCGACTACCTGTGGCACGTCGAGACCGACGTGGGCCCGCTGACGATCCGCTTTCTGCCGGAGACCGCCCCGATGCACGTGTCGAGCGGCATCTACCTGGCGCGCCTCGGGTACTACGACGGCCTGACCTTCCATCGCGTGATCCCGCGCTTCATGGCGCAGGGCGGTTGTCCGATCGGCTCGGGCAGCGGCGGTCCGGGTTACCAGTTCGAAGGTGAGTTCGACGCCAAGGTCAAGCACGACAAACCCGGCATCCTGAGCATGGCCAACGCCGGCCCCGGCACCGACGGCTCGCAGTTCTTCCTGACCTTCCTGCCGACGCCGCACCTCGACGGCCGCCACACGGTGTGGGGTGAGGTCGTCGACGGCAAGGACACGCTGAAGGCGCTCGAGGGCAAGGGCCGCGAGGAGAACAACGGCCAGCTGCCACGCAACGACCAGATCAAGATCGTGCGCACGTGGGTGCAGGTGGCGCCGAAGAAGGAGCCTGCCAAGGAAGCGCCGACGCCGACGCCGGTGCCGGAGCCGAAGCCCGAGAACGGCGGCAAGTAGGCCGCGCCGGTCAGAAGTCGCTCTCGAGGGCCAGCGCGATCTTGCGCGCGAGGTCCTCGACGAGCTCGCCGCGCGCCGAGGTCAGGTCTTCGCCGATCGGCGAGCGGAACTCGGTGCGGTCGACGAGGCGCCGCTCGAGCAGCGTGCGGCCGTCGCGGTCGATCAGCCGCATCCAGATGGCGCTCTCGAGGGCGCCTTCTCGCACCGGCGACAGCCGGTTGCCGTTGACGAGCGTGGTCTCGCGCGCATCGGTCAGCGTCACCTGCAGCGTGGCGTCGGCCTCGCGGCGGTCGGCCAGCGCGAGTTCGGTCGTCACCGGCAGCTCGCGCGACAAGGCGCTGCTGAGGTCGACCTCGAGACGCTGGCGGTAGGTGTCGTTGGCGACCACCTGCAGGGCGACGGTGCGCACGCCGAGCCGTTCCACGCCGCTGCCGAAGGTGTAGCCGCAGGCCGACAGCATGGTGGCGAAGGTCAACCAGCAGAGGCGCGTCACGGCTGGCTCCCGGGCGCGGTGGCCTGTCGGGCCTCGCTGGCGACACGGTCGCGCAAGGCCACCGCCTCGGCGTAGCCAGCGGCCGCCGCGAGCTGGGGGTCGGCTGCCTGTTCGAGGTGATGCAGGCGACCGGCCGTGCTGCCGACCGTGGCATAGAACGCGGCGGTGTCGAGGTGCCGCTGCAACCGCCAGTCGGTGATGCGCTGGATCGACTCCTGCGCCGTGCGCACGAACTCGGGGTTCTCCGGCTTCGTGGCCAGGAAGTCGCGCAGCTCGCGGGTCGCCTGCTGCATGCGTTCGAGGTCGTAATCGGGCCCTTCGAGGCTCTGCACGAGGCACATCGCGTACTTGTACTGCGCGTAGCCGACCCACTCGCTCTCCGGGCGGTCGAGCATGAGGTCGCGGTAGCGCTGCTGGGCCAGTTCGTAGTCGGTGTCGGCGAAGGCCATGTCACCGAGCAGGCGCAGCGCGTCGGCCAGTTGGGCCGTCTCCGGGTAGCGGGTGATCAGGTGTTCGAGCACGGTGCGCGCGGCGCGCTGGTCGGACCAGAAGAACAGGAAGCCGGCGTCGCTCTTCGACAGCGTCGCACCGACCTGCCAGATCAGGTCGACGACGGCGGGGCGCAGGTCGCTGTGCGGGTGGTCGTCGGCGAAGCGTTCGACGGCGAGATAGGCGCTCCAGGCCTCGCCCTCGCCGAACCGCGTGCGCGCCTCGGCGAAGTCCCGGCGATCGCGCAGCCGCTTGGGGCAGGCGTCGCCGGCCAGCGGCGAGAGCGCCTGGCGGGCCGCCGCGAACTGCCCGGCCGCGATCTGGGCCTCGGCGGTGGCCAGCATCTGCTCGGCGGCCGGTGCCTGCAGCGGAGCCGACGCACAGGCGGCGACGACGACGAACGGCAGCCAGCGTAGCAACGTGGGCTTGGGCATCCGGCGGGATCTTCGGTGGTGGGGGCTGCAGCCGCGAGAGTTATCTGGCCGGCGGCAGCAGGCGCGCGAACAGCAGCGGCCGCAGCCGGGAACGCTGTTCGGTGGCGTGGGCGAGCCAACGAGCCGGCAGCGCCGCGGCGGCCGCCAGCGCCGTCGGCAGGCGTTGTCCGGGCCACTGCCGACCGGGGGTGTCGCGCAACTGGCGCAGCAGCTCCAGCACCGCGGCTGGCACCGGCCGGCGTGGTGGTTCGGCGTGTTCGCGGCAGACGAGGCCGGGACCTTCGTCCTGGTAGGCCTCGCCGCCGAGGGCGTCGCCGCAAGCTGAGCATTGCTCGAAGTCGGGCAGCGCGCCGAGCAGGGCCAGGTGGCGCAGCTCGAGCCCGAGCACGACCTGGCCGATCGCCGCCGGCGGGCAGCGTTCGAGCAGGCTCAGCCCGCCGGCCAGCAGCTCGTAGACCGCCGGCTGCGGACCGGCGTCGGGCATCGCGAAGTCGCACAACTGGGCGAGGTGGCTCGCGGCCAGGAACCGCGCCGGCTGCCGCAGCGCGCGGCGTTCGCGCACCAGCTCGACGCGCGTCAGCAGCCGCAGGCCGCCGCGATCGGCGGAGACGGTGGCGCGCACCTCGTTGAGGAAGTCGAGCCGGCCGACGAACGGGCTGCCCGGCCGGTGGGCGCCCTTGGCCAGCGCCACCACGCGGCCCTGCTCGTGCGTCAGCAGGGTGACGATGCGGCTGCTCTCGCGGAAGTCGCTGCGCCGCAGCACGACGGCCGTCAGCGCCGGATCGCGCGTCCGCGAACGCGCGCGGCCGCTTCGGGTCGGCGCGGTCTTCGCCGCGCTCACCCCGCACCCTCGGCGGGCTCCGGCGCCAGCAGCGTCACGCGCACGCGGTGCACGCGGCGGTCGTCGGCCGCCAGCACGCGGAACTCGACGTCTTCGACGACCACGGTCTCGTCGACCGCGGGGATGTGGTTGCAGCGGGCGATGACGAGCCCGGCGATGGTCTCCCAATCCCCGTCCTCGGGCAGGCTGGTGCCGAGCAGTTCGTTGAGCTGGGACACCTGCGTGCGCGCCGACAGCTCGACGATGCGGCCTGGCTCGATGACGCGCATCTGGTCGTCGGTCGGCGTCGCCGCCGGCGGGTCGTATTCGTCGTCGATGTCGCCGACGATCTCCTCGAGCAGGTCTTCGACCGTCGCCAGCCCCACCGTGGTGCCGTACTCGTCGATGACGATCGCCATGTGCTGGTGCCCGGCCTGCAGTTGGCGCAGCAGCTGCGCGGCACCGGCGGTCTCCGGCACGTAGATCGTCTGCCGCAGCATCGTGCGCACCGGCTTCTTGGCTTGCTCGGCGTTGCCGGGCTGCAGCAGCCGCAGGGCGTCCTTGACGTAGAAGATGCCGACGACCTCGTCGATGCGTTCGTGGTAGACCGGGTAGCGCGAGAAGCCGTGTTCGAGCGCCTTCTGCACCGCATCGCCGAGCGGCGTGTCATCGGCGAAGGCGACGATGTCCGGCCGCGGCGTCATCACCGTGGTCACCTGCAGGTCCTTCAGGTGGATGATGTTGCCGATCCAGGTGCGCTCTTCCTCGGCCAGCTCCTGCGTCACCGAGTCGGCGACGGCCGCCATGACCTGCTTGTGCACCTCCTCGGTGTCCTTCGCTTCGCTCGGCCGCACGCGCAGCAAGTGCATGCCGCCGCGGGCCAGGGCCACCATGGGCACGGCCAGCGGCCAGCGCAGCAGCCACCACGCGGTGCGCAGCAGCGGCAACACGCCGAACAGCGCCCGTTCGGGGCGGGCCTGGGCACACATGACCGGCAGCAGCCCGGCGAAGAACATCATCGCGCCGAGGAACAGCGCAACGCCGAGCGGCGAGCTCGGGTCCAGGCTGGAGGCCAGCGCCAGCATGCCGGTGATCCAGCCGAACGCCGTGAAGGCACCGGCGACGGCCAGGTACTCGGCGTGGCGCTCTTCGAGCTCGCGGCTGGCAGGCGACATGCCTTCATCCTGCAGGTCGCTCTCCAGCAGCGTGGGCGAGTAGGCGAGCAGGCTGGCGGTCGCCAGGGTGCCGAAGCCGGCCACGCCGGCGGCGGCGACCGCCACCAGCAGGTGCAGCGGCGACAGCGCCAACGGGTCGTCGGCGAACAGCAGGGGAGGGCAGACCAAGGCCCCTGTCAGCGCCGCCCGGGCTGGGGCTGGCGGGCGGTCAGGCCGCGGTCGGTCGCCGCGGGGGAAGGGGTCTTCGTTGCAGCCGCCGGCGGGGTCCGCCGGAGCAGGGTCAGCTTCACTTGGCACGGCGCCGAGCAGCATACGGGGCCCCGGTCCAGGGTGGACGCCATTCCGGGAGACAAGTGCGCCCGCTTGGCCGGGGGGGCGGGGCATTCGCCCGGTTGTGCCCTTGCCACCGGCGCCACGGGCTGGACGCGGCGCTGGCGCCGCCTCGATCCAGCTCCGCTTCGGGCGGCTGGTTGTGGCGATCGGCAGGCCTCCGGGTCCAGCTCAGGTGGGCAGGGTCGGCGGCAGCAACAGCAGGTCCGGCTCACTGCCAGCGGGCTCGATGTCAGCCGAGAAGCCGTTGCGGCCCGAGCCCTTGCTGGCGTAGAGCGCCTTGTCGGCGCGGGCCAGCATCGCCTCGGCGCAGTCGCCGGGCCGGTAGGCGGTCAGGCCGACCGAGATCGAGATCGGCAGGCCGACCTCGATGCCGCGCGCGTGCACGTTGGTGAACAAGCGGGTGGCGAGCACCAGCGCGTCCTCGGGGTTCGTCTCGGGCAGCACGATCAGGAACTCCTCCCCGCCGTAGCGGCACACGGTGTCCCCCTTGCGCACGGTGTCGCGCAGCACCTTGGCGGTCTCGCGCAGGGCGAAGTCGCCCTGCAGGTGGCCGAGCCGGTCGTTGAGTTGCTTGAAGTGGTCGAGGTCGCACATCAGCACCGTCAACGGCCGCGTCGACCGCCGGGCGCGCGCGATCTCCTGTTCGAGCTGCACCAGGCCGAGGCGGCGGTTGTGCAGGCGCGTCAACGGGTCGGTCAGGGCCGAGCTCTGCGCGCGCTGCCGGCGCCGTCGCAGCAGCAGGTTCTCGATCAGCAGCGAGCCCGTCATGCCGAGGGTCGCGGCGAGGGCGATGTCGGCCTCGCTGTCGGGGCGCCGCAGGGTCGGGGCGCGGTCGAGCAGCAAGAAACCGGGGATGGCGAATTCGCGGTTGAGCGGCACCGCCAGCAGCTCGTCCGCGGCGAGCGCCGACAACAGCGGATCGGCCGGCTGCCGGGTCAGCAGCACCGGCGCCTCGGCCTCGAGCGCCGCCCGCAGCCGGTCACGTTCCTCCGGGGATGCCAAGATCGTCATGCCGCGCAGCCGGCGGCTGGTGGCGTCGGCCTTGGATCGCAGCACGACGCGGCCCGAACCGGGGTGGAAGCGGGCGAAGAAGGCGCGGTCGTAGTTGCCGTAGCGCAGCGCCGCAGCCGTCAGCGCGGTGACGATGCCGCGGTAGCTCTCGGACTTCGAGCAGCCGTAGATCGCCAGCATGACCGAAGCGATGTCGCTGCGGCGTTGCGACCAGCCGTGTCGCAACGGGGCGAGGTCCTCGATTTCCGTCTCGGGGATCGACGGGTCGAGCCCGAACGAACGCAGGGCCCCCTCCACCTTGCGGCGCAAGCGGTGCGCCGCCAACAGGGCGCTGACCGAAGGCGGCGGCTCGTCGCCCAGCTCGCGGCCGCCCTCGTCCGTCGGGTGGCCGTGGTCGGCCAACTCGGCGAGTCGTTCCGCGGCGGCGATCAGCTCGGTGGTGCCGGTCGGGGCGCCGACTGCGGTCGGGTGTTCACGCCAGAACCCCCGCAGTGGTTCGAGCAGGGCGGGTGGCAGGTTCCAGGTCTGGATGCGCTCGTGTGCCGCCACCGTGCTGGCGTTCGCCGGCGCTCGGGCCGCGATCTCGGCGAGCCAGGCCGGCAGATCGTGCAACAGGCCCAGCACCTGGGCGAACTCGGGATCGATCAGTCCGGTGCTGCGCGCCAGGTCCGCGGCGGCGATAGCTGTGGCGATTGCGTGACGCCAGAACGCGCGCAGCCGGCTGGTGCCGCTGCTGCTGATCGGCCCGACCTCGAGCAGGCGCAGGGCCATCGCCGGCCCGAGCCGCGCCACCAATCCACGCACCGTGGTGGTGGCGGGGGAATCGAAGATCGGGGCATTGGCTTCGCGCAGGCCGCGCACCACGGCCAGCGGATCGAGGCTGAGCAGGGCCGCGATCTGCTCGTCGGCAAGGCGCACTTCCCCGAGCACGCGACGCCACCGCCGCTCGATGTCATCGAGCCCGAGCATCGAGGGCAGCGCCGCCAGGGCGTTGGCGGCGGTCGGCGCTTCGGGATGGGCGGCCACGAGTGGTCCTGTGTTCGGCTCCGCACGTGGCGGCGCTCAAGCAAGGGCTTGCATAAGGTCTCAAAGCCGTGGTGAGGGGCTCTTGCGGAGTGTCCCAATTCGACACAACCTCATGAAGAACGATGGCTTGAGGGCTGCTGTGCGGGCTTGCACAGGCACAAAATCCGGTGTCTGGCCCGCCCTTCGCAAGGGCCGGTCGCCATGACCTGCCTCCCCTCGCAGCTGGCCGCGCGCTCCGAAGCGTCCGATCGCGAGCGCATCCGTGCCCGTGCCGAGTCCCTGGTCCGCGACGCGGCCGGGGGCCACGGCGGTTCTCCCATCGCGGCCTGGTTCCCAGGCGCGCAGTCGACCGCAGGCGGGCCACTGGACGGGGCCAGCCACGACGCGGCGCTGGCGACCTGCCTGATGGACCTGTTCCGGCGCACGGGCGACCGCGACACCTTCGACTGTCTCGTGCAGTGGGTCACGCCGCAGTTGTTCGCGCGCATCCGCTCGCGCTGCCGCAGCCTCGGCACCATGCTGGATCCGCACGAGGTGCTGCAGGACACCATCGTCAACGTCTACCGCTACCCCGATCGTTTCCTGGCCTCCCGGCCGGGGGCCTTCGCGGCGTGGTCGTCGACGATCGTCGACAACGCGATCCGCCGCCACCTGCGCCGCCTGCGCCAAGGTGTGACGATGGCCTTCAGCGCCCCCGAGATGCTGCAGGAGCAGGCCGACCTCAGCCAGAAGGAGCCGAGCGTCGAGGCCGAGGACCAGGAAGAGTGGCGGTCGACCGCCAGCGCCTTCGCCCTCCTGCTGCAGTGTTACCTGGCGGCGTTCGCGACCCTCAGTGAACGCGAACGGTTCGTGCTGCAGATGGTCGAAGTGCGGCAGATGCGCTACGCGGAGCTGGCGGTGCTGATCGGGGTGCGCCCCGAGGCGCTCAAGATGGTCGTCTTCCGCGCCAGGAAGCGCGTGATGGACCGCATGGCCCCGCTGCTGGAACCGGCCGCGGCCTGTGTTGCGCCGGCTCCGGCTCCCGTGGCGGCGACCCGGGCCTGCGCCTGATCGGCACGATCCGGGGCGGCCCCGCCTTGTAATGCCGGCCGCCGGGCCGTTCCCTCTCGGCATGGCCGAAGCCGTCGATCGCCTGTTCGTGCACTGCCGCCAGCTGGTGACGTTGACCGACGGTCCGGCGCGCGGCGCGCGGCGTGGGGAGGCGATGGCGCTGCTCGGGGTGATCGACGACGGCGCCGTCGCGGTGCGCGCCGGCCGCATCGTCGCGGTCGGGCCGACCGACCGCATCACCCGCGAGTACTACGCCGCCGACGAGATCGACCTGTCGGGCTTCGTGGTGCTGCCTGGCTTCGTCGATTGCCACACGCACCCGGTGTTCGCGAAGACGCGCGAACACGAGTTCCACCAGCGCTGCGCCGGCGCCGACTACATGGCCATCGCCGCGGCGGGCGGCGGCATCCTGAGCTCGATGCGCGCCGTGCGCGAGGCCTCGCTCGAACAACTCGCGGCGCGCACCGAAGAGCACTTGTGGGGCTTCCTCGCCCACGGCACGACGTCGATCGAGGCGAAGTCGGGTTACGGCCTGTCGCTCGCCGACGAGCAGAAGAGCCTCACGGCGCTGCAGCAGGCGCAGGCGAACGTGCCGCTGACCGTCAAGCGCACCTTCCTCGGCGCGCACGAGTTCCCGCCCGAGTATCGACAGGACCGCGAAGCCTACGTGCGGCTCTTGGTCGAGGAGATGATCCCGCGGCTCGCGCCGCTCGCCGACTCCTGCGACGTGTTCGCCGAACCCGGCGTGTTCGACACGAGCCAGAGCCGGCGTGTGCTCGAAGCGGCGCGCGCGGCCGGCCTGCGGCTGCGTATGCACGCCGACGAGATCCAGCCGATGGGCGGCGCCGAGCTTGCGGTGCAGCTCGGCGCGGCCTCGGCCGACCACCTCGGTCGCATCAGCGACGCCGGCATCCAGGCGCTGGCCAGCAGCGATACGGTCGGCGTGCTGCTGCCCGGCACGATCCTGTTCCTGGCCAAACCCCACTATGCGCCGGCGCGGCGCATGATCGACGCCGGCTGCGCGGTGGCGATCGCCACCGACTTCAACCCGGGCTCGTGCTACACGCAGTCGATGACGCTGATCATGACCATCGCCTGCTCGCAGATGAAGATGCGCGCGGCGGAGGTGATCACGGCGGCGACCATCAACCCGGCGTTCTCGCTGCAGCTCGACGACGAGGTCGGCACCCTGCACCCGGGCAAGCGCGCGGACTTGTGTGTGCTCGACATGCCGAGCTGGGAGGCGGTCGGCTACAGCTTCGGCGGCAATCCGGTGGTGATGACGGTCAAACACGGCGAGCCGGTGGTGACGAACGTGTGCGAACGCGCGCCGCGCGGCTGATG
>JAEUHT010000191.1 GCA_016793265.1 Planctomycetota bacterium
AGAACGGCGGCACGAACTCCAACGGTGCACCTCCTCAGCGCGGCACCACGCCGCGCGGTCAATGCACATGTGCCCCGAAACCCCCAGCGGTCGCAGTCTGGCGGCGAATTCTCCGCCAACCACAATCGAGGGATCAGTTCATGGTCAGTGCGGCCAATCGGCGCCGAATGCGGCGCGTGGCCGCAGCACGGTGCGGAAGCCGACGCCGGCCAGGCTCTCGTCCTTGTAGAACGTCGCCGGTCGACCGCCCGCCTGCTCCTTCGCCTCGCGTTCCCCACGCAGGTTGAAGCGTCCGCCGGCGGCCATCGCGGTCTTCGACGCGGGTTCGGCCGCGAGCCACTCGGCGACGTTGCCGGCGAGGTGGTGCAGACGCACCCCTTGCTGCTGCCGCCACGACAGACCGCCGTCGTCGACCTCGGCGGCTTTGACGTTGCTCGGGTTGCGGTCCTTGGCGTCGACGCTCCAACGATCGCCCCACGGGAACTCGTACTTCTTGCCGTCGCCGAAGGCGGCCAACGCCCACTCGGCGGCGCTCGGCAAGGCCCGGCCCTGCCACGCAGCACACGCCGCGGCGGCGAACCAAGACACCCGATCCACCGGCATCTGGTCGTCGCCGGCGTCGCGCTGCAACAGCTCGCGGAGCCGATCCGCCGTCATCTCGGCCCCGGCGAAGCGGCCGGCCACGGCGTCGAAGCGCGCCTTCGTATCGGTGACGCCGGCCGTCGCCTGCTTGAGTTCGGTCAGGAAGCGGCCGAACTCGGCGCGACTGCACTCGGTCGCGGCCAGGAAGAACGCGGGCACCGACTCGCGCGGTTCGACGGTCTCACCCGCCGGGATCACGACCATGCCGACGGCGGCGCGCTTGACCTCGGCGAGCTGCTTCGCCCAAGCCTGGACCTTGGCCCCGAACGCCGGGGCCAACGCCGCGAGCGGCTGCAGGTGCGTGCCGGCGGTTTCGAGCTGTTGCTGCGCCGCGGCGAGGTCGAGGTGCTTGTCGATCGCCGCGAACGCGGCCTGACACGCGGCCACCGCCTTGCCGAGGGCTTCCATCTCGGCCACCGGAGACGACGCCGGCACGGCCGCCGCGGCCTGGCTCAGTTCGCCCGCGCCGGCGAGCTCGGCCGCCGCCGTGAAGCGTGTGTCGGCGTCGCGCCAGCCGTCGATCGCGGCCTTGGCCTGATCGAGCCGGGCCGTGAGCTCGCCGTCGCCGGCGAACGCGGCGACGCGGCCGGCGAGCGCCGCCTGCTCCTGCTGCAAGCCGGCGGCACCGGCCCGCCAGGCGGTGAGGCCGCCGACCGCCGCGACGCGCTTCGTCAGCGCTTCGAGGTCCGCGTGGCACGCGCCGCGCGCTGCCACCTGCTCGACGTGCTGATCGGCGGCGGTCAGATCCGCCTCTGACATCACGGCCGCGAGTTCGTCCGCCGCGGCCGGGAACAACCGCACCGCCGCGGCCCGCGCCGCGCGCAACGCGGCCAGCCCGCTGGCCAAGGCCGCCGGCGCGGCGCCGCCCGCCCGCTGCTGCTGCCAGCCATCGTTGAGCTGGCGGTAGACGGCGACCACACCCTGCTGCAGCTCCGGCTCCGCGCGCAGCGACGTCCGCAGCGCCTCGGCCCACCCCGGCAGGGCACCCTGCGCGTCCCGCAGCGGCTTCAAGGCGAGATCGAGCCGACCGAAGAAGCCGTCGACGTCGTCGAACGGTGCCTTCGGCGGCCGCGGCAGGCCGGTGGCGACGAGCTGGGCGTTGCTGCGCGCCGCCGCCGCCGCCTGGATGTCGTCGAGCAGCGCGTTGCGCGTGTCGAGCTGATCCGGCCGCGACGGCCGCAGCTTCTCGGCGCGATCGCGCAGCGACTCGTTGGGGCCGACCCTGGCGAACTCGTCGCGGATCTCCTGCAAGGCGGTGCCGACGTCGACGTCGACGACGGCGCCCGGACCGGCCTTGAGCCGCAGCCGCAGTTGCTCCAACAGCGTCGCCGCAAGGTCCTGCTCGATCTGCGCGCGCAGGCCGGGGAAGTGGTCGACGAGCCGCTGCCGCGCCGTGACGATGCGGCTCAGCGTGGCGTCGGCTTCGAGCCGCCGCTTGTCGTCGTCGCCGATGTCCGGCAACGACGCCTGCAGGCTGGTGACGGCGCCGACCAGCGTCGCCAACGCCTTCGGGCCGAGTTCGTCCTTGGCCTCGGCCGCCGACACCACACGGTCGCGCCACTGCCGCAGCTCCCCGCTGGCAGCCGGCTGCAGCGGCGCCGCCGCCGCCACCGCCGCGAAGTGCTGCAGCAGGTCGTCGAACGGCAACGCCGGCGCGCCCGGCCGCGGCATCGCCGCCAGCGCCTGCACGATCGCCATTCCGGCCGCCACCTCGCCGGCGAGCCGTTGCTGCTCACCATGCAGCGCCGCGGGCAGCCCCGCATCCTCGATGTCCATGCGCAGCGTGTCGCTCGGCCCATCGTCGAGCAGGCGCTTGCGGAACGTCTCCAGCTGCTTCTGCGCGCGCTGCAACCGCGCCTGCGCCTCGGCATCGGTGCCGGCGTCGACGACCGCGGGCCCCGGGCCAGGGCCCGGCGCCGGCGCCGGCGTCTCCAGCCGCGACCACGCGTAGCCGCCACCGCCCGCCGCCAGCAGCACCGCCGCCAACAACCACAGCTTGTGCGCCGCGCCCGACTTCGACGCCGC
Source organism: Planctomycetota bacterium (assembly GCA_016793265.1). Classification (GTDB taxonomy): domain Bacteria; phylum Planctomycetota; class UBA1135; order UBA1135; family UBA2386; genus JAEUHT01. The sequence continues at coordinate 2,668 of JAEUHT010000191.1, forward strand.
CACGGCAGTGCGCGCGCGCGGCTTCGCCGGATCCCGCTTCGGCACCACCACGGTGCCGCCCTGCTCGACCAGCACGAGGTCGTTCAGCAGCGCCTCGTAGCTGTCGTAACGATCCTCACGATCGAGCGCCGTCATGCGTTCGATCACGCGCGACAGCGGGTGGTTCTCGTCGAGCTCCGGCAGCGCCTTCCACAAGCACAGGTTCTCCAGCTTGGTCTTGGTCTGGATCAGCTCGTAGACCGAGCTGGCGCGCACCGGCGGTTCGCCCGTCAGGAGGTAGTAGAAGGTCGCGCCGAGCGAGTACATGTCGCTGCGGAAGTCGAGCTCGGCGCCGCCCTGGCACTGCTCCGGGCTCATGTAGAGCGGCGTGCCGATCAGCTCCGAGGTCAGCGTCATGCTGAAGTCCTCGTGCACCGGCTTGGCGATGCCGAAGTCGGCGATCTTGAGCACCCCCTGCTCCGTCAGCATCAGGTTGTCGGGCTTGATGTCGCGGTGGATGACGCCGAGCCGCCGCGCCTCGTCGAGCCCCTTGCAGGCCTGCCGCAGCAGCGGCAGCGCTTCGCCCGCGGGCAGCCGGCCGCCGGCCAGCAGCTTGACGTGTTCGCGCAGGTTCTGGCCCAGCACGAACTCCATCACCAGGTAGTGCACGCCGCGTTCGAAGCCGACGTCGTGCACCATGACGACGTTGGCGCTGTTGAACTTGCCGACCGTGCGCGCCTCGACCTCGAAGCGCTTCAGCATGCGCGGGTCGGTCATCATCTCGGCGCGGATGACCTTGACCGCGACGTCGCGGTCGAGCTTGAGCTGGCGCGCCTTGTAGACCGCGCCCATGGCGCCGCGGCCGAGCAGTTTGTCGATGCGGCAGCCGCCGAGCGTCTGGCCGACCAGCGCATCGGCCGCGGCCTTCGCCTTCGCCGGCGGCGGCGGCGCCGAACGGGCATCCGGCATGGTGTGGTCGGCCGGGTCATCACCGGCGCCGGAGGGCCTCGCCGACGGCATCGTCGCGTCTTCCGAGCCAGGCGACGGGGCGCGCGAGCCGGTGGGCAGCGTCGCGTCCTCAGGGCCAGGGCCACCGGCGCGGGTCGGGGTCTCGTCGGGCTCTTGTTCGGTCATGGCGAGCGGCGCGGCGGATTGCCGGACGGGCACGGTAGTGGAAGGGCCGCGGCAGGTGCAACCTCGGGGCCCCCCCGTGGGGGTCCCCCTTGCCAGCCGGGGCCGCAGCCGCTCGCTTACCGCCCCATGCGCTTCCCGCGACCCGCACGGCTCGCCGCCCTGCTCCTGTTCGCCCTCACCACCCCGCTCGCCGCCCAGAACCCGCCCGAACCGTCGCCGCAGCACAAGAAGCTGGCCGACATGCAGGGACGCTGGGACGTCGCCATCGAGGCGATCGAGCCGAACGGCCAGGGCAACAGCTCGAAGGGCGCCTCGACGCTGCGCCTCCTGGCCACGGGTCTGTGGCTGATCGAGGACTTCGCCTCGACCTTCAACGGCCTGCCGTTCCAGGGCCACGGCGTCACCGGCTACGACCCGCAGAAGAAGAAGTACGTCACCACCTGGGTCGACTCGTGGACGCCGTCGATGCTGCAGCTCGAAGGCGACTACGACAAGGCCGGCAAGGTGCTGACGATGACCGGCGAGGGCCTCGGCACGGACGGCAAGCCGGCCCACTACCGCAACGTGATCACCTGGGTCGACCAGGACCACTTCACCTTCGAGATGTTCGTCACCGGCGCCGAACAGAAGGAGGTGAAGGTGCTGACGATGACCTACACGCGGCAGCAACTGCGCCACCCGCCGAAGTGAGCGATTTGCAAGCGGCGGCGCCGCCGCGTATGCGCAGGGCATGAGCATGGACCGACGCCCCTTCGAACCCGGTCAACCGCCGCTGCCGCCCGGCGGCGTCGAGGTGCGCGACACACCTGGCCGCGGCCGCGGCGTGTTCGCCACGCGCCGCTTCCACCAGGGCGAAGTGATCGAACGCGCGCCGGTCATCGTCGTGCCACGTTCGCTGATCGCGCCGCTCAAGGGCTCGCTGCTCGACGACTACTGGTTCCAGTGGGGTGAGCACGACGGCGCCTACGCGCTCGGCTGGGCCTCGCTCTACAACCACCGCTGCCCGTCGAACGCGACCTTCACCTGCGATCACGCCGCGCGCACCGTCGTCATCAGCACGGTGCGCGACATCGCCCCCGGCGAGGAGATCCTGATCAACTACCACGGCACGCCGGACGATCCGGACCCGTTGTGGTTCCCGATCGAGTCCGCGTGAGGCACACGCGGCGGCGCGGCGGCCACGACCTTGCGCATTGCTTCACGGCGCTCCCCGTCGAGTCCTGAACTGCGGCGCGACCCTGCACGCAGGCGCCGCCGGGCCAGGCCCGGTCGGGTCCGAGCGGCGCACCTCTCACCCACGGAACCCCGCTCGTGCCCAATCCCGCCACAACCCGCCCGTCGTTCTTCGCCGAAGTCGACCTCCTGCGCCGCGACGACCATCGCCTCTACCACCAGAGCCGCATCAACCAGACGCTGCACCTGATCAGCGCTTGCGTGTTCCTGGTCGTCTGACGCTCAGCGCGCGGCGACGACGTAGTCGGCGACCATGCGGCGCAGCTCGCCGACCTGCGTCGCCGACTCGGCGGCCGTCACCGCCATCTCCTCGGCGCTGGCGGCGTTGTCCTGCACGACCTGGCTGATGTTCGTCACGTTCCCTGTCACCGAGTGCACCGCCGTCGCCTGCTCCGACGCCGCAGTGGTGATGGCGGCCAGTTCGTCGGACACCGCGATGGCCGACGTGTTGATGCCGCGGAACGCATCGACCGCGCCGACGGCGAGCTTCGAGCCCTGCGCCGCCGTCTGCCGGGCGTTGCCGATCAGCGCCGTCGCATCGGTCGCCGCCTTCGATGCCCGCTGCGCCAGCGCCCGCACCTCGTCGGCGACGACCGCAAAGCCACGGCCGTGGTCGCCGGCCCGCGCCGCTTCGACGGCGGCGTTCAACGCCAGCAGGTTGGTCTGCAGCGCGACCGCCTGGATCACCTCGGCGACCTCGGCCACGCCTTCGCTCGCGGTCTCGATCGCGGCCATCGCCTGCTGCAGCCGGCCGAGCTCGACCTCGCCGTTCTCGGCCTGGCCCCGCGTGGTGCGCGCGAGCGTCTCCACCGCGAGGCAACGGCTGCTGACCTGCTGCGAGGAGGCGGCCACCTGCAGCACCGCCGCGCGCACCGAGTCGACGCTGGCAGCCTGCTCCGACGCCCCGAGCGCGAGCCGCTGCGATTCTCGCTGGATCACCCCCGACGCCTGTTCGACCGACTGGCTGCGTTCCGCGACCGCGGCGACGACGTCGTGCAGGGTGCCGAGGAAACAGTCGAAGGCGCCACCAACGCTGCCGACCTCATCGTCACGCTGCGCGCCGAGGCGCGTGGTCAGGTCGGCGCGGCCGCCGGCGACCTGCTCGGCGAGGCGAGTGACCTCGCCACGCAGTTGCAGCAGCGGCCGCCGCACGCGGCGCTGCAGCACCCACCAGATCGCCGCCGCGCCGAGGCCGACGATCGGCGCCACGAACCAAGCCGAGTCCCGCACGAATCCGGCCACTTGGGCGTCGACCCGTTCGAGCGGCATCTGCACCTCGTAGGCGCCGTGCATCATGCCTTCCTGCCAACCCTCCATGGCGAAGCCGGTGATGTCGCGGCCGTCGCCGGTCGGGCTCGTCGCCGGATCGCCGTGGCAGGCGAGGCAGTCCTTCTGCAGCCGGATCGCACGCACGAAGTGCACGCGGTTCGTATGTTCGTCGACCCGCACCAGCGTCTCGGCGCCGCCGGCCGTGACCTGGGCCGTCAGGTCCTGCAGCAGCTGCACGCGGAAGCCGGCGGCGTCGGCGTCCTGGTGCGGGTCGTTGGCGTCGTTGCGGGCGTCGAACGCCGCGATGCGGAAGTCGAGGCTCTCGGCCTTGGCGGCGTGTTCGGCGGCGCGCCAGCCGACGACCACCTGGATGGTGTCGTAGAGCCGCGTCGTGCGCACGCTGCGGCCGGCGGCGAGGGCCGCGCGCAGCTCGGCCTGCAGCGCCGTGTCGTCGAACGCACCGGCCCGGCGCTGCGCCGAGATCAGGTCGCGCGTCGCTTCGGCGACCGAGGTGAACGCCATCGCCTTCTCGACCAACGCCGCCTGCGCAGCCGCGCGGTAGTCGACGCCAACCAGGGCGAAGCAGGTGAACACGACGACCACGAGCGTGGTGATCGTCGCCAGCACGACGGCCGGCAACAGGCTCTTCGCAGCGGCGGCGGGTTCGGTCTTGGTCATGGGTGGCGTGCTCTACGCCCCCCCTTCGACCACCATTGCCAGGGTGCCGGTCGCCAAATCCGCTAGCCGCGCCGCTACATCAGGCTCGACGGGTCGACGTCGAGGGTCACGCGACAGGTGCGTGTGCCGAGATCCTCGACGGTGCCGACCGCGGCCATCGCCGCCTCGAACGCCGCCTTGGTGAACGCCTTGACCAGCATGTGCCAGCGCCAGTGGTCCTTGACCTTGTGGATGACGGCCGGCGCCGGGCCGAGCACCTCGACGTCGGCGAGCGGCCGCAGCGGCGTCACCGCCGCCAGCAGCAGGCGCTTGGCCTCGTCCTCGTGGCGGGCTTCGGCGAGCACCCGCAGGAGCCGCGCGAACGGCGGGTAGCCGGTGACCTTGCGGAAGCCGAGCTCCTGCTGCACGAACGCGTCGTAGTCGTTGTTGGCCGCCGCCGTGACGGCGTAGTTGTCGGGGCAGAAGGTCTGGATCACGACGGTGCCGGCCTTCTCGCCGCGGCCGGCGCGGCCGGCGACCTGGTGCAGCAGTTGGAACGTGCGCTCGGCGGCGCGGTAGTCGGGTACGAACAGGCCGGTGTCCGCCGACACCACGCCGACCAGCGTGACGTCGGGGAAGTCGAGGCCCTTGGCGATCATCTGCGTGCCGATCAGCACGTCGATGTGCTTCTTGCGGAAGGCGGCGAGCACCCGTTCGTGGGCGCCACGTTCGGCCATGGTGTCGGCGTCCATGCGGGCGACGATCGCCTGCGGGAAGCGCTGCTTGACCGCGGCTTCGAGCCGTTCGGTGCCGACGCCGAGCTCGTGCATGCCGGCGTGCTGGCAGGTCGGACAGGTCTCGGGCCGCCGCTTCTCGGCGCAGCACCAGTGGCAGACCAGGCGGCCGCGGCGCACGTGCCAGGTCATCGACACCGAACAGGCGTCGCACTTGACGGCCTCGCCGCAGCCCGGGCAGAGCAGCACCGGCGAGTAGCCGCGGCGGTTGAGGAACAGCAGCACCTGGTCCCGCGCCTTCAGCCGCTCTTCCATCATCACCAGCAGCGTGCGCGACAACACCACGCCGGCGCGCCGCGCCTCCTTCGGTTCGCCGCGCAGGTCCTGCACCAGGATCTGCGGCAGGCGGCCGGCGCCGGCGCGTTCGGGCAACGTCAGCAGCTCGTAGACGCCGCGCCGCGCCTTGCCGATCGACTCCAGGGTCGGCGTCGCCGAGCCGAGCACGACCACCGCGTTCTCGATCTGGCCGCGTACGATCGCCATCTCGCGGGCGTGGTAACGCGGCGTGCTGTCCTGCTTGAACGAGGTCTCGTGCTCCTCGTCGACGACGATCAGGCCGAGGTCCTGCACCGGCGCGAACAACGCCGACCGGGCGCCGACGGCGATCTTGGCCCGGCCCTGCACGAGCCGCTGCCACTGCCGGCCACGTTCGGCGTCGGTGAGCCCGCTGTGCAGCACGGCGACGTCGGGGAAGCGCGAGGCGAAGCGGCCGACGGTCTGCGGCGTCAGCGAGATCTCGGGCACCAGCACGATGCCGCTGCGACCGGCGTTGCGCACCTCCTCCAGGACGCGCAGGTAGACCTCGGTCTTGCCGCTGCCGGTGACGCCGTGCAGCAGGAAGGTGCGGTGCGCGCGCGCCGCGACCGTCTTCGCCACCTGCTCGACCGCCCGCTGCTGGTGCTCGTTGAGTTCGTGGCGGACGGCGCGCTCCTCGATCGCGGGCACCAGTTCTTCGAGCTCTTCGGCGATCAGCACGCGCCGCAGCAGGCCGTGCTTGACCAGCGTCTGCCAAGGGCTGTCGCTGGTGCCGGTGCGACGGGTGACGTCGCGCACCGGCATCGGGCCGCCGAACTCGAGCACCGTGCGCAGCACGCGCGACTGCTCCTGGTGCTTGTCCTCGAGCTCTTGCACCGCCTGCTGGGCGAGGTCGAGCGGTGCCTTGCGCTCGAGGTGCGGGATCAGCCGCTGGCCGCGGCGCTTGGCCACCGCCGGCAAGGTGGCGTCGAGCGCTTCGCCGAGCGAACAGCCATAGGTGTGCGCCATGCGGCGCGCGAGTTCGAGCAGGCTCTCCGGCAACAGCAGGTCGGCGTCGAGCACGGCGTCGACCGGGCGCACCTTCGCCGGCGGCAGCTCGCAGGTGTCGGTGACCGCGGTGACGATGCCGCCGAGCTTGCGGCCGTGGAACACGACGCGCACACGATTGCCGGGCCGCGCCGTCGCCCCCGTGGGCAGCGCGTAGGTGAACTCGCGCCGCAGCGGCAGGTTCAACGCCACCTGCACGTAGGTCGTCGGCGGCTTCGTGGCGGGCTCGGTCATCGCGGACGGCCAGTGAAGCACGCCCCGCCACGAACGCCAACAAACGCCGGCGGCGCGCTAGCCGAAATGGCGACGCGGCGGTGCGTGCCCCGCCTTGCGCCCCAGCCGGCCGGCGCTACACCAGCATTGATGGATCTTCGCGTCCAGTGGCTGCAGACCAGCCCAGGAGTCGAGCGTTGGCGCTGATGCCGCGGCGCGCCGTGCACTTCGCCGTGCTGCTCGTGCTGGTCGCCGGTCGCCTGCTCGGCCAGACCGCGCAGCTCGCGCTCGATGTGGCGCCGTTCCCAGGCCTGCGACTGGAGACGCCGTGCCGCGACATCGCCGAGACCGACGACGGGCTCTGGTTCGGCTATGCCGACCGGCTGCTGCTGCACGATGGCGCGCGCCTGAGCGACGTCGACTGGGGGCGCCCGGCGGGGCCCAAGGCCGCGACGCTGCGGCGGCTGCTCGCCCACGGCCACCGGCTGATCCTGCTCGCCGACGACGGCCTGCGCCTGCTGACGACGACCGCGCCGCCGCAGCTGCTGCTCGCCGACGCGACCCTCGACCATGGTTGCCTGGTGATCGGCGGCGACGGCCGGCTGTGGGCCCGGCACGCCGGCGGCTACGTGGCGATCGACGTCGACGGCAGGCGCAAGGAAGTGCAAGGCGCCGCGAACCTCCCGATCGGCCTGGGCCTGCTGCCGACCGCCGATGGCGCCGTGACCTGGAACCAACAGGGCCTGACCTGGCTGGCCGACGACGGCGGCCACCTCGTGGCACGGCGCCATCTGCCGATGCCCGGCGTGCGGCTCGTGGCGGTCGCCGGCGATCGCCTGGTCGTGGTCACGCAGAGCCAGCTCGGGGTCGTGCACCAGGGCGGCCGCTTCGAGGTGCTGGCCGACAACTCGCTCGGCGGCGAAGCCCAGTGCCTGCGGGTGCACGGCGACGACCTGTGGCTGGTGGCCAGGGAACAACTGTGGCACCTGTCGCTGGCGGCCCCACAGCTCCTGCCCGTGGCCCTGTTCGGCATCACCGCGCCCGTGTCGTCCGTCGCGATCGACCGCCAAGGCCTGCTGTGGGTCAGCACGCCGCGCGGCGTGGCCCGCACGCTGCTCTGCCGCGGCATCGACAGCTTCGTACTGCCCGCGCTGGCCGAGAACGAGGAGGTGACGGCGATCCACGAGACCCGCGGCCAGATCTGGCTCGGCACCAACACCGGCCGCGTGCTGCGCGAGACCGACGGCTGCTGGCAAGAAGCGGAGGTGCCGTGGCGCGACGAGGCGAACACGAAGCCGGTGGCCTGGTACGTCATCGCCATGACCAGCGGCGCCGACGGCAGCCTGACCGTGGCCACGCGGCAGATGGGTGTCTGGCGCTGGTGCGACGGTTGGCGGCGCCTCGACGGTCCGTGGCGGCTCGTGCGCAACCTCACCACCACGCCCGACGGCGATCTGTGGATCAGCGCCGATCGCAGCGTCCACCACCAGCCGGCGAACGCTCCGTTCGCCGCGCCGTCGCTCGAAGTCGAGCAGTTGCCCGAACCGGGGCGCGCGGCGCAGGTGCTCGGCGACGCCGACGGCAACCGCTGGCTCACCGCCTACCGCGGCGGCATCTGGAGCCGCCCCCACGGCGAAACGGCGTTCCGCCTGCTGTCCGACGAGTGGCAGCGCGACTCGGTGCTGCACGCGGCGCTCGCCGACGATGGGCGCAGCTTGTGGATCCTCTCCAGCACCGGATTGTGGCAGGTCGACCGCCGCAGCGGCGAACGCACCCGCCTGGTCGAGAACGCCCGCGTCTCGCCGCTGCGCCTGCTCGCCCGCCAGCAGGCCGACTGCCTGTGGCTCGTGCGCGGCTCGCAGCTGCTGACCTTCGACCCCGGCACCCAACTGCTGCGGTGCCTGCCGCCGGGCTGTGGTTCCCACCCGAGCGGCTTCTCGCTGCGCTCGACGTTCGTGCGCGCGAACGGCGAGGTCTGGCTCGGCGCCAGCCGCGGCTACACCCGCATCCTGCCGGGCGCCCATCACGACCTGCAGCGCGAGGCGAGGCTCGGTCCGGTCGACGTGCGGGCCGCCGGCCAGGAGGTGGCGCATGGGCTGCCTGGCCAGCTGCGCGCCACGGTGCGCGGCGATCTCGGCCCCGTGCAGGTGGCGCCGCGCTTCGTCGACCGCAGCCTCGACAACGCGCTGAGCGCGACGATCGTGCTCACCGACGACCAGGTGCGGTTGCAGGCCGACGCCGAAGGTCGCTTCGCCAGCCTGCCGCCCGGCGACTACCACGTCGACGCCATGGTGACCGAGGCCAACGGCCTGACCACGAACCACCACCTCGGCCGGCTGCGGGTGCTGCCGCCGCCGCCGGCGTGGTCGCTGCTGCACCTGGCGCTCGGCGCGCTGCTGCTGCTGGGTTCGACCTCCTGGTTGCTGGTCCATCGCCGCCGCGCCGTGCGCGGCGTCGTACACGACCTCGCCACGCTGCGCCCCGATGCCGCCGTGCCGGTGCAGGAGGCCGCCCGCCAGGCCGTGGGCGCCGGCGAAGCCTGCTGGAACCGCTGCCACCCCCGCCACGTCTCGGTGTGGCTCTGCGACGGCGACGGGCCGATCCTGCTGGCGCGCTTCGGCCGCGACCTGCGCGCGGCCCGGCAGCGCCTCGATGCGGCCCGCAACTCCGGGGTGCCGGTGCAGAAGCAGTGGTGGCTGCACCACCACGGCCGCCGCCACGACGTGCTGTGGCTGGGCACCGACGACGCTGGCGTCGAGTTCGCCGTGCTGGTCGCCGATCTCGCGCAGGTCGACCGCCAGCACCTGCAGCAATTCGAGCAGGCGTTGGCGCCGCTGGCGGACACGCTGCACGGCCGCCGCTGGATCCAGCGGCTGGAGAGCAACCTCGCCCACCGCAGCAGCGTGATCGCCGCCGAGACCCACGATCTGCGCAGCCCGCTGACCGTGCTGCGCATCACCGCCTTCGAGCTCGCCGAGGCCGCGCCGACGAACACACCGGAGCTGCGCACGCTGGCCGAGACGGTCGTCACCTGCGTCGATCGCATCCTGGGCTCGTTCGATCGCCTGACGCGGCAGAGCGCGGTCATCGCCGACCTGACGCTGCTCCGCCTCGACGTCGCCGCCGTCGCCGGCCACGTCGTCGAACGCATGCGGCAGCTGGCGACGAACAAGCAGATCCGCATCGACTTCGTGCCACCGAGCGCCCCACTGCTCGCCACCATCGACGAGACCTGGTTCGAACGGGTCTTCGAGAACCTGCTCGGCAACGCCATCAAGTACTCGGCGGCCCAGACCCGCGTGCGCATCCACTTCGCGGCCACCGACGAAGCGCATTGGCTGCACCTCGACGACGAAGGCCCGGGCTTCAGCGACGCCGACCGTTGTACGGCATTCTTGCCCGGCGTGACCGGCAGCGCCCGCACCACCGGCGGCGAATCGAAGTCCGGCATCGGCCTCTGGATCGCGCGCCAGGCCATGCTGGCGATGGGCGGCGACCTCTGCATCGGCGACCGCCGTGAGGTCGGCGCCAGGGTCAGCATCCAGCTGCCGCGCGACGCCGCACCGGGCTCCGCCCGGTAGCGCAATCGGCTATGCAGCGGCCGCGGGGCCGGCTCCGACAAGGAGCCATGGACATTCTCCCCCCACCGGGCAACAAGGCCACCGGGCGCCGGGCACCGGGTCGGTTGTCCGTGGTCGCCGCGTTGGCGCTCACGCCGGTGGCCGAGCCGACCTCGACGCCGGGCGGGCGCGAGCCTGCTGCCACCCGGACGAGCGAACCAGCCGGAGCCGCCCCGCCGCGGTGGCCGTGGAGCCAGTTCGCGCTGGGCCTGCTCGTGCTCGGCTGCGGTGTCGTGTTCCATCGCCAGCTTCGGTGCCGCGACCGGGAAGGGGTCGCCGAGCTGGCCGCGGTGCGCGAAGACCTGCGGCACGCGCACACCGAGATGTCGGCGCTGCGCGCCGTGCTCGACGCCCAGGCGATCGTCTCGATCACCGACCGCAGCGGCCGCATCGTCGACGCCAACCCGAACTTCTGCGCGCTGTCGGGCTACAGCAGGGAGCAGCTGATCGGCCAGCACCACCGCATCGTCAACTCCGGCCACCACCCGCCCGAGTTCTGGCGCACGATGTGGGCGACCGTGCGCGGCGGCGACATCTGGCGCGGCGAGGTTTGCAACCGCAAGCAGGACGGCAGCACCTACTGGGTGCGCTCGGTGGTGGCCCCGCTGCGCAACCGCGATGGCTGCATCACGCACTTCGTCTCGGTGCGCACCGACATCACCGCCTGGAAGCTCGCCGAAGCGCAGCTGATCCGCGCCCGGCAGGCGGCCGAGGCCGCGAGCCAGGCGAAGAGCGAGTTCCTGGCCAACATGAGCCACGAGATCCGCACGCCGCTGACGGCCGTGATCGGCTACGCCGACATGCTCGAGGACACGCTCGGCGCCGCCGCGCAGCCCGCCGCGCAACCGCTGCTGCAGTCGATCCGCGACGCCGGCCGCCATCTGCTGACGGTGCTCAACGACATCCTCGACCTGGCGAAGATCGAAGCCGGCCGGCTCGAGCTGCAGCCGGAGCCCACCGACCTCATCGCGCTCGTGCACGGCGTCGCCGAACGGATGCGACCCGGCTGCGACCAGAAGCAGGTGCGCTTCGCCCTCGGCATCGACGGCGACCTGCCCGCCGAGGTGATCGTCGACGCCACGCGGCTGCGCCAGGTCGTACTCAACGTGCTCGGCAACGCGGTGAAGTTCACCACGCACGGCAGCGTGCGCTTCGGCGTGTCGGCACAGCGCCGCGAAGGCCAATACGCCCACCTCACCTTCGACGTCTCCGACACCGGCATCGGCATCGACGCGGCGCGGGCCCGCGAGCTGTTCCAGCCGTTCACGCAGGCCAACGGCGGGGTCACGCGCGCCTTCGGCGGCACCGGCCTCGGACTCGCCATCAGCCGGCGCCTCGCCACGGCGATGGGCGGCGACCTGCAGCTGGTGACCAGTTGCCCCGGCCAGGGCTCGCACTTCCGCATCGAGGTGGTGGTGGCGCTGGCGGCGACGGCCGTGTGGCAGCGCCTGGCGCCGGTGCCGGCACCGCGCGCCGAACCGTCGATCCGCCTGCCGGGCCGCATCCTGGTGGCCGAAGACGGCCGCGACAACCAACGCCTGCTGAAGCACTTCCTGAGCCGCGCCGGCGCCGAGGTCGATGTCGCCGACGACGGCGCCGAGGCCTGGCGTCTGCTGCAGGCCCGGCTCGGCATCGGCACCGCCTACGACCTCGTGATCACCGACATGCAGATGCCGGTAATGGACGGCTACACGCTCGCCGCGCACATCCGCGACGCCGGCCTGCAGGTCCCCGTGCTGGCGCTGACGGCACACGCGATGAAGGAGGACCGCCAGCGTTGCCTGCGCGCCGGCTGCGACGACTTCCTGACCAAGCCGATCGATCGCCAAGCGCTGCTGCAGGTCTGCCACCGCCTGCTGCAGGGGCTGTCCTACGCGCCCTGACGGCGGCGCCGTCAGCCCGCCGGACCGCGCGCATTGACCAACAGGCGGTGCAGCTCCACTACCGTCTCGACGCGGAACTTGCGCAGCACGTTGGCGCGGTGGATGTGCGCCGTGCGCGGGCTCAGCGTCAACTGGTGGGCGATCTGCTTCACCGAGCGGCCGTCGAGCAGCAGGCCGAGCACCTCCCGCTCGCGCGGCGTCAGGCTCTGCTCCGCCTCGCGCAGCTCGATCTCGCGGCAGCGTTGCTGCGCCATCACCGAGGCCCTCTCGCGCAGCAGGTTGAACTGGTCGAAGAACTGCGCCGGCGCCGGCGGCTTGGCCAAGAAGCTGATCGCGCCGCGCTGCATCGCCGTCACCACCCGCTCGATGGTCGGATCGGCGCTCAGCACCAACGTCGGCAACAAGGCGCCGCGTCGCCCGAGCTCCCCGAGCAGTTCGAGCCCCGACATGTCGGGAAGCATGATGTCGAGCACGAGGCAGGCAGACTGCCTCGGGTCGTAGCCGGCGAGGAACTGCTCGCAGCACGAATGCTCGCGCCACGGGCAACCGAGCCGTTCGATCAGCGAACCGAGGCTCTTGCAGACAGCCGGGTCGTCGTCGAGCACGTGAACCAGCGGTGGCGTCGGCATCTCCTGATGGGGGTTCGGGACTCGGGAAGGAACACCTGGCCCAAGGCGAAGCAGCATGATCGCCCGGACCGGACCGACGGATAGCGATTTCTGCTAGTGCGACCGGCCGCGCCCGGCGCCAGCGACGGCCCGCCGGGCGCAAGGCGATCGTAACGCCGCCGCGGGCCAGCGGTCGGCGGTTGCGCCTGCCGGCGACGCCCGGTCCAACTACCGCCCATGCAGCCGCACCGCACCGAGCCGTGGTCCCCGTTCCTGCTGCTGAGCCTGCTCGGCGGCCTCGCGGCGCAAGGGCCGGCGCCGGAGCCGGCACCGCCGCGCCTGCGTCCGTACCCGATCGATCTGCCACCCGCGTTCGTCGCCGCGATCACGAACGGCACCCGCACCACGACCGGCACCCCGGGGCCTTCGCACTGGACCAACACGGCGCGCTACGAACTCGCCATCGAACTCGACCCGGCGACAGCGCGCCTCACCGGCCACGCCAAGGCGACCTACGTCAACCGTTCGCCGCACCCGCTCGACCGGCTGGTGCTGCACCTGCGGCAGAACCTGCTGCGCCCGGAAGCCGAACGCACACGCACGGTGACGCCTGGGCACGGGTTCGAGCTCGGCGAGGTCAAGGTCGCGGGCCAGGTGGTGCGCGCTCGCCCGAACGATACGCGGCTGTCCTTGCGCCTGCGCGAGCCGCTGCCGCCCGGCGGCGAGGTCGCGGTCGAGATCGACTACGCGTTCACCGTGCCGACGGCCGGCAGCGCACCGCGGCTCGGCCACGAGGGCGACCGCGTGTTCTACCTCGGCTACTGGTACCCGCAGTTCGCGGTCTTCGACGACGTCGAGGGCTGGGTCGCCGACCGCTACCGCGGCAACGGCGAGTTCTACATGGAGCACGCCGACTACGACGTGCACGTCACCGCGCCGGTGGGCTACCTCGTGCGCGCCACCGGCGAACTGCAGAACCCCGAGCAGGTGCTGACGCCGCGTGCTCGCGAAGCCTTGGCCCTGGCGGCGCAGCAGCGTGAGGTCGTGCACGTCATCGACGCCGACGACCACGCGGCCGGCAAGGTCACCAACGACTCGCCGACCGGCAAGCTGACGTGGCACTTCCGCGCCGAGCGGGTGCGCGACGTCGCCGTCAGCGTAGCCCGCACCTACCTGTGGGATGCCACCCACGCGGTGGTCGAGGACCAACACGGTCCGGGCCAACACGGCACGTGCATGATCCACGCCGTCTACGAGGCGAACGCCGGCGACTGGGTGCGCGCGGCCGAGTACGCGCGGCACACCATCGAGTTCATGTCGGCGCGGCTGCACCCGTACCCGTGGCCGCACATGACCGCCTGCGAGGGCATCATCGGCGGCGGCATGGAGTACCCGATGATGACGATCTGCGGCGGTCGCCGGCCGGCCGGCGTCATCGCCCACGAGCTCTGCCACATGTGGTTCCCGATGCTCGTCGGCAGCAACGAGAAGCGCTACGCGTGGATGGACGAGGGCTTCACGTCGTTCTGGACCACGCTCGTGCGCGACGACTTCACCTTGGCCACGAACGGCCCGAAGCGCGACGTGCTCGGCTACGTCGACGCCGTGCGCCGCGGCGACGACGCCGTGTGCATGCGCCACGCCGACACCTACGGCGACGACGACTTCGGCTTCGCCACCTACGGCAAGACCGCGGCGGTGCTGCACCAACTGCGGGCCCGGCTCGGCGACGAGGTGTTCTTCGCGGCGTTCCGTCGCTACACGCGCGACTGGGCCTTCAAGCACCCGTATCCGTATGACTTCTTCCGCAGCTTCGCGACGACCGCCGGCCAGGACCTGGAGCCGTACTTCCGCACCTGGTTCTACGAGACCTGGCGGCTCGATCACGGGATCCAGGGCGTCGTCGAGGTCGACGGCGGCACCGAGGTCACGATCGTGGATCAGGGCCGCGCGCTGCATCCGGCGATCGTCGAGGCGACCTTCACCGACGGCCAGAAGCAGCGGCAGACGGTGCCCGAGAGCACGTGGTTGGCGAACACCCGCGCGACGCTGCGCTTCGGCCCCGGCGTCGTCGAGCTCGTCATCGATCCCGATACGACGTCGCTCGACAGCAACCGCGACGACAACCGCTGGCGGCGACCAGAGCCGGCGAAGTGACGTTCAGTCGAAGTTCAGCAGCCGGCGGTAGGTGCGCCAGGCCTGCTCGGTGAACGCGAACTCGTTGCAGAACCACAGCCACAGCTTGCCGAGCCCGCGGTTGTGGCGCGCCTGCTCTTGCGGCGTGTCCGCCTCGGGCTCGACCCAGACGATGTCGTCACAACGGGTCGCTGCCTGCAACACCTGGTGCAGACGGCGCGCGGTGTCGACGTCGGCGCGGGATGTCCACGCCAGGGTCTCCAGCCGCCATGCGGCCTGATGCAGCGCGACGGCGCCGCCGTCGGCGAGCCGCCTGGCGGCCGTGCTGGTGCTGCGCAGGCGCAGCAGCGCGGCGAGCTCGGGCTGCGCGCGCTGCAGCCACGGCTCGGCCGCCGCGGCGACGCCGAACGTCGGCAGTTCGCCGTCGCGACCGCGCGCCTCCGGCGACAGCGGCGCGCAACGACGCAGCTCCTCGATGTGGGCCAGCAGCGCCGCGTGCGCACGGTCGACGTCGTGCGTGGCGAGCTCGACCCAGGCCGGCGTCGCGGTCGCGACGCGGCCCACCACGGCCAGCGGCACCTGGAACGAGCTGTTGATCGCCGTCGTCGCCGGCAGCGCCGCCGGCGCCGGCGCCGACGCCGCGGTCGTCGCGGCGGCTCGGGCCGAATCGGCCCACGCCCGCACCCGTTCCGGGTTGGCGCGGATCCAGGTGAGGCCGAGGCCCACCACCACCACCAGGAAGACGAGGCCGGCGAGCTTGTCGAGCAGTCGCCGCCGCCGCGCCTGCCGCCGCGCCAGGCGCTCCTGTGCCCGCTGCTCGCGCCGCTGCCGGCGCAGTTCCCGGCGCTGCTGCAACTGCTGATGCTGCCGCACCACCCACCCGCGCAGCGCGGCGAGCTTCGGCCAGCCGCGCGCGCGGCCGTCTTGGATCGCCTTCTTCACCGCCACCGACGCCCGCTGCGCCGCCTGCCGCGCGATCACGCTGGCGTGCCGCATCGCCTCGCGCGAGGCCTTGCCGAGCCCGGCGTACGGATCCTCCACCGGGGCTCCCGCTGGTGGTGGCGATGGCGCTGGTGGTGGCGGCGGTGCGGCGGCGGCGGTCGTGGCCGCACTCGCTTCGTTCCACGCCGCGGCGCCGACCGTCGTCGGCGCGCCGAGCACGGCCATCAGCTCCGCCACGTGCTGGAAACGCTGGGCCGGGTCCTTGGCGAGGCACTTCGTGAGCGCCGCACGTTCGTTCGGCTGCAGGAACGGCGGCAGCTCCGGCGCCTTCGTCTCGTGCTGCTTCAGCACCTCCCACTCACTGTCGCCGGTGAACGGCACCTTGCCGCAGAGCAGCTCGTAGAGCATGACGCCGAGCGAGTAGAGGTCGCTGCGGTGATCGCCGCGCCGCTGCAGCAGCTCCGGCGCCATGTAGTACGGCGTGCCGCGCCCCATCGACAGGCTGCCGCGCGAGTGCGTGACCAGCTTCGACAGCCCGTAGTCGCCGAGCCGCGCCACGGCGCCCTTCAAGAACACGTTCGCCGGCTTGACGTCGAAGTGCACCAGCGAGCGCTCGTGCAGCGCGGCGAGCCCGCGGCAGGCCTGCAGGAACCAACGCAGCAGCTGGTCCTTGTCGTCGCCGCCCGGCACCCGCCCGGCCACCAGCTTGTCGCGCAGCGTCTCGGTGCCGGCGAACGCCATCACCAGGAACGGGATGCCGTCGACTTCGCCGCGGTCCTCGATCGACACCAGGTTGGGGTGGTCGATCTGCGCGAACCACTTCACCTGTTCGAGCTCGGTGAGCACCGCGCGCCGCACGTCCTGGTCGTCGACCTGCAGGAACTTGATCGCGTAGTCCTTGCCGATCGACAGCTTCTTGGCCCGGTAGACCAGCCCGAACATGCCGCCGCCGAGCTTGGAGGTGATCTCGAAGCCGGCGACGTAGCCGGGCTTGCGGTAGTCGCGATAGAACGCTTCCCAGTCGGCGGTGGCGGTGGGCTCGGGCGACGGCGACATCACGGGCAGTGTAAGCAGGTCCAGGCGGCGGGTCCGGCAGGGGCGCGCGCTACGGCGGTGGCGAACGAAGATTCCTCGCCATCACGAAGCCGGCGCCGGGTGCGGGCAGGCGCACGGCTTTCGGCAGCAGCGTGGGCAGCCGGCGCCGTACTTGGCGCGGCCGATCGCCTCGAGGTCGAGCCCATGCAGCGATGCCAACGTCGCCAGCCAGGCGAAGACATCGCCGAACTCCTCTTCGAGGTTCTTCTGTTCGCCGCGGCGGATCGCGCGCACGAGTTCGCCAACCTCCTCGACGAACCACAGCAGCGTGCCGGGCACACCGCGCGCCGCGTCGCGGTCGAAGTAGATGGCCTCGATGAGCTGCTGGAACGAGTCCGGCGGCCCGACGCGCCGGGCGCTCATTCCTGGCCCGCCTTCTTGACCGTCATCAGCACGATGTCCTCGCGCAGGCCGTCGCTGCCGGCGTCCTGTTCGAGCTGGCCGAGCACGACGTTCATGAACATGTTGGTGTGACGCGGCGAGTGCTGGCGCAGCAGGTCGAGCAGGCCGTCGCTGCGGATCAGGGCGTCGTTGCCGAGCACGAGGCGCGTGCCGGGGCTCATCAGGATCTCCTGCGGGCGCAGCGACTTCTCGAACACCGGGCCGTCGTCGAGGCCGAGCGCGATGCCCTCGGCGTTGAGCTCGAGCACCTCGCCACGCTGGCAGATGTAGAGCGGCGAACGGGCGCCGGCCTGGTAGAGCTTGGCGCCGTCGGCAGCGACCTGCAGCAGGGTCGCGGTGGCGCAGCAGCCGGCCGGCAGTGTGTTCTTGAGCACCTTGTTGACGTGGGCCAGCGCCTTGCGCGGCGTCGGCGCCACCTGCAGCGCCCGGTGCAGTTCGTCGCGCGCGAGGCGGCAGGCGAGCACGGCCAGGGCGCCATGCCCCTCGGCGCTGACCAGGTAGGCGAAGGCGCTGGCGCCGTCCTCGGTGGCCACGGCGTCGAAGTAGTCGAGGCCGCCGCGCGAGCCGCCGCTGAGTGCGGCGTCGAGTTCGTAGCCGGCGACGGCCGGCAGCTTGGCGGGCACGGTCTTGTCGCGCAGCTGCTTGACCAGCGGGTCCAGCGAGACGAGGGCCGCCCCCGCCCCCTCCTGCTGGTCCTTGAGCAGCGCGGCGAGGTCGGTCGCCAGGTACTGCACGGCCTTGCCGAGCGCCGCCACCTCGTCGTCGCCGGCGACCCGCACGCGCACCTCGCTGCCGCCACGGCCGAGCTTGCTGACGGCGAGGCCGACGTCGGTGATGCGGGTGGCGATGCGGCCGCCGAGAACGAAGCCGGCGAGCGCACACAGGGCGGCGACCAGCGCCGCGAAGCCGAAACCGATGCCCCAGGCGCGGCCGATCAGCTCCTTGTCATCGGTGCCGGCAGCGAGGTTCTGCACCAGCGCGACCGCCATCAAGAGCCCGCCGAAGAGGCCGGCGATGCCGACGCCCAGCGCGAGGTTCCGCTGCAACTTGCCCGTCGACTTGCTGCCTTTGCGCGCCATGGGTGGCGCATCATGGCGAGGCCCCTGGCCGCCGTCACCTCCCGGCTGCCGAACCGGCCGGGGTCACCGACCGGCGGCGAACGGCCTCACCAGCCGAGCAGCGGCAGCAAGAGCCACAACGAGACGCCGGCGTAGAGCCCCGCCATCTGGTCGTCGGCCATGATGCCGACGGCGCCCGGCAGGTCTTCGAGCTTGCGGGCCGGCTGGATCTTGGCGACGTCGAAGAAGCGGAACGCGAAGAAGGCGGCCGTGTGCGCCATGGGGCCGGGCAGGTGGCCCCGCAGCAACGCGCAGGTCAGTATGGTGACGAGGTAGCCAACCACCTCATCGAGCACGAACTGGCCGGGGTCCTCCTTCGGCCAGGTGCGGGCGACGAAGGCCGACTGGCCGCACCCCCAGGCGAACAACACCGCGGCGGCGATGCCCCACGCCAGCAGCGTGTGCTGCGGCAGCAGCCACTGCAGCG
The DNA here is from genome assembly GCA_016793265.1 of Planctomycetota bacterium. Classification (GTDB taxonomy): domain Bacteria; phylum Planctomycetota; class UBA1135; order UBA1135; family UBA2386; genus JAEUHT01. The sequence continues at coordinate 21,480 of JAEUHT010000191.1, forward strand.
TCACCGCCAGCACGACGCCGCCGAGCGTGCCGACCGTGCCCGGCGCGAACGGCGAGGTGCCGAGCCCGCCACTCGTGATCAAGAGCCAGCGCAGGCGGTCCAACAGCGTCATCGCGCGCCTCCGAACAGCACGTCCTTGGCCTTCATCACGTAGTTGGCGCCGGACACCACCGTCAGCAAGAGGCTGACCCAGTAGCCGGCGACCGCCAGCGGCGTGAAGAAGTCCGAGCCGGCGACCATCGCCAGCAGGGCGCCGACGGTCCAACACTGCGACACCATCTTCCACTTGCCGAGTCGGTCGGCGGGGAACGGACGCCCGCTGGCCTCGACGACGCCGCGGATCGCGGTGACGAGGAACTCGCGGGCGACGACGACGACGACGTACCAGGCCGTCAGCACCGACATCGCCACCGGGAACTGCATCAGCATCACCAGCGAGCCGGTGATCAGGATCTTGTCGGCGAACGGATCGGCGACGCGGCCGAACGCGGTCACCAGGTTCCACTTGCGGGCCAGGTAGCCGTCGAGGAAGTCGGTGAAGGCGGCGACCAGGAACAGCCCCCACGCGGCCCACGCCAACAGCACGACACCGCCGCCAGCGCCTGCCGTGGTGGCGCCGTGCGGGGCCACGAGCTGCAGGCAGACGAAGACCAGCACCGTGATCACGAGCCGCGCCGTCGTGATCAGGTTCGGCACGTTCACGGGCGCTTCCCCCGCGCCGGTCTGCCTTCGAGCTCGTAGACGTCGGCGCCGGTGATGGTGACGTCCAACATCGCGCCGGCCTCGGCGGCGGCCTTCGGCAGCAGCACCCGGCAGTCGACCTCCGGCGCGTCGGCGAAGGTGCGACCGACCATACGCTTGGCCTCCTGGTCGTAGCCGTCGACGAGCACCGGGACCGTCTGGCCGACGAACGACTGTTGGAACTCGCGCAGGATCGGCACCTGCAGCGCCATCAGTTCGGCGGCGCGCGCCTCGGCGACCTCGGTCGGCACCTGGTCGGGCAGGTCGAACGCCGGTGTGCCTTCCTCGCGCGAGTACGGGAACACGCCGAGGCGTTCGAAGCCGTAGCTCTGCACGAGCTCGCGCAGCGCCGCGAAGTCCTGTTCGCTCTCGCCCGGGAACCCGGTGATCAGCGTGCTGCGCACGGCGATGCCGGGCACCTCGTCGCGCAGCCGATCGAGGATGCCGCGCACCTGCTCGCCCGACACGCCACGCTTCATCGACTTCAGCATCGGCGAGCTGATGTGCTGGATCGGGATGTCGAGGTACTTGACCGCTTTCGGGTGCTCCCGCAGGAACGTGGTCAGCTCCGGCGCCACCGTGTGGGGATAGGCGTACATCAGCCGGATCCACTCGATGCCGTCCACCGCCGCGAGCTTCTCCAGCAGCACGTGGATCTGGCGTTTGCGCGTGGTGTCGAGGCCGTAGGCGGTGCTGTCCTCGGCGACGACGACGAGTTCCTTGATGCCGGCGGCGGCGAGGCCCTGCGTCTCCTCGACCAACACGTCGATCGGCTTGCTGCGGTTCTTGCCGCGCATGCTCGGGATCGCGCAGAAGGTGCAGCTGTGGTCGCAGCCTTCGCTGATGCGCAGGTAGGCGAAGCTCTTCGGCGTCAGCAGGAAGCGCTTCTGGTCGCTGCGCGGCCCCTTCGGCTTGCCGCCGTCGACGGTCGCGGCCCAACGGCGCGTGCTGCCGTTGACGATCCGTCGCACCACGGCCGGCACGCCCGAGTAGTCGGACAGGCCGAACACCGCGTCGAGCTCCTTGATGCCCTGCTTGAGCTCGTCGCCGTAGCGCTGCGCGAGGCAGCCGACGGCGATCACGCCCTTGAGGTTGCCCTCGTCCTTGAGCCGCGCCACCGACAGGATGGTGTCGATCGACTCCTGCTTGGCGGTCTCGATGAAACCGCAGGTGTTGACGACGACGACGTCGGCGTCCTCGACGTCCTGCACGACCTGCAGGCCTTCTTCGACGACGTGGCCCAGCAGCACCTCGGAGTCGACGAGGTTGCGGGCGCAGCCGAGGCTGATCATGGAGACGCGGATCGCTTCGTTCATGTCATCGCCTCGGCGAGGTGCCGGCCGCCGCGGCGAGTGCCGCCGGCGGCCAGCGGGAACCCCGGACCGCTCAGGCCTGGGGCTTCTGCTGCACGACCCACACCTTGACCGTCGTGTCGACCGTCGGGTGCAGGTGGATGGCGACGTCGTAGACGCCGATCTCCTTGATCGGCTGCTCGAGCCGGACCACACGATCCTCGATCACGAAGCCCTTCTCGCGCAGCGAGGCGGCGACCTGGGCCGCCGACACCGAGCCGAACAGATGGCCTTCGTCGTTGGCGCGGCCTTCGATCGTGACCGATGCCTCGGCCAGCTTGGTCGCCAACTCGCGCAGGTCGGCGATGCGACCCTGCTCTTCGGCGAGCGCCGCGGCGCGCGCGCGCTCGATCTCGGCGACGTTGGACTTGGTCACCATCACGGCGAGACCGCGCGGCAACAGGTAGTTGCGGGCGTAGCCGGACTTGACCTTCACGACATCCCCGGTGCGACCGAGGAATTCGACAGACTGCTTGAGCAGGAGTTCCATGGTCACATCCTCCCGACGAACGGCATCAGGCCGACGATACGCGCACGCTTGATCGCCTCGGCGAGCGTACGCTGGTTCTGCCCCGAGAAGCCCGTGCGCTTGCGCGACTGGATGCGGCCGTTGGCCGACACGAACTTCGACAGGTAGGCGATGTTCTTGTAGTCGAGGGGCTCTTCCGGCAGCACCTCGCGACGACGGGCGCCGAAGCGACCGAACTTGCTGCGACGCTGGCCGCCGTCACGCGAACCACCGTTGGCGCCGCCGCCGGGAATCGAAGAAGGAGCGCTCACGTGTTGGTCTCCGTGGAAGTGGTCTCAGTGGCGACGACGTCGACCGCCACGACCTCCGCCGGGGCCGCGACGGCCGGGGCTTCGCTCGCGGGGGCGTCGTCGGCCGGGATGGCGTTGACGTCGAACTCGGCCTCGGGCTCGTAGGCGGCCTGCGGCACCTCGACGCACTCGATCAGCAGCGAGCGCAGGATCGACTCGCGGAACTGCAGGTCGCGGCGGATGCCGGCCAGCGCCTGGGTGTCGGCGCTGAAGTAGACGAGCAGGTAGGTGCCGCGCTGCTGGCCCTTGATGGTGTAGGCGAGGCGGCGTTCGTCCCAGCGACGGCCGCTCAGGATCTTGGCGCCGTGCTTGGTGAAGATGGCCAGCGTCGAGTCCTTGATCGGCTGCCAGCCGTTACGAACCTCCCGGTTGTCCAGGAGGCACATGCATTCATAGGTGCGGGTGCGTTGCAAAGTCATTCTCCCGGGCGCGAGCCCGTGTCCGAATTGAAGGTCCTCATCAGGTTGCCGATGTCTGCGGCGTCGAGCCCGCCACCGTCGATCCACTGTTCGGCACAGTCGACGGCACGTTGCACGACACGACCGAGAACCTCACGTTCCTCCGGGAGGAATGGCGCCAGGACATAGCCCGACCAGGCGGCCGGACGCAGTCCTTCGGCCCTGCGGCTCGCGGGCGCATCGTCGCGCTCGTCTGCCACCGGACCGATACCGAGGCGGAGACGGGGAAACGCGTCGGATCCGAGCATCTGCTGGATCGACTTGAGGCCGTTGTGGCCCCCTGCGCTCCCCGACGGCCGGACACGCATCCGGCCCAGCGGTAGGTTCAGGTCATCCACGATCACAAAGAGCGAGTCCGGTTGGCGTCCCGCGTGGCGCAACAGCGGCGCGGCGACTTCACCGGACAGGTTGACGTAGCTCTGCGGCTTCACCAGCAGGAACGAACGTCCCTTGCGGCGACCCTCGCAGGTCTGCGCCTTCACCTTGCCCGAGAACAGTCGCGAACCGTCGTCCGCCTTGCGCTCGAGCCTGGAGAAGGAGAGTCCGAACCGCAGCGCGAGCTGGTCCAGCACCTGAAACCCGACGTTGTGTCGGGTGCCGTCGTATTCGGGACCGGGGTTGCCGATGCCGAGAACGATGCGGTGCCAGCCCATGCTGTGGTCTGGGGGGCGAGGAGGTTACGCAGCGACCAGCCCCAAGGCAAGGGTCGACTGGCCCCGAGGCCCCCCGGGCATCACTTCTTGGCCTTGGCGTCCGGCTTGGCATCGGCCTTGGCGTCGCCAGCCTTGGCGTCCGCAGCCGGTGCTGCGCCAGCCGCCGGCGCCGCCGCATCGGCAGCCGCCGGGGCCGCCACGACCTCGACGACGAGCTTGGCGACGTGGCAGACCGACGTGTTGGCAGGCGAGACGAGTTCGACGCCCGGCGGCAGCGCCAGCTGGCCGGCGGTCAGGTACTGATCGAGTTCCAGCGCACTGACGTCGTGCTCGATCGAGTCCGGGATCGCCGTGGGCAAGCAACGCACCTTGATGACCATGTGGTCCTTCGACAGGATGCCGCCCTTGCCGAGGCCGACCGGGTGGCCGACCAGCACGACCTCGACGTCGGCGTCGATGGGCTTGGTCAGGTCGATGCGCTTGAAGTCGGCGTGCACCGGACGGTCGTTGGTGGCGTGGTACGAGAGGTCCTGCAGGAACGCCGCCTGCGCCTGGCCGGCGATCTCGAGCTGGAAGACGCGGTGGTGCGCCTTCACGTGCTGCTCGAGCTCCCATTCGGAGATGGCGATCGAGACCGGCTCCTTGCCCTCGCCGTAGACGACGGCGGGCATCCAGCCCTCGGCGCGCAGTTGCGCCAGCTTGTTGCGACCGAGCGCGGTCCGGCGTTCGGCCTTCAGACGTGCGACTTGCATGACATTCCTCTCTGTGATGAATCGATCGGGATCCGTGGATGCTGTGCGCGCGGCTAACGCTCGCTCTCGAACAGCTTGCTGACGCTCTCGCTGCGGTGAATCCGGTCGATCGCGCGCGCCAGCAGCTGCGCCATCGAGCACACTTCCAGACGTTGGATGTTCTTGTCGTGCACCGGCACGGTGTCGGCGAACAGCACCTTCTCGACGTCGGCCTTGTTCAGGCGTTCGACGGCATTGCCGCACAACACGGCGTGCGTGGCGACGATGAAGACCTTGCGCGCACCCTTGAGCTTGACGATGCGCGCGGCGTCGACGATCGAGCCGCCGGTCGAGACCATGTCGTCGACCAGCAGCACGTCGCGGTTCTTGACGTCGCCGATCACGTGCTCGATCACCGTCTGCTCGCCGCTGATGCGGCGCTTGTCGATGATCGCCAGGTCGCAGCCGAGGTCCTTGGCGTAGGCGCGCGCGAGCTTGGTGCCGCCGATGTCGGGCGACACCACCATGACGTCCTTGGTGTCGAGCTGGCGCACCCGGTCGATCATCACCGGCCGCGCGTAGAGGTGGTCGACGGGGATGTCGAAGAAGCCCTGGATCTGCGCCGCGTGCAGGTCGACGGCGACGACGCGGTTGTAGCCGGCGGTGACCAGCAGGTTGGCCACCAGTTTGGCGTTGATCGGCACGCGCCCCTCGTCCTTGCGGTCCTTGCGGGCGTAACCGAAGTAGGGGATGACCGCGGTGATGCGGTCGGCGCTGGCCCGGCGCAGGCAGTCGGCGAACGACAGCAGCTCGAACAGGTGCTCGTGCACGTTCGGGCAGCTCGGCTGCACGACGAAGACGTCGGCGCCGCGCACGTCACACTCGACCTTGAGGTTGATCTCGCCGTCGGGGAACCGCTGCAGCGACGCCGCGCCGAGCGGCACGCCCATGAACGAGCAGATGTCCTGCGCCAGGCGCGGGTGCGCCGTGCCAGTGAACACTCGGAGCCGATCGCCGCGCATGCTCATGAGCTCTCCTTGCCCTTCTCGGGCGGCAGCTCGCGCGTGCGCAGACGCCGCGCCGGCACGCCGACCCAGATCTCCCGTTCGCCGATCTCACTGCCCGCGCGCACGATCGCGCCGGCGCCGGTCATCGCGCCATCGGCCAGCCGGCTCGGCGCCACGATCACGGTGCCGCTGCCGATGAAGCAGCGTTCGCCGATCACGGTCGGGTGCTTGTTCACGCCGTCGTAGTTGGCGGTGATGGTGCCCGCGCCGACGTTGCTCTTCGCCCCCACCACGGCATCGCCGAGGTAGGTCAGGTGCTTGGCCTTGGCGCCGCGGCCGAGGTGCGCCTTCTTGGTCTCGACGAAGTTGCCGACCTCGGCGCCGTCCTCGAGCACCGAGCCGGCGCGCAGGTGCGTGAACGGCCCGACCTCGCAGTGGCTGCCGATGCGGCAGCCGGTGCTGATCACCGAGCAGGGCAGCACGCGCGTATCGGCGCCGATGACGACGTCGTGGTCGATCCAGGTCGTCGCCGGGTCGACGATCAGCACGCCGTTCTGCAGGTGCTCGAGCAGGATGCGCTCCTGCATCAGCGCCCGCGCCACGGCCAGGTCCGCGAGCGAGTTGACGCCCTGGATCTCGCTGGCATCGTCGATCTCGAGCGTCGGCACCTCGACCTCGCCCGCGGCCAGGTGCGCGACGGCGTCGGTCAGGTAGTACTCTCCCTGCGCGTTGTTCGGCTGCAGCGTCGCCAGCGCCGGCCGCAGCGCCTCGCTGTCGAAGCAGTAGAAGCCGGCGTTGATCTCGTCGATGCCGAGCTCCTCCGGGCTGCAATCGCGCTGCTCGCGAATGCCGACGAAGCGACCGTCGTCGTCGCGCAGGATGCGGCCGAGGCCTTCGGGGCTCTCCGGGTAGGCGGTCAACACCGAACACGGCGCCCGCTCACGCAGTTCGCGCAGCGCCTGCAGCGTCGCCGTCGTCATCAGCGG
>JAEUHT010000194.1 GCA_016793265.1 Planctomycetota bacterium
AGCACGTCCGCCGCCGCCAACGTCGTGCAGCCGCGCAGCTCGAGGTGCGTGAGGCCCGGCAGCGACGCCACCGCTGCCAACGAACGGCCGTGGAAGCGGCGGCAGTAGGACAGCGACAGCCAGCGCAGGTTCGGCAGCCGCGCCAGCCGTTCGACGGCGGCGGAGTCGACCCGCGTGGAGTGCAGGTCGAGGTGTTGCAGCCGCGGCAGCGCTTCGAGCACGGCGAGGCTGCCGCCCTGCACGTGCTCACACTGTCCGAGCGACAGCCAGCGCAGGCCGGTCAGCGCGCCGAGATGCCGCACGCCGGCGTCGGTGATCGGCAGCGAACGCGCGACGCCGCGCGCGTCGACGTCCATGCCGGACAGGTCGAGCCGTTCGAGCTTCGTCAGCCGCGCCAGCTGCGCGCAGGCGGCATCGTCGAAGTCGAACCCGCGCAGGCTCGTGGTATCGCCTGGCACGGCGTCGAGCCCGGCCGGGCCATGGCACTCGGTCCACGGCGCGTCCTTCTGTGGCGTCGCCGGCGGCGTCGCCCCCGCGTCCGGCTCGCCATCGCGGGCGAGGCCGAACGCGAGCGCCGCCACGGCCACCAGCGCCGCGGCCGCCGCGAACCAGCGCCAGCGTGGCGACGTCGCCACCGGGCGTGCCCGCGCGCCGCCACCGGCGAGCACTTCGTCGAGCAACCAATCGAGCTGGCGCTGCCGCGCCACCGCCATCGCCGTGCCGTCGTTCATGTTCCGCTCCGTTCGATGCAGGTGCGCAGCGCCTGGCGCGCGCGCTGCACGAGCGTCTTGACGCCGTTCGGCAGCAGCCCGATCGCCCGCGCCACCTCGGGCCACGCCAGCCCGTCGCGGTAGTGCAGGTGCAGCGCGTCGCGCGCCCGGCCCTGCAGGGAACCGAGGCACTGCCGCAGGCGAGCCAGCAGTTCGTCGCCGCCGTCGTGCTCCGCGGTCGCGAGCCACAGCTCGTCGACCGCGGCGGCCACCTCCCGTTCGCGCCGCCGCCGCCAGCAGCGCCGCGAACGCAACCACAGGTTCTTGGCGACGCCACGCAGGAATGCGCGCGCACCGTCGTCGGCGAGCCGATCCCGGCGCAGCGCGACCAGCAGCGTCTCCTGTACGAGGTCGTCGGCCTCCGCGGCGCTCGCCCCGAGCATGCGCAGGTAGCGCCACACGGCGAGGCGGTGGGCCTCAGCGGCGGCCGGCGCGGCGGTCGGCGTGGCAGGGCCGTGCGTGGGGGTGGACAAGGTCACCGTTCCAGGTCGCTTGACCGGGCGAATGCTATTCAGCAAATCGCCGGCGCGCGGGGCGAACGGAAAACCGCGCCACCATCGGCGACTTCGCGCGCCGCGGAGCTAGAGGCGAGCACGGCGCCCCAACGCCGGACAAGGAGACCCCATGATGCCTGCCCTTTCGCGGTTCGCCCTCGCGGCGATTCCCCTGGTCTGCCCGCTCGCGCCCGAGCCCGGTGGCCCGGAGCTCACGATCGAGCACCTGCCCTTCGCCATGGCCTTCCACGTCAGCGGCCCCGAAGCGCCGTACGTCGGCGCGGTGATCGGCTCGCTGGCGCCGGACCTGGCGCACTACTTCCAGGGCCTGCCGCCGCTGCTCGCCGACTTCGTGCTGCTCGACCTCGGCCTCGGCGACGCCGCCGCCGGCTACACCGCCGTGCTGCCGCAGAGCGTGTTCCCGGCCGGGGTCACCATCTACGTGCAGGGCGTGACGCTGACCGGCCGCGGGCTCGAAGCCAGCGCCGTGCACGACTTCGTGCTCGACGTCACCGTGCCGCCGGTGGTGCTGCGTTGACCCCGCGCCGCGCGCTACGCTGCGGCGATGTGGCGTGCTGCGCTCGCGGTGTCGTGTTCGGGCTCCCTCCTGCTGGCGCAGGTTCCGGCCTTCGATTTCGCCGCAGCCTGGCGCGAGGTCGAGGCCGAGTTCCATCGACGATGTGACGAGAACGGCGTCGTCGGCGGCAGCCTGATGTTCGTGCGCGGCAACGAGGCGCTCGGCTTCGCGGCGCACGGCCTCGCCGATCGCGACGCCGCGCGCGCCGTCGATCGCGACACGATCTTCCACTGGGCGAGCTGCACCAAGACCTTCACCGGCATCGCCGTGATGCAGCTGCGCGACCGCGGGCGGCTGCGGCTCGACCAACCGGCGGTCGACTTCGTGCCCGAACTGCGCCAGGTGCACGACCCGTTCGGCAGCATCGAGCAGATCACGCTGCGCCACCTGATGACGCACTCGGGCGGGTTCCGCGGGGCGACCTGGCCGTGGGGCGGCGACAAGCCATGGCACCCGCACGAACCGACGCAATGGAGCCAGCTGGTGGCGATGATGCCGTACACCGAGGTCGAGTTCGCGCCGGGCTCGAAGTTCGCCTACAGCAACCCGGGCATCGTCTTCCTCGCGCGCACGATCCCGCTGCTGGCCGGCGACGAATTCGAGGTCTACGCCGAGAAGAACGTGCTGCGCCCGCTCGGCATGAGCCGCAGCTACTTCGACCTCACGCCGTACCACCTGCAGCGGTTCCGTTCGCACAGCTACAACGGCAAGGGCGACGCCGCGAAGGACCGCGGCGCCGACTTCGACACCGGCATCACCGTCAGCAATGGTGGCCTCAACGCGCCGCTGCCGGACATGGCGAAGTACCTCGCGTTCCTGCTCGGCGCAGCACCGGCGGGCAGCGATGCCGCCAACGTGCTGGCGCGCGCCTCGCTCGAAGCGATGTGGCAGCCGGTGCTGCCGACGGCGCGCGACGGCAAGGAGTCGATCGGGCTCTGCTTCTTCGTCGGCGACGTCGACGGCACGCGCTGGATCGGCCACACCGGCGGCCAGCACGAGTTCGTGACCTTCTTCTACGTGCACCCGGCGTCGGGCACGGGTGCTATCGGCGCCTTCAACACCGGCAGCGCCGGGCCGGTGATGGCGGCGCTGCGGCGGCTGTGTCTCGAACGGCTGTCGCTGCCGATGGTCCAACGATGACGCGCGGGCAGGGCACGTTCGGCTTCGCCACTGCGCCGGGGCGGGAAGAACTGGCGCCCGGCGCCGTGCTGCTGCGCGGCTTCGTGCTGGCCGAGGCGGCGGCGCTGCGCACCGCCGTGCTCGCGGTCGCGACCGCGGCGCCGTTCCGCCACTTCCCGACGCCTGGCGGCAAACGCATGGCGGCGGCGATGACGAACTGCGGCGCGCTGGGCTGGGTCAGCGATCGGGGTGGGTATCGCTACACGGCGAACGATCCGGACACCGGGGCGCCGTGGCCGGCGATGCCCGCGGTGTTGTCCGAGGTCGCGCGCGCGGCGGCGCGGGCGGCCGGCGCCGATGGCTTCGAGCCCGACGCGTGCCTCGTCAACCGCTACGAGCCCGGCGCCGCGATGGCCTTGCATCAGGACCGCGACGAGAACGACTTTGCGCAGCCGATCGTGTCGGTTTCGCTCGGGCTGCCGATCCGGTTCGTGCTCGGTGGCCTCACGCGCCGCGCCGCGACGAGCTCGTTCCGGCTCGACCACGGCGACGTGCTGGTCTTCGGCGGCCCGGCGCGGCTCTGTTTCCACGGTGTGCGCAAGCTCGCCGCCGGCGAACACGCGCAGTGGGGACGCTGTCGCATCAACCTGACGCTGCGCCGGGCGCGTTGAGGCGCGACGTCGCCGTTCTGCCGGCCGAATGGCGCCAAAGCCGACGCCAGCGTTGGCAGCGGTCCCCGGGCTCGGCAAGATGCCCCGCCCGATGAGTGAGGCTCCCCGTGTCCTGACCGAGCGCCGCGGCGACGCCGTGCTCGTCACCCTCAACGCGCCCGAGCGGCGCAACGCGATCGACCAGCAGATGGTGGACGGTCTGCACCGCGTGCTCGACGCGCTGTGGCACGACGAATCGGTGGCGGCCCTCGTCATCACCGGCGCCGGCGACAAGGCCTTTGCGGCCGGCGCCGACATCGCGCAGCTGCGGGAACGCACGGCGAAGGACGCGCTGAAGGCGATCAACAGCGGCATCTTCAACCGCATCGAGGAGTTCCCGGCGCCCGTCATCGCGGCGATCAAGGGCTTCGCGCTGGGCGGCGGCTGCGAGCTGGCGATCGCCTGCGACCTGCGCGTCTGCGGCGAGTCGGCGAAGCTCGGCCAGCCCGAGGTCAAGCTCGGCATCATCCCGGCCGCCGGCGGCACCTACCGCCTGCCGCGCCTGGTCGGCCTCGGCCGCGCGCGCGAGCTGGTCTTCACCGGCCGCATGGTCGACGCGCAGGAGGCGCTTCGCATCGGCCTCGCCAACGCCGTGGTGGCCGACGCCGAGGTCGTCGCGAAGGCGCTCGCGATCGCCGACGAGATCGCGCAGAACGGCCGCCTTGCCGTGCGCGCCGCCAAGCGCGCGCTCAACGCGCTGTCGCGGCCCGGCCACGAGAACGCGATCGGCTTCGAGAGTTCGCTGCAGGCGGTGTTGTTCGACAGCGACGACAAGAAGGCGCGCATGGACGCGTTCCTGAACAAGCAGAAGAAGGGCTAGACGATGAGCAAGGTGACGTTCGACACGGTGGCGGTGCTCGGTGCGGGCACGATGGGCGCCGGCATCGCGCAGGTCTGTGCGCAGGCCGGTTCGCGCGTGGTGCTGCAGGACCTCAACGAGCCGTTCGTGCAGAAGGGCGAAGCCCGCATCCGCGACTTCCTGCAGAAGGGCGTCGACAAGGGCAAGGTGACCGCGGCGCAGCGCGACGAGGTGCTGGCGCGCATCACGACGGCGACCGACCGCGCCGCCGCCTGCCGCGGCGCCGCGCTCGTCATCGAGGCCGTGCCCGAGCAGCTCGCCCTCAAGAACGGCATCTTCCGCGAGCTCGCCGAGGTCGTCGCACCGACCTGCGTGTTGGCCAGCAACACGTCGTCGCTGTCGCTGGCGAAGGTGTTCGCCGGCGTCGCCGGGCCGCAGCGCTGCATCGGCATGCACTTCTTCAATCCGGTGCCGCTGATGGCGCTGCTCGAACTGGTGCGCACCGACGCCACCGACCAGGCCACGATCGCCGCCGTCACGGACTACGGGCGGCTGCTCGGCAAGGAGCCGATCCTGGTCAAGGACAGCCCCGGCTTCGCCAGTTCGCGCCTCGGCGTCTGCCTCGGGCTCGAAGCGATCCGCATGCTCGAGAGCGGCGTCGCCTCGGCGGAGGACATCGACAAGGCGATGGTGCTCGGCTACGGCCACCCGATGGGCCCGCTCAAGCTGACCGACCTCGTCGGCCTCGACGTGCGGCTGGCGATCGCCGACTACCTGGCGAAGGAACTCGATCACCCGGGCTTCAAGGCGCCGGAGCTGATGCGGCGCATGGTCGCCGAGGGCAGGCTCGGCAAGAAGTCGGGCCAGGGCTTCTACAGGTACTAGGGCGATTCGAGGCGCGGGCCCGCCTGCGTCGGAGCCGACCCCCGCAGCGGGCGCGGCGCAACGGCGCAGGGTGGGGTGGGTGGGCGTGGTGGGGCGGGTGATCAGTGGGCCAGGGTGATGATCGTCCGGCAGAACAGCTGGAAGCTCCGTGAGCGGTTGCGTTCAGGGGTCAGGAGCGGCCCGAGTCGGCGCGCGCCGTCGCGCTTCTGATAGCTGGGTACGTGTTTTCTCAGTTCGACCACTGGGTTGTGCAGCGCGTCGGGTGAGCGGTAAGTGCTCCTCCGGTCCAGGTCCGTCAGTCTGGGGCGGTCGAAGGCCTTGGCAACCGCGGCCCAGTCGCCGAGTGCCCACGATTCGAGTTCCCGGCACGCGACCCGGATCGTGGTCAAGGAACGCCGCTCCGGTGGCACGAGGCTGGCGAGCTGCGCCTTGACGGCGCGGCAGTCGCCTGCGTCCTGGTCGCGCAACACGACGAAACGGGTATCCGGTCGTTGCCAGCCCTGGATCTTGCGCGTCACGTTGCGCTCCAGGTCCTGCTTGCCCTCGAAGACGAGATACATGAGGACGGTGTGCCCGGGCAGCAGGCGCGGCAGCAGGCCTTCGAGCAGATCCCGCGCGGAAGGCTCCTCGAGCAGGAACAGCAATGTCGTCATCGTGGGTCGGCGCCCGCGAACAATCCCTGCTTCCACAGGTAACCGAGCTTGTCACCGTCGTCGACGTAACGAGCGAGTTGCGTGTCCTCGGTGGCGCGGATGACGGACGTGTAGCCGCCCTTCTTCACGAGCCAGAAGACCTCGCCGAGTTCGGCGGCGTTGAGGAAGTCCGGCGAATGGGTGGACACGAACACCTGTCCGCCGCGCGTGGAGTACTCACGGAACTCCTCGGCCAGGTCCGTCAGCAAGGACGGATACAGCTGATTCTCCGGTTCCTCGACGCACAGCAGCGGATGCGGCCTCGGGTCGTGCAGCAGCACCAGGTAGGCGAGCATCTTGATGGTGCCATCGGATACGTACCTGGCCAAGAACGGGTCCTCGAAGGCGCCGTCGCGGAACTGCAGCAGCACGCGGCCCTCCTCCGTCACCTTGGAGCGAACGCTGGTGATGCCGGGCACGCGCTGACTCAGGCGATGCAGGATGCGTTCGAGCACCTTGGGCTGCTGCTTCTGCAGGTACTCGATCACGAGGGCCAGGTTGTCGCCCTCGCGGGAAAGATGTTCGGCGTAGCCGACCTCCTGCTCAGGGCGCGCGCGGTTGATGTGGAAGTCCGACAGGTGCCAGTTCTCGACGAGATCGCCGAGGGCAACGGCGGCAGGGAACTTCTCGAACTGCGCGAGCCCCTTGATGGCGAGCAGGTCCGGTCCCTTCAGGGACTGCGGTTCGCGCACGAGGTCGCGCTCGACGGTCACGTTGTTGAGCTCGTTCGTGACCGCCTCGCCTTGTCCGCGTCGGAAATCCAGGAACTTCCACGGACGTCCGCTGCTGCCGCGGCGGTACTGCAACACCTCCTGGTCGACCACAGGTCGCCCGTCGATCTCGTCGACGACAACCTTGTACGTGATGAGGCTCTTCCGGTTGCGGCCGAGTTCGGCACGGAACTTCAGCTCGATCTCGATCGGCCCCTCGGTACCACGCGAGCGTACTTCCTGGAAGCCGCGACTGCCGCCAAGGCGACCCAAGGCGCTGGTGACGTTGGTCGTCATGGCGTCGCGCAGGAAGCCGAACACCGAGAAGAGGGTGGTCTTGCCGGTGCCGTTGGCGCCCACGAAGACCGAGAATCCGGGCAGGTCCTTCAAGAGGACGTCCTTGAAGGCGCGGAAGTTCTTGAGCCGGATCGACTCGATGCGCATCGCTGCAGTGTCGCCGGCAGGGCCCCGGCAAGCTACAGCTTGCCCAGCCTCGGGCCTGGAGGAGCAGCGCCCCCCTGCAGCCGCCTTGTGGCAAGATGCGGCGGTCGGCAACGTCCGACGCCCCCCCCGATGCGCGCTTCCTCCCTGCTCTGGCTGTGTTCGTCGACCGTGTCGATCGCCCTCGCTGCCCAGTCGCCGCCGCCGCCGAATGGAAACTACCTCGTGCTCGCCGCGGTGCCGGCGGAGCACGCCTTCGACGCCGCGGCGCAGGTGCTGGCGAAGCGCCACCACGCCGATGTCGTCCGCTTCGACCCGCAGGACCTCGAACCGCTGCGCGCCACGCTGACCGCCGCCGCACCGCGGTACGTCGCCATCGTGCTGCGGCCCGAACAGCTCGACTTCGGCCTGCAGCGGCGCTTCCTACAGCTCGCCACCGAACTCGACGACGACCCGTTCGTCGACTTCGCCTTCGGCTACGTCACCGGCGCCACCGCCGACGAAGCCGTCGCCCTCGCCCGGCGCGGCGCCGAACGGCAACCGCAGCCGATCGAACACGGCATCGCCACGGTGGCCGGCGGCGTCGACAAGTCGGTGCGGGTCGAACGGCCGAAGCCCCTGCGCAACAGCCAGCTCAGCGACCTGCAGCTCTACTGCGCCGGCGCCGAGGCGTTCCCGGCGACGGGCCGCGACCTCACGTTCTTGCAGCAGAACCTGGCGGCCGTCAACGGCCGCGACGTGGTCACCTTCGTCGGCCACGGCATGCCGCGCGAGGTGCTCGGCGGCCCGACCTTCCAAGAGCTCGCCGGCCTCGACCTCAACGGCGCCGTCGTGCTCGATGTCGCCTGCTACACCGGCGTCACGCACCGGTATCACGAAGACGACCACCAGCAGAACCGCACCGTCACGCGCACCGTGCCGCTCGCCGAGAGCTTCTGCCTCGCCGTGCTGCGCACCGGCGTCGTCGGCTACACGGCCTATCTGTGTCCACGCCCGGCCGGGCCCGAGCTCGACACCGACTTCGCGGCGCTGGTCGTCGACGGCCTCTCGCTCGGCGAGACGCGGCGCCGCGACTACGACAAGACGGTGCTCGGCTTCCTCGGCTTCGCCGAACCGCGGCTGCGGCTCGACCCACCTACCGACGGTGCGCCGCTGAAGTCCGGCCGCGACGCCGTGCGCGACATCATGCTCGAAGGGGCGACGGGCGGGGTGGTCTTCGGGGATCCCGCGTGTGTGCCGTTCGTGCCGCGCGATCGCGACGCACCGGTGGGCATCGAGTGCAAGCCGCTGGATGGCGCCATCCAGGTCACGGCGCGCGCCGGCTGGCAGGCCGCCTACACCCACTGTTCGGACCCGACCGCGCGCTTTGGTGATGGCCTGGCGATGAAGGTCTACGCCCGCGTGCCGCTCGGCGACCGACACGTCACCGAGGTCGTCGTCGACGAGCTGAAGATCGGCAAGGCGGCGCTGCCGTCGCGTGTGTTGTGGGCGCTGGAGACCGACCACGGCGAACGCTTCCTGCAGCTCAAGGTCAACTTCCCGCGGCCGCAGAAGCTGTCGATGGAGTCGTTGCGGCTGACGGCGCGCGTGCTGACGACGGCCGACGCGGCGCAGGGCAAGCTGCGGGGCGGCGAGGTGATGCGGGCGGCGCCGGTGTCGAGCAACCTGCGCTCGCGCACGCTCGAGCCGTTCCTGCTCGATCTCGCGAAGCAGCGGGAGGTGTCGGCGCCGGCGATGCAGGAGGCGCTCGATGCTTCGGCGCGGCTGCTCGGCGACGAGACGACCAGCCCCGACGTGCTGCAGCGGCTCGCCGCGCGCGGCAGCGAGGGCTTTCGCGCCGTGGTGGTGCTGCTCGAGGTCGGCCACGTGCACGTGCGCACGGTCGAGCTGCTGGCGGCGACGTGGCGGCCGGGCGACGAGCGGCACCTGTTCGCGCTCGCCAGCGGGCCGTCGTTGCCCAACTACGCGTCGTGGGTCGTGCTCGAAGGGCTCGGCGTCGCCGACACGCCTCCGGTGCGCACGTTCCTCACCGAACGGCTCGCGAGCGAGCGGGACGCCGGGCTCTACTTGTCCGCGGCGAAGGCGCTCGCGCGGCTCGGCGAACGTGCGGCGATCGCGCCGATCGCGGACCGGCTGCTCGAGGCGCATGCCGGCTGGCAGGGCGTGGACCCGCAGCTGGTGGCGACGCTCGGCGCGTTCGGCGGCGCGGAGGCGGTGACGGCGCTCGAACGCATCGTGCGGGCGGGCGGCCGCAGCGGGCCTGTGGCGCTCGCGGTGCTGCGGCGGCTCGACGCGGCGGCGGCGGCGCGGCTCGAAGGTGGCAGCGGGGGCAGGTGATGGGCGAGCGGGGCCGGCCGGGCCGGTTCTCCCGGGCCCCCCTTGGCTACCATCCACCTCGTGCCCGACGTGGCCCACCAACTCCATCGGGCGCCAGATCCACCATGAACTGCCTCCGCGCCCCGTTCGTGTTCCCGCTGCTGCTCGCCCTGGCTGCGCCGGTTCCGGGCCAGACCGCGGTGCGGCTGGTGCAGGTGCCGGCCGTCGTCCGGCTGCCGGCGGCGGCCGGCGAGAACCTGCTGCTCGAGGTCGAACTCGATGGCGAAGTGGACGCCGTGTGGCTCGCGGCGGTGGCGGACGCAGAGCCGCGGGTGCCGCTGCAGCTGGCCGCTGCGCGGCGTTACCAGGTCAATCTCGCCGATGCGCGGGTCGCGGCGCTGCTGCCGGCGGGCAGCGACCAAGGCCAGCTGTTCGTGTTCGCGCAGCTGCGGGAACACACCACGCAGAGCGCGGCCATCGGCTGGGTGCGCAGCGCTGGCACCACCGGCACCCCGGGGGTGACGTGCCTCGCACGCAGCAGCGATGGCACGACGACCGTCGGCAGCAGCTGGCGGCGCACGTGGCTGGACACGGCCCGGCTGCAGCGCATCGAAGTGCGCGGCGCGGCGGGGGCGCAGGATGTGGTCGAGGCCCGGCTCGGCGACGTGCGCGTGCCGCTGTCGCGCCTGCCCGGCGGTGATGGCTGGGTGCTCGATGCCACGCAACTCGGGCGCGAACGGGTCGCGGCGCACAGCGTGCTGGAGGTCGAGGTGCGGCGCGGCGCCGCCATCGACCGTTGCGCCTTCGCGCTCGTGCCCGACCGGCTCGCGTTGCCGCAGGCGACGGCGTCGTTCGTGGTGAAGCAGCGCCGCACCGGGGAGGTGCCCGGCAGCCGGGGGTGGCTGCGACTCAGCATCGACGACATCACGCTGGGGCGGGTGCTCGTGCGGATGAGCACCGCGACCGGTGACGAGGTGGTTGCGCAGCGTGCGGTGACGGAACGGGAGGCAGTCGAGTTCGCGCTGGCGGGCGAACGCTACGTGCTCGTCGTCGACGCGCTGGTGAACTTGCTGATCGGCGAGGACCACGCCGAGTTCTCGGTGCGCGCGGCGGCAGGTTACCGCGAGGACCGCATCCTGCTGCTGCTGCAGGCGGTGGCGGCGAGCGAACTCACCTTCGTGCGCGAAGGGCGCGACTACGACGGGGCGGCGGCGCACCTGTTCTTGCAGGCGAAGGCATCCGGGCCGGCGGGGCGCAAGTTGTCGCTCGATCAGTTCGTCGACGACGTCGCCAGCCGCAGCAGCAAGACGGGCGAGGCCTACCGCGTGCGGCGGACCGACGGCAGCGAGATCCCGATGCAGCAGTGGCTGCGCGAGGAGCTCGGGCGCATCGACGCCCGCGCCGGTGCGCGGGATGCGGCTGAGCCGCGCCGCCACTGACCGGCGCGCAGGCCATGGGGCTGGCGTCGGTCCGCCCGGGAGCTACGGCGCCGTGGAAGCAGGCGGTCCCTCGCGACGCAGCGCCCGTTCGAGCAACTCGCCGATCCCGAGCTCTGCCCCGGTCGTGGTCCGGGTGCGCGCCGGTGTCGCGCCCGAGTGATTGCGCGACACCGGCACGCCGCACCGCCCCGCGCGATCAGTTGCCCTGCAGCGTCCAGCTCAGGCAGTTGCTCATCGAGAAGCCCATCGTGCCACCCGGACCGACGCACAACACGAGGCCCTGCGAGCTGTAGGTCATCCCCGCGAGCGTCGGGTTGAGCGGCAGCGGCAGCGCGAACGACGTGCTGCCGGCGCAGATGCCGGGGCTCATGACCAGGTTGGCGCCGAGATAGCCGAGGTAGGGCAGCGTGTAGATCGGGCCGCACAGGGGCGGGCCGCCGACGCCGGGGGCCATGCACGGGCCGCCGCCGATCAGGCAGAACGCGAAGCTGTTGCCGAACACGTTGTCGAGGTCGAGCCGGAACTGCGCGTTGCCGAGCACGGAGTCGTTGGGGATCGAATGCACCATCGGGCACGGGGCGCAGGCGCCGTTCGAGCACGGCTGGCCGACCGAGGTCGGACGACCGGGGCGCACGGCGAGCCCGACGTAGGTGTCGACGACGATCGCGAGCGGGCAGCACTGGATCGGGCCGACGAGCACGTTCGGCGGCGCCCAGCCGTAGTTCATGCTGACGATCGTGGTGCCGTCGGTGGCGTAGAGCGTGCGCGTGCCCCAGTCGCAGCAGATGCCGGTGACGAGGCCGAAGGCGGCGAAGCAGGCCGGCAGCGGGAACTGCGACACCGGTTGGCACGGGTTGTTGAGCATGGTGACGACGATCCAGTTGATGCCGGTCGCCATGTCGGGGTAGGAGATGAAGACGATGCCGTTGCCTTCGTCGACGGCGATGCCGGTCGTCACCTGCGTGATGGCGCCGCCGAGGCCCGTGTTGCAGACGCCGAGCGGGGCGGGCGGGCAGGCGTTGGCGAAGAAGTGCAGGGCGCCGAGGTTGTCGATCATCCAGAGCTGGTTCAGGCCCTCGACGACCTCCATGCCGGTGATGACCTGATTGGGGCCGAGCAGCGGGATCGGCATCGGCGGGCAGATCGGCGCGCAGTTGTCGTCGAAGCTGCCGAGGATCTGGCCGTTGGTGACCCAGGCCGCGCTCTTGGTCGGCTCCCAGGCGGTGCCGCCGGCGAACCACGGCAAGGCGCCGGCGCCGGGCATCGGCAGCGGGCACTGGTTCAGTACCATGCAGGTGGCGGGGTCCTGGTGGCGCAGGGCGGGCAGATTGCGCGTCATGCCGACCAGGTGGGCCGGGCCTTGCGCGGCGGCTGTGGCCGCGCCGGCGGTGAGGGCGAGGGAGAGCAGGATGGGGTTCTTCATGGGAGGAATGGCGGCTTGGTGGACCGCTGCCTCCGAAGAACCGAGCTTGCCGCCGCGCACGCGGATTTCCGTGAATTCAGCCGGCGGCCTCGGCGATGGCGGCCAGCACGGCCGCGACCTCGTCGGCGCGGGCGGTGGCGGCGCGGCGGCACAGCAGCACGAACTCGACGTTGCGCGGCCGCGGCGACGGCCGGGTCGGGCTGGTGCGGTAGCGCTTGTAGCTGCGGCAGAACACCGACAGCTCGCCGTGTTCGGCGTTGGCTGCGACCAGGTCGTCGACGGCGATGATGCCGTCGGTGCTGTAGCTGGTGATCACGAACGGCGCGTCGAAGCGCTGCAGCAGGTCCCGGTATGCAGCGAGCGCGGTGTGGCGGTGGTTGAAGGCGCTGCGCCGCTCGGTCCAGTCGCTGCGGATGGCGGCCTTCTGGCCGCGCGTGGTCGGCGGCGGCAGCGGCGGCTTGTCCCACAGCACGAGCGAGTTGAGCACGTGGTAGTTGCTCGCGTACGGGTGCTGGTTGTAGGGCGGGTCGAGGTAGACGACGTCGGCGCGCAGGCCGTGGTCGGCGAGTTGCTCGCCGAGCTTCGCCGCGTCGAGCGTATGGACGCGGTGGCGGCGACCGTTGTCGAGGAAGCGCAGCGGCCGCAGCGTCAGGTTGGCGAGGATGCGATGCAGCGCGGTGCCGTTCCTGCCGCCCCAGCCGGCGTGGAAGCCCTTGAACACGCCGCTGGTGTTGGCGAGCCAGCTCGCCTGGTAGAGCAGCGGGGCCAAGAGGCAGGCGAAGGTGTCGTCGTCGATGCTGCCGGCGCGGCGCAGCGCCTCGAGGTGGTCGCGCACGGCGTCGAGGCGGCGGCCGGTGGCGCGCCGGTAGAACAGTCGTTCGCGATGCGCGTCGGGGGCCTGGTCGTCGCGCGGGCAGAGGTTCTGGGCCACCCAGCCGTCGACGCCGGGCAGGCTCGTCAGCAGGTGCAGCGCCGCCGCGTAGCCGCCGAACGACGCGCAGGCGGGCTCGTGGTCGACGGCGATGGCGGCGGTGTTGAGCACGCGCGCATAGGGCTCCCAGTCGTTGGCGACGACGGCGAAGCCGAGCCGCTTGGCGAAGCGCGAGACGACGCCGCTGCCGGCGAAGGCGTCGACCAACGTCGCCCGCGATGGCACGAGCCCGGTGGCGGCCAGCGCCTGCCCGATCGGTTCGAGCAGGTGGCGCTTGTTGCCGAGGTACGGGATCAGCGAATGGAAGACGTACTCGTCCGTGCGGCGGGCGCTGTGGCGGGCGGGCTCGTAGCGCACGGTCGGTTCCGCTTCAGCCC
>JAEUHT010000206.1 GCA_016793265.1 Planctomycetota bacterium
CTTGACCTCGCCGCTCCAACCGGCCGCCGGGTCGTGCAGGTCGGCGCGGAAGCTGCCCTCGACGTTCGAGGTCACGCCGGAGAAGTCGTGCAGCGTGCTCTTGGCGTCGAAGCCGACGCGGCACAACGACGGCACCAGTACGAAGTCCTGCGGTTGGTCGAAGTGGAAGGCGGCGCTCGGCAGTTGGAAGCTCAGGAAGCCCGTGGTCTTGGCCACGGGGGCCGGCACCACTGGCTCGGGCACGGGCACGGGCACCGGCACGGGGGTCGGTTCGACCGGCTGCACCACGACCGGCGTCGGCTCGACCGGCGTCGTCGCCGTCGGCGCCGCCTCTGCACGGTTGCTGCCAGCGACCACCGGACCCGTCGCCAGCGTGTCGGCGACCTTCGCCACCGCCCCTTGCAGCGCGGCGAGTTGCTGGGCCAGGGCCTCGGCCCGCTGCTGCACGGCCGCGAGTTCCCGCCGCAGGCTCGTCACTTCCTGGTGGCGCGCCTCGGCGCGGCTGTCGAGGTCGCCGGCGAGCTTCTCGAGCCCGGCGCCGAGCGCCGGCGCCAACGCCGCGAGATCCCGCTGCAGCACCTGCACGTCGTCGCGCAGCAGCGCGGTCGGGTCGGGACCGGCGGGCGCCGCATCATCCTGGATGATGACGCGCACCCGGTCCTTGAGCACGGCGAAGCCGGCGAAGCTGCCGCCGACCAGCAGCAGCACGAACCCGGCACCCAACCACTGCAGGAGCTTGGCCATGGTTCGCATTCGAGCAATCCACGTGCCGTGGCTCCATGGGCTCATGGGATCTGAGCCACGGCGCCTTGCTCGCACCACCACCACGCAGAGTCTTCAAGGTGGGAGTAGGAATGACACGATGCATGCGACGGCGACCCAGCGGCCACGCAGGGATACGCGACCCGGCACGTGATGTGCTCACGCCCCGGCGCCCCGGAGCCGCGCCGCCCTCCGTCGATCCCGTGCCCGTCCCACCCAAGAGCAGCCTCTGGTCCCGCCTGTGCTGGGTGCTGTTCGCCGCCGCCAGCATCTTCTTGCTGCTGCAGTCCCTCGGCCAGCGGGTGGACCCGGGCAATCGCGCCCTGAAGTCGATCGACACGGTCGACGCCACCAACCGCCGCCGCCTGCAGGAGGTGGTGAACGACCACCCCGTCGTGCTGCTCGCGTTCGCCATGCGCGGCGAGATGTCGTGGTTGCCCGCCGATCGCGAACGGCTGGCGGACCTGTGCCAACGCCTGCTGGCCATGCCGGAGGTCGCGAGTTGCAGCCTGCCGCCGAGCCCCGACCCCGAGCTCGGCCTGATGCCGGTGGCGCTGCGCCGCGTCGACGAGGCCGTGCTGGAGCGGGTCGTCGCCACCGCCCGCGAGATGGCGCCCCCGTCGTGCCAGGTGCTCGCCACCGGCATGCCGCTGCTCGAACACGGCATCGCCACGCTCGTGGCCGGCGAACGCAGCACGGTGGTGCCGTTGCTGCTGGCGGTGTTGTTCGGTGCGGCCTGGCTCGGTTACCGGCGGCTCGGACTCGCCATCGCCGTATTGCTGCCGGCGGTGACCGCGATCGCCTGGACCAGCGGCATCGTCGCCTGGTGCGGCAATCAACTCGATCCGGTGGCGGCGCTGCTCGACCCGGTGCTGCTGACCATAGGCGTCGCCGCCAGCGTGCACTTCGTCGAGGCCTTCTGCCGCGCGCGCGCTGCGGGCCACGACGAAGCAGCCGCGCGGCAGCGGGCCGTCGCCGACCTGCGCACGCCGGCGCTGCTGGCGACCGCGACCACCATGCTGGGCTTGTGGTCGCTCGGCAGCAGCGCGACCCCGGCGGTGGTCGACTTCGGCGTGCGCGCCGCCTTCGGCGTGGCGCTGACCCACCTGTTCACCTTCGCCATGCTGCCGGCCTGGCTGCACCGCTGGGGCGGCCGCCCGACCCCGGGACTCGCCGCGGCCGACTTCGCCACGCCCTGGGTCCGACTGCTGTTCCAGCGCCGGCTGCCGATCCTGCTCACCACCACGGTGATCTCGGTGCTGGCTGGCCTCGGCCTCTCCCAACTGCGAACGGACAACGACCCGCTGTCCATGCTGCCCGCCGCGGTGCCACCGCGCAGCGAACACGACCAACTCGCCGCCCGCCTCGGCGGCGTCGAGCCGTTCCACCTGCTGGTGCCGGCGCGCTCGACGGCGGCCGATCCCTCCCGGCTGCTGCCGCTGCTGGCCGAACTCCGGCGCCTGCCCGGTGTCGCCGGCATGGCCGGCCCCGTGCAGCGTGGTGCCGAAGGGGACCTCGCCGTGCCGCTGCTGCTGGCTCCGGCCGGCAGCAGCGAACGGGTGGCGCTGTTCGCGGACGTGCAGCGCGTCGCGCTCGCGCTCGGTCACGACGACGTGGTGGCGTGTGGCGAAGCGGTGCAGATGGCCCGCGACTCCGACCGCCTCATGCAGGGCCTGCTCGGCAGCCTCGGCTGGTCGCTGCTGGCACTGACGCTGGCGATGAGCCTCGGCCTGCGGTCGTGGCGCCTCGGGCTCGCCGCGATGCTGCCGAACCTGCTGCCGGCGCTGTGGATCTACGGCGGCCTCGGCCTGCTGCAGCGGCCGGTGTCGGTGGCCACGGCGATGATCGCCTGCACCATGCTCGGCCTCATCGTCGACAACACCTTGCACCTGCTGCACCACTACCGCATCCACCGCGCCGCCTCGCCGAGCCGCGTCGCCCTGCGCCACGCCTTCGCCCACTGCGGTCGCGCCATGACGCTGTCGAGCGTGGTGCTGATGCTCGGCTTCGCCACCGCGGCGACCAGCCGGCTGGCGACCACCGTCGAGTTCGCGGTGCTGGCGACCTTGACCATCGCCAGCGCCTGGATCGGCACCGCGGTGCTGTTGCCGCTCTTGCTCAGCGCCCGCTGCCGCCGTTCGACCACTTCGAGAGCAGATCATGCAATGTGACGTCCTCATCGTCGGCGGCGGCCCCGCCGGTTCGACCCTGGCCCGCCAGCTCGCGCTGGCCGGCATCGACGTGCTGGTCGTCGACAAGAAGGCCTTCCCGCGCGACAAGCCGTGCGGCGAGTTCCTGAGCCCCGAGTGCCAGCCGTACCTCGAGGGCCTCGGCCTCGGCTCGCTGCTGAGCGATCTCGGGGCGCAGCGCGTGCAGGGCATGCGCATCTGCGGCAAGGGGCTCGTCGCCGCCGGCCGCTTCGCCTCCTTGCCCCAGCGTGGCGATCGCAGCGCCGGCTTCGGCATCCGCCGCGCCCGCTTCGACGACGCCCTGCTCACGGCGGCGCAGGCCGCCGGGGCCCGGGTGCAGACGCGCTGCGAGTTCGTGAACCTGCGCCGGGGCGCAGCCGACCGCGTGGTCGGCGCCGATCTCCGGACCTCGGATGGCGCGCCGATCGAGGTCGCGGCGCGCTGGGTCGTCGGCGCCGACGGCGTCTTCTCGCGCGTCGCCAAGGACCTCGATGTGCAACGGCCGCTGCGCTGGCTGCAGCAGGTGGCGTTGACGTCCCACTTCGCCGGCGTGCCGGCCGCCCCGACCGCCGAGGTGCACCTGCTGCACTCGGGTTTCTTCGCGGCTGTGACCGTCGACGACGGCATCTTCAGCGTCAACCTGGTGCTGCCGCGGGAGCGCTACCGTTCCCGCCGCACCGCCGACTGGGACGAGTTCGTGATGCAGCACGCCGCCGACACCGACCCGGAGTTCGCCGCGCGGCTGGCCCTTGCCAAGCGGCTCGCCCCTTGGAAGGGCATCGGCCCACTGGCGCACACGACGACGCGCGTCAGCGTGCCCGGCGCCGTGCTGGTCGGCGACGCCGCCGGCTACGTCGACCCACTGACCGGAGAGGGCATCTACTTCGCGCTGTTCGGGGCGCGCGCGCTCGGCGACGCGCTGCTGGAGGCATTGGCGACGCCGCGCGACGCCGATCGTGCCCTGCGCGGCTACGCCCGCCGCCGGCACCGGGAACTGGCACCGCGCCTGTTCCTGGCCAAGGTCCTGCAGCGTGGCCTGCGCCACCCCTTCGTCGTCAGCACCTTCCTGCGAGGACTCGCGCGCTGGCCGCGGCTCGCCGACCTGCTCGTCACCATGAGCGGCGACAGCATCCACCCGCGCGAACTGTGGCGCCCGGGGTTCTGGCGCCAGTTCCGGAGGGCGGCGTGAAGAACCCCTGCCGCGACGTGCGCGTCTGGCTGCCGGTGGCGCTCGCGGCGGCCGCGTTCCTCCCGCGGCTCAGGCCGCAGCCGCCGCTCGCGCCGGCCGCCGACGTGCCGTCGCTGGCGCTGCCGGCCGTTCACGGCGTCGCCGCGCAGAAGGCCGCCACCAGCTACGAACTCGACGCCGAGGCCAGCTCGGTGCGCTTCCTGGTGCGGGGTGACCGCGGCGAATTGCTGGTGACCTGCCCCGGCCTGCGCGGCAGCCTGCAGCTCGAGGCCGGCGGCCACGCCGGCCAGCTCGAGCTGCGCTGCGACCTCGGTTCGCTGCGGGTGCTGGAACCCCAGGGCGACCTCGACGTGCAGCACGTGCTCGGCGTCCACCGCAACGAGCTCGTCTACCGTGCCACGCTGGTCGCGGACTCGACCAGCGACCTGCCGGGTGTCGGCCGCCAGATCTGGCTCGGCACGCTCACCTTCGGCACCCGCCTGCGCCGCCAGCCGATCGAGACCTGGTCCTGCCGTCTGCCGGCGCGTGCGCTGCGCCTGTGTGGCCAGGGCACCGTCGATGCGGAGACGCTCGGCTTGCCGACGCGGCGCTGGTTCGGCATCGTCGCCGAACACAATGAGGTGACCATGGGCCTGGACCTTGCCTGGAGACGCCACCGTGACTGAGCCCGGCAGCCGCCGGCGTCGATCGCTGCGCCGCGCCGTGGCGATCGCCTTCCTGCCGCTCGGCATCGTCATCGTCGCCGGGGCCGCGATCGAGCTCTGGATCGCCCGGTCCGTGCACCAGGACGTGCTGCGGCTGTTCGAGGAGCTGCGTGAGGTGGCGCTGGCGCGGTCGATGGTCGACGAGATCGAAGGCCTGCAGCAGTGGATCGTCGCCGCGCCGACGGCGACGGCGGCGACCCAGCCGCTGGTGCTCGCCGACGTGCGCCACCACGAACACTCGGCGCGCGAGACCATGGCCCACTTCCGGCGCCCGGACGACCCGTCGCGACCGCAGCACGACCGCGACGAACGCCGGCTCGTCGAGCAGCTGCAGCAGGGGCTCGCCGGCATCGGCAAGCTGCTGGCGGACGATCGGCCGCTCGCCGAGCTGGCCGCCCCCGCATCGACGACGCTGCAGGCGGCGCAGGCGCTCGTGGTGGCGGTCGACGCCGAGAGCCGCGAGATCGGCGACGGTCTCGACGTGCGCAGCGACGACATGGGGCGCTTCCTCTTGCTGGTGGCCGGCCTCAGCGGCCTGACCCTGATCGGCCTCGGCTGGTTGCTGCTGCGGCGCGTGCTGCAGCCGGTGCGGCATCTGCGCGACGCCGTCGAACACTTCGACGGCACCCGGCTCGAACTGCCGCCGACGCTCTTGCGCGGCGACGAGATCGGTCAGCTGGCGGCGGCCTTCCAGACCATGGCCGACCAGATCCGCGAACACCACCTCGGCCTCGAACAGCGCGTCGCCGAACGTTCGCGCGAGGTGCTGCGCACGGCCAAGCTGGCGCAGCTCGGCACCCTCGCGGCCGGTGTCGCCCACGAGATCAACAACCCGCTCGCCAGCATCGTCGCCTGCGCCGACGGCCTGCTGCGCGAGCTCGAACAGGCCGGCGGCGGCGTGCCCGAGGACCTGCGCGACTACCTGCAGATCCTGCGCAAGGAGGGGCTGCGGGCGCGCGACGTCACGGCGCGGCTGCTGCGCTTCGCCCACCAGGACCATTCGCGCCACGAGGCGGTGTGGCTCGGCGCCGAGGCCCGCGAGGTGGCGGCGATGTTCGCGCACCAGATGGAGGACGCCGGCGTCACGCTGCGGCTGCAGAGCGAGGCGGACGGACCGGCCATCACCGGCGATCCCGCCGAAGGGCGGCAGGTGCTGTTCAACCTGCTGCGCAACGCGCTCGACGTCAGCCCGCGCGGCGGCCGCATCGACCTCGACGTGCGGCGGCGCGGCGGCGAGGTCGTGCTCAGCATCGAGGACGACGGTCCGGGCGTCGCCAACGAGCACCTCGACCGCATCTTCGAGCCGTTCTTCACCACCAAACCGGTCGGCCGCGGCACCGGGCTCGGCCTCGCCATCGTGCACCGCATCGTCACCGGGGTTGGCGGCCGCGTCGCCGTCGACCGGCAGGCGCGGGGCGCCCGCATCAGCATCACGCTGCCGGCCGCGCCCTGACCGGCGTCAGCGCTTTGGCGCCACCAGCACGAGGCGCAACGGGTCGATGCGGTACTCGGCGTCGCCGACCGCCAGCGAGCCGACGCCGCCGGTCATCTGGACACGCTCGATCTTGCCGTGCAACTCCACCGGCACCGGCAGCGAGAACGGCAGGTTCCCCGGCGTCTGCCAGCGCAGCTGCAGCACGCCGTCCGCGACCTCGCTGTCGAGGCGCGGCAACGCCGCCTGCCGCACGTAGACCTCGAAGAACCAGTGCAGGTCCTCACCGGCGAGCCCGCTGCACAGGTCGACGAAGTCCTCGGTGTCGACGAAGCGGCACTGCGAGCCGTCCTTGGCCGCCAGCGCCGCCGGCGTCGGGTAGGCGAAGCGCCGCAGCGCCTGGAAGAACTTCTCCTCGCCGAGCTGCCAGCGCAGGGTGTGCAGCACGAGGCTGCCCTTGTAGTAGATGTCGATGCCGCCGCCGGCGCCGAAGTAGATCTGCTGGCTGTCGCGCACCTCCCGCGGCGCGATCGGCGAGCGGTTCATCGGCTTGTGCTTGTGGATCTCGTCGTCGTAGGCCTTGCGGCCGAAACGCAGCTCGCGGTAGAGCGGCTGCATGTAGGTGCCGAAGCCCTCGTGCAACCACATGTCCTTCCAGTCGCGGCAGGTGACCAGGTTGCCCCACCACTCGTGCGCCAGTTCGTGGTTGTGCAGCCAGTCGTACTGCTCGTCCTGCCAACCGTTGCCGTAGGCGATGATCGACTGGTGCTCCATGCCGAGGTGCGGCGTCTCGGCGACGCCGTACTTCTCGGCCCGGAACGGATACGGCCCGAGCAGCTCCTCGAACGCGCGCACGTGGTCGAGGAACTGCGGCACGAAGCGCTTGGCCTTGGCCGCGTTCTCCGGCAGCACGAAGAACTGCACCGGCATCTCGGTGCCGTCGATGCAGCGGAAGGTGTCGTCGAGTTCGACGTACGGGGCGATGTTGAGCGCGACGCAGTAGTTGCTGATCGGCAGCCGCGTGCGCCAGTGGAACGTGGTCCGCTCACCGTCGACCTGCGGCGCGCCCTGCCGCAGGCCGTTGCTGGCGACGACGAGGCCCTTCGGCACCGTGCAGAGCAGGTCGAAGCCGTCGGGCTTGTCCGACGGATGGTCCTTGCACGGCCACCACAGATCGGCGCCCTCGCCCTGGCAGCTGGTGGCGATCCACGGCTGGCCGTCCGTGGTCTGCTTCCAGGTGAAGCCGCCGTCCCACGGCGGGTTCTTCGCCGTGCGCGGCGTGCCGCCGTACTGCACCACCACGGTGAACGGCTGCCCGATCGGCAGCGGTTCGGCCGGCGTCACGCGCAACCGGCCGGCCTCGCGCACGAACGGCACGGCCGCCGCGCCGAGCGACATCGAGCGCACCTCCAGCGCCGGGTCGAGGTCGAGCACGAGGCTCGGGCTCGCCGCCAACCAACGCGCCTGCATCGTCAGCGTGCCTTCGATGCGCTTCGCCGCCGGATCGACCTCGATGGCGAGCTGGTAGTGCAGCACGTCATAGCAGGCCTGCTCGGGCAGCAGTTCGCCACCGGAGACGTTGCGCCGCTGCGC
The DNA here is from genome assembly GCA_016793265.1 of Planctomycetota bacterium. Lineage (GTDB taxonomy): Bacteria > Planctomycetota > UBA1135 > UBA1135 > UBA2386 > JAEUHT01. The sequence continues at coordinate 7,870 of JAEUHT010000206.1, forward strand.
CGGCAGCAGCGCCGCGAGGCCGGTGAGGGCGGCCAGCAGCTGCCGGCCGGGGGAACATACGAACGGGGTTCGACGCATCGCTCGCGCATGCTACGTGCGCCGGGCGCCGCTGCGAGGGTCCGCGGCCCAGCGCCTGGACCGCGGCGGCCGCCGGCGTATGGTGCGCCGCCGTGATCCTGCGCCAGTTCCCGCCCATGGGGGTCTACGAGACCCTGTTCCGCTTCGCCGAGGTCACGCACAAGTACATGGGCGACCCGGGCACGCATCCGTGGGCGCAGGGCTTCCCGCTGACGACGCAACTGCCCGACGGCCCGCCGTTGCCGGACGTGGTGCGCATCACCGCCACCGACCGCATGTATCCGAAGGCCGACGGCCAGCCGCCGCTGCGCGAGGCCATCGCCGCCTACTACCGGCACTTCCACGGCGCCCGCATCACCGCCGACAACGTCGCCGTCTTCGCCGGCGGCCGTCCGGGCATCTTCGCCATCCTCGCCTTCCTGCTCGAGGACTGGAGCATCGCCGTCGAGGAGACGGAGTACACGCCGTACTGGGACCTGCTGAAGCTGCTGCGGCGCCCGCACACGCTGATCCCGAGCAACCAGCACAACCGCTTCCGGCCGACGCTCGACGACCACCCGCGCGGCGACCGGGTGTTGCTGCTGAAGAGCAACCCGAGCAACCCGACCGGCGTCACGCTCGCCGGCGACGACCTGCGGGACCTCGTGCGCCACTACAGCCAGCCCGGCCGCGGCGCCCTGCTCGACGAAGCCTACGAGTTCTTCGCCGACCCCGAACCGGTCAGCGCGCTGCGCCACATCGACGACATCGACCAGACCGACCTGTTCGTCAGCGGCGCCGCCACCAAGGGCCTGCAGGTGCCCGGCATGCGCGTCGGCTGGGTGATCGCCAGCAAGCGGCACATCGAGCTGTTCCGCAACTACTCGTCCCTGGCCATGGGCGGGGTGTCGCGCGCCTCGCAGCTCTACGTCACCGAACTGCTCGAACGGGACCGTGTCGCCCGCGCGCGGCGGGCGGTGGCGAGCTTCTACTCGCAGCAGCGGCGGCGCTTCGGCGACGGGCTGCGCCGGCTCGGCTTCGAGCTGTTCACCGGCGACGGCGGCTTCTACCACTGGGCGCAGTTGCCGGGCGGCCTGACCGGCGACGCCTTCAACGAACGCCTGCTGCGCCACGACGCCGCCATCCTGCCCGGCCGCCTGTGCGACATGGCCCGCCGCGGCGATCACGGCCCGCTCGGCACGATGATGCGGTTCTCGTTCGGGCCGCTGCCCGCCGACGCCACCGACCGCGCCTTGGCGATCCTCGCCGCCTGCGTCTGAACGACCGCCGGGCCGATGGCAAGGCGGCGCTGCCGCCGCCGCGGCGCGTCCCGGAACTCGTGCAACGCGCCGCCGCGGGGTGGCTATATGCTGGCCTGATGCGCGGTCTCCTGCTCGTTGCGCCGGTCCTGTTCTCGTGCCTACCAGCCTGCGGTGGCGGCGGTGGTGGTTCTTCCCAGCCGCCGACCCTGCCCAACGAAGCCCCCACGCTCTTGGCACCGAGCGGGCTCAGCGGCACGGCGCCGAACTTCACCTTCGTGCTGGCCGTGGGCGGCACCCAGACGCTGACCTTCACCGCCAACGACCCCGACGGCGACCCGCTGCAGTGGCAGGTCGGTGTCGACGGCGGCGCCGCGACGGCCGCCGGCATCAGCTTCACGGCGCCGGCCACCGGCAGCACCCTGGCGCTCGACTTCGCCGCGATCGGCAACCCGGCCGCGGCCCTGCTGACGATCCTGGTCGAAGATCCGAAGGGCGGCATCGCCGCCGTCGACCTGCAGGTGGTGCGCAGCGGCGCGCCAGGCATCCTCGGCGTGACACCGGACAGCGCCTTCGCCGGCAAGGCCCAGCCGGTGACGATCACCGGCAGCGGCCTGCAGCTCGGCGGCATCGCCACCACGACGGCCAGCTTCGCCGGCACCACGGCCACGGCCACCACCATCGTCGACGACACCACCATCACCTGCACGACGCCGATAGGGGTCAACGCCGGCGCCGCCGTGGTCGCCGTCAACAACCAGTACGGCGCCTCGGCGTTGCCGAGCAGCGCGTTCACCTTCTACAGCTATCCGCCAGCCCTGCTCGCCAACGACGTGCGCGTCGACGCCGGCGACGCCACGGCCCTCGAACTCGCGCGCGACGGCGACGTCGTGCACGCGGTCTGGCTCGAAGGCACGGGGCTCGTGCACCGCGCCTCGTACGACCGCGGCGCCAACTGGTCGAGCCCCACCATGCTGAGCGGGGCCGAGAACGCCAGCCAGCCGTGCGTGATCGTGGCCGGCGACGAGGTCACCGTGGCCTGGGTCGGTGACAACAGCTCGATCCTGCTGCGGCGGTCCAGCGACGGTGGCGCGACCTTCGCGACCGTGCAGCGCCTCGACCCGACCGGCGCCGCGGTGCCGGTGCGCGGGCCGCGGCTGGCGCAGAGCGGCGACCGCCGCTTCGCCGCCTGGCTGTCGGGCGACGCCGGCAGCGGCGCGGCGCGGGTGCGCACGGTGGCCTCCGCCGACGGCGGCGCCACCTGGACCACGCAGAACCTGGTGCACGACGGTGGTGCCAACCAGAGCAACGTGCAGATCGTGGCCGACGGCAGCGACGTGCAGGTGCTCTACGAAGACGCGACCACGCTGGCCTTCGCCGGCGTCTTCGTCGCGCGGTCCACCGACGCCGGCTCGACGTGGCTGTCGCCGCAACGCCTCAGCAGCCTCGGCGCCAGCGCCAGCGCCGCCCAGTTCGCCGGCCTCGCCGCGCGCCGCTACGCGATCTGGCTGCAGAACGGCGCCCTGCTGCTCAGCACCTCGGGCGACCGCGGCGCCAGCTGGAGCGGCAGCACGATCGAGCTGCAGGGGGCCCAAGGTGGCGCCGTGACGGCGCCGCGGCTCGCCACCGATGGCGACCACGCCTACGCAGCCTACGTCGTCGCCGGCACGGCGATCCGCGTCGCCTCGTTCACGCTGGTCGGTGCCACGGTGCGGCAGGCGACGGTCGAGTCGGCGGTCAGCAACTCCGCCGAGCCGCGGCTCGCCGTGGTCGGCAACTACGTGTTCACGGCCTGGCGCGAGGGCGATCTCGGCGACGGCTCGGCGCGCGTGTTGTTCGCGGTCTCGACCGACAGCGCGCAGACCTTCCCGACGCCGACTGGGTTCGGGGACGGCACCGCGGCGCAACAACTGCCGCGACTCGCCGTCGACGGCGCCCACCTGCTGCTCGGCTGGACCGACGCGCGCGCCGCCACCAGCGCCATCTTCGTCAACCGCTCGCAATGAGCCGCGCCGCCGGGCGCCGGCCGGAACGGCGCCGGGCCGCTCACGGCACCGAGGCCAACAACGAGCGCAACGTGGCCAGCGGCAGGTTGCCGCCGCAGACGATCACGGCCGCGCGCCGACCGCGCCCGCGGGCGTCGGCGAGGCAGCCTGCCACCGCCACGCCGGCGGCACCTTCGATCAAGAGGTGCTGCTGGGTCAGCGTCGCCAGCATGGCGGCGGCGATCGCCGGCTCCTCGACGTCGACGAAGCGGTCCACCAGGGCGGCGCACCACGGCAGCGTGATCGCGCCGGGCTCGACACCACCCGCCGTGCTGTCCGACAAGGTCGCCCCGCAGGCCACGTCGACCACGGCGCCGCGGCGAACACACTCGGCCATCGCCGGCGAGGCGGCTGGCGAACAAGCGACGATCTCGATGCCGGGCCGGTGCCGCTTCGCATACGCGGCGATGCCGCTGACGAGCCCGCCGCCGCCGAGGGCGACGTAGATCGTCTCGACCGCGGGCCACTGCGCCAGCAGCTCCACCGCCACCGTGCCCTGACCGGCGACGACGTCGGCGTCGTTGTAGGGCGACAGGTAGTGCAGCCCGCGGCTGGCCGCGTGCTGCCGGGCGCGCGCCTCGGTGTGCACGCAGTCATCGCCGAAGACGATCACCTCGGCAGAATGCTGCCGCACCGCGTCCTGCTTCGCCGCCGGCGTCGTGGTCGGCACGAACACGGTCACCGGCACGCCGAGGCGCGCGGCGGCCGTCGCCACGCCGAGCCCGTGGTTGCCCGAGGACGCCGCCACCACGCCGCGCCGGCGCACCGGCTCCGGCAAGCACAACAGCGCGTTGCTGGCGCCGCGCAGCTTGAACGAGCCGGTGTCCTGCACGTTCTCGAGCTTGCCGCGCACCTCGTTGCCGATCGCAGCGCCGAGCCACGGCATGGCCACCGTCGGCGTGCACACGACGAACGGCGCGATGCGGGCATGCGCGGCCTGCACCGCCGCGGCGAGTGCCAGCAGGTCCGTCACGGCGTCGCGGCCGCCGTCGTCGCTGCGGCCGCCGGACGGAACGCGTCGCCGAGCAGCGAATCGAACCGCAGCGTGCCGCCCGCCGGCACCACGAAGGCCGCCCCGCACCAACGCACCTCGCCGCCCGCCGGCGAACGGCCACCACAGGCTCCCTGGCCATCGGGCACCATCTGCAGCCCCTCGGCGGTCAGCGGCAGCGCGATCGAGGTCGTCGGCGGGCTCAGGAACAGCGTCGCCCGTTCGTCGCGCTGCAGTTGCACGTCCCCATGGCTCGTGTGCCACAGCACCGCCCGCTTGCCGCGGTTGGCGAGCGTGGCGCGACCGCCGTAACAACCCGGCTCGTCGGCGCGCAGCACCTGCACGACCACGGGACCGTCGATCGCTTCGGCGGCGGCTGCCGCGGCGATGCGCAACTCCGAACCATCGGGCAGCAGGATGTTGTGGGCGCGGCCGCCGGCACTGATGTCGAGGCGGGTCAACGACGACACCTGAACCTGCACCAGCTCCGGCGTCATCTCGACCAGCTGCAGCCGCGTCGGCCCGGCGGCGACGATGCGCGTGCTCTCGTGCAGCAGCAGCTCGAAGTCGCCCTCGTGGCGCACCTCGACCACGGCACCGGCGGCGAGCGCGCGGAACTTGTCGTGGAAGTAGAGCGGCACCGCCGCCGGCTCACCCGCATCCTGGAACCAGACGCGGTCGCCGTGGCGGATCAGCAGCGCGACGTCGGGCGCAAACGGCAGCGGCTTCTCGTTGCGCGCCCGCACCCATGCCGGCCACCCGGGTGGCGTCGGCAACGCCGGCGGCAGCGACGGCTGGCGCAACAGGTCGCCGAGTCCACCGGGCGCCGCCTGGCCCGGGTACTTGCCGTATCCGAGCAGCCGCGACGGAAAGGTCGGGAAGCCCTGGAACTGCTGGACGCTGTCGTGTCGCGTCCAGATCGGATCGAGCGGATCGCGATACTCCGGTTCGGCGGGCACCAACGGCTGCTGCCGGCCCGGGCCCAGATTGCCCGGCGACTGCCCACCCGGCGACTGGTTGCCCGGCGCCTGCCCACCCGCCGGCGGCAGTTGCGGGACCGGCCCCGGCAGCAGGCGACCGGCAGCGCGTACGTCCGCCGCGGCAGCGACGACGGCGGCAGCGGTCAGGCAGGTCAGCAGTGGCGCAGTGGACTTCATGGACCTCCGACCGGCAGGAAGAACGACTCGTAGCGGTCCAGGAACTGATCGGTCAGCGTCTTGCGCGCGGCCACCGCGGCGTGCAGCGGCACGTCGACGATCTCGCCAGCGCGCATGGCCGCCATCAGCCCGAACCGCCGTTCGAGCACGAGTCTAGCGGCGCGGGCGCCGAGGCGCAGGGCGAAGATGCGGTCGAAGGCGATCGGCTTGCCGGCGCGCTGCAGGTGGCCGAGCACGAGCGGCCTGGCGTCCCAGCCGATGCGGCCCTGGATGCGCCGCGCGATGGTCGCGGCGATGCCGCCGGTCTTGTACTCGCCGAACTCGTCCTTCTCCCTCGACGACAAGCAGGCCTTGCCCTCGAACACGCGCGTGCCTTCGGCCACCGCGACGATCGCCGAACGGGCGCCGCTGCGGCGCAGCCGCTGCAGGTTCTCGCACAGCTCCTCGATGTGCGCGGGGCGCTCGGGCACCAGCACCGCCTCGGCGCCGGCAGCGACGCCGGCGTAGGCCGTGATCCAACCGGCGTGGCGCCCCATGCACTCGACGACGATGACGCGGCTGTGCGACTCGGCCGTGCTGCGCAGGTCGTCCATGGCGCGGGTCGCGACCTCGACTGCGGAGAAGAAGCCGAACGTGAAGTCGGTGGCGTCGAGGTCGTTGTCGATCGTCTTCGGCACGCCGACCACCGGCACGGCGTGCTCGGTGAACAGCCGGTCGGCGGCGCCGAGCGTGCCTTCGCCGCCGATCGCCACCAGCGCGTCGAGCCGGTGGCGCGCGATCGTCGCCAGCACCTTCGGCACCATCACCGACGGGTCCCGATACGGGTTGTCGCCGCTGCTGCCGAGCAGCGTGCCGCCGTAGACCAGCAGGTGCTGGAAGTTGGCGTCGTGCAGCGGGCGCGACTTGTCCTCGATCAGGCCGCGCCAGCCCTCCTCGAAGCCGATCAGCTCGGCACCGGACGCGATCAGGCGCCGGCCGAGGCCGCAGATCGCCGCGTTCAAACCCGGCGCGTCACCGCCGCCCGTCATCACCCCCACTCGCAACGTCATGCGTTCCCCTCGCTGCTGCTGTCGTCGTCGATCGGATACTGGGGTCCGGTGAACGGCGGCGGTTCGACGGCCATCGGCACGTCCGCGCCCTTCTTGCCGAGCTTGCCGGCAAAACCCTGGAACTCCATGTCGTATTCGACCCGGGCTCCATCGGTCGGCCGCACCATCTCGCCGAAGCGATCCATCATCGCCTGGCGCAGCCGTTGGCTGGCGGTGAGGTTGTTGGTGCCCTCGGCACACTGGAACTGGCCGGTGACGAGGATGCGCTTGGCTGCGGAGGTATCGACCTGCACACGCAGGCGGGTGACCTCGGGCAGCGCTTCGCCGGCCTTCTGCAGCCCGACCTCGATCGCCTCGCGGGCGATGCGCACCGGACCGGAGGGCGTGTCGCTGATGATCCAGTTGCTCGGCGGTCGCACCTCACGGCGTCGCACCAGCCAAGCGAAGTTCCACACCAAGAGGCCGACCGCGGCGAGCAGAGTCAGCCACGAGGCCAGCGGTTCGAGCGGCAGCAGCGCGACGCGGCCCTTGGTGGACAGTTCGGCCGCCAGCGTCGCGAACGGACCGCCGGCGCCGCCGGTGAAGATGCCCGGCTGCGTGAACACCACCACGAACCACGCCGCCGCTGCGTTCGCGGCGACGAGGTTCGCCACGAGCAGCAGGCGGTCCGCCAGGCGCTGCCGCACGGCGGCCATCAGCGCGGCGAGAAGTAGCGGTCGATGAAGCCGGTATCGACCTCGCCGGCGCAGAAGTCGCTGTGGTCGAGCAGGCGGTGGAACAGGCTCGCCGTGGTCTTGATGCCCTCGGTGGTCAGCTCCTGCAGCGCGCGGCGCGCCACGGCGATCGCCTCGCGGCGGCTGTGGCGATGCACGATCAGCTTGCCGACCATCGAGTCGTAGTGCGGCGGCACCGAGTAGCCCTGATAGATGTGGCTGTCCCAGCGCACCCCGGGCCCACCCGGCGCCACGAAGGTGCGGATCAGGCCAGGGCTCGGCTTGAAGTTCTGGTCCGGGTCCTCGGCGTTGATGCGGAACTCCATCGCGTGGCCGCGCATGCGGATGTCCTCCTGGCGGAAGGACAGCCGCTCGCCGTTGGCGACCAGGATCATCTCGCGGATCAGGTCGGTGTCGGTCACCATCTCGGTCACCGGGTGCTCGACCTGGATGCGCGAGTTGATCTCGATGAAGTAGAAGTTCTTGTCCTTGTCGAGCAGGAACTCGACGGTGCCTGCCGACGTGTAGTTGGCGGCCTTGGCCAGCCGCACCGCTGCGTCACCCATCAACTGCCGCGTCTTGTCGTCGAGCACCGGGCACGGGCTCTCCTCGACGAGCTTCTGGTGGCGGCGCTGCAACGAGCAGTCGCGTTCGCCGAGGTAGACGACGCTGCCGAAGGTGTCGGCGATGATCTGGATCTCGACGTGGCGCGGCTTCTCGATGTACTTCTCCAGGTACACGGTCGAGTCCTTGAACGCCTTCTCGGCCTCGGTGCGCGCGGCGTGGTAGCCGGTGACCAGGCTCGGCTCGTTGTGCGCGACGCGCATGCCGCGACCGCCGCCGCCGGCCGCCGCCTTGACCAGCACCGGGAAGCCGATCTTGCGGGCGATCGCCAGCGCCTCCTGTTCGTTGTCGACCGGCCCGTCGCTGCCCGGCACACACGGCACGCCGGCCTCCTTGGCCAGCCGCTTGGCGGCGACCTTGTCGCCACACTGCGCGATCGCGGTCGGGCTCGGGCCGATGAACTTGATGTTGCAGCTCTGGCAGACCTCGGCGAAGTGCTCGTTCTCGGACAAGAAGCCGTAGCCAGGGTGGATCGCCTCGACGTCCGAGATCTCCGCCGCCGCGATGAGCGCCGGGATGTTGAGGTAACTCTCGCTGCTCGGCGCCGGGCCGATGCAGATCGTCTCGTCGGCGTAGCGCAGGTGCAGCGAGTCCTTGTCGGCCTCGCTGTAGACCGCGACGGTCTCGATGCCGAGGTCTTTGCAGGCGCGCATGATGCGCAGGGCGATTTCGCCGCGGTTGGCGATCAGGATGCGATGGAACATCGGAAGAGGTCGGACCTGGGGTGGCGGCGGCTGGGACGCGGGGCGCGCGCCACTAGCGGATCAGGAACAGCGGCTGGCCGAACTCGACCGGATCGCCGTTCTTGACCAGGATGTCGAGGATCTCGAACTCACGTTCGGCCTTGATCTCGTTCATCACCTTCATCGCCTCGATGATGCACAGCGTACGGTCGGCGCCGACCCGGTCGCCGGGCTTGACGAACGGCTCGGCCTCGGGCGACGGCGACCGGTAGAAGGTGCCGAGCATCGGCGACTTGAACACCTCCCCCTGCGGTTCGGCGGCGGCCGGCGCGGCCGGGGCGCCGTGGTGCGCGACCGGGTGCGAGGCCATCGGCAGCGGCATCGGCATGCCGGCCGGCGCGGCGAAGGTCACGGCCTGCGGCTCCTTGCGGCGCACGCGCCAGCGGGTGCCGGCGTCCTCGAGTTCGACCTCGACGACGTCCTTCTCCACCATCATCTCGATCAGGCGTTCGAGTTGACCCAGGCGATCCTGGTCGCGGGGCGAGGCTTTGGATTTGGCGGCAGCGACGGCAGGGGACGACTTCTTGTTGGCGCGCTTCGAGGACATTCGGGACTCCGGAGCGCGCCAAGTGAAGGGCTTCGCCCCGCCGGAATCCAGCCTCAGCAGGCCCCGCGGCGCTGCGCCAGCAGTTCGGCGATCTGCACCGCGTTGAGCGCCGCCCCCTTGCGCAGCTGGTCGCCGGCGAGCCAGAAGGTGAGCCCCGGCGAGAACACGCGGCCCAGGCGCAGCCGGCCGACGGCGACCGGGTCGCGCCCCGCCATGGCGAGCGGCATCGGATACCGCAGCGCCGATGGATCATCGACCAACTCGACGCCGGGTGCGCTGGCCAGCAGCTCGCGCGCCGCGGCGACCGTGAGCGGCCGCTCGAAGCCGGCGGCGACCGCTTCGCTGTGGCAACGTTCGACCGGCACGCGCACGCAGGTGGCATCGACCGCCAACGCCGGCAGATCGAGGATCTTGCGCAGCTCGTGCAGCAGCTTGTCCTCTTCGCGGGTGTAGCCGTCCGGCTGGAACACATCGACCTGCGGGAACACGTTGCCGGCCAGCGGCTGCGGCAGCGCGCGTGGGGCCGGCGGCGCCTCGCCAGCGAGCATGGCCGCGAGCCCCTGCCGGAGTTCGAGCATCGCCTGCTGGCCGGCGCCCGAGGCGGCCTGGTAGGTCGACACCACCACGGCGCGCAGACCGGCGGCCCGGTGCAGCGGCCACAGCGCCAGCGCCAGCAGGATGGTCGAGCAGTTGGGGTTGGCGACGATGCCGCGATGCCCCGCGAGCGCACTGGCATTGACCTCGGGCACCACCAGCGGCACCGCTGGATCGAGGCGGAAGGCCGAGCTGTTGTCGACCACCACCGCCCCGGCGGCGACGGCATGCGGCGCGAACTGGCGCGACACCGCCGCCCCGGCCGAGAACAGCGCCACGTCGATGCCGGCGAACGACGACGGCCCGAGCGCTTGCACCGGGAGCTGCGCACCGGCGAACGGCAGCTCGCGGCCGGCCGAACGCGGCGACGCCAACAGCCGCAGCTCGGCCAGCGGCAAGCGGCGCGCGGCGAGCACGGCCAGGAACTCCTGGCCGACGGCGCCGGTGGCGCCGACGACGGCGACCCGCTGCGGCTTCACGCCGGGGCTCCGTCGGCGGCGCTCCAGACGCCCGACTTGCCGCCGCTCTTGTGCAGCAGGCGCACCCGCTCGACGGTGGCGCCGCGGCAGCGCGCCTTCACCATGTCGTAGATCGTCAGCGCGGCGATGCTGGCGGCGACCAGCGCCTCCATCTCGACGCCGGTCGGCCCGACCGTGACGGCGGACGCCTCGACCCGCACGGCGTCGTCCCCCACCGGCTCGAACTCGATGCGAAGCTGGCTCAGCGGCAGCGGGTGGCATAGCGGGATCAGCCGCGAGGTGTCCTTGCCGGCCTGGATGCCGGCGACGCGCGCGACGGCCAGCGCTTCGCCCTTCGGCAGCCGGCCGCTCAGCAGCAGCTCGCGGGTCGCGGCATCGAGCCGCACGGTCGCCTCCGCCACCGCTTCGCGCCGCGTCGCGGCTTTGCCACCGACGTCGACCATGTTGGCCTGACCACGGGCGTCGAGGTGCGTGAGCAATGGCTCGGGTGGTTCTGGCGAGGCGGCGGAGGGCACCGCGCCAGCGTAGCGGGGCAGGCGCCAGCGGCGGGATTCCTTTCTGCAACTCGCCGGGTGGTCCGTATAGAAGCCGTCGCTGGCATCGGGCCGGCGCGGTCCGCGCGAGGCGGGTCGAGTTCCCAGCGGCGGCCAGCGGCGGTTTTGCGTCCATCCGGCTGCGCGGGAACGCCGATCTCGCGGCTGGTCCGCGGCCGTCCCGGCGCGCCGGCGTTCCACCCGAAGCCTATGCTCCACAGCTCCCCGCTGCCGTCCCCGTTCCCCGTGCGTTGCTTCGCCGGCGCCGTCGCCGCGCTGCTGTTGCCGCTGCTGCCGGCGCAACAGCTCGAGGGGCAGATCGAGACCGTGGTGCGGCAGGCGGCGACCGCCTCCGTGGCCCAGGTGTTCGAGCTCGGCAACCAGCTCGCCGACGTCGCGCCCGACAACAACACCGACTCCTTCCGCGACGCACTGCTGCGTGTGACCGGCAGTTATCGCGCCGACAAGGACCGCCTGTGCGCCGCCGTGGCGCTGCGCCAGCTCAAGGAAGACGCCGTCTACGGCAAGGACCTGCTCGAACTGCTGACGCCGGTCGCCACCAGCAAGGCCGACGACGTGCGCGCCGCGGCGATGACGCTGCTCGGCGACGACAAGCACTTCAACGCCCGCGTGCTGCCCGACGTGCGCAAGCTCGTGTTGGCCAACTGCGTCGACGAGACGGTGGCGCCGCTGGTGCGCATCGAGGCCGCCGCGGCGCTCTGGAGCATCGGCACCAACGAGCAGCGCGGCACCGCCAAGAAGGTGCTCGAGCAGTTCCTGCGCTCGACCGACAGCGAACTGCGCCAGCGCGGCGCGCTCGCCCTGGCCGAGATGAACATCGAAGGTGGCCCGGCCTGGCAGGTGCTGCGCGAGATCCGTTCGTTGCCCACCGACGCCGGCCGCCGCGCCCGCCTCTACCTGCAGCGGGAGGAGGAGCGCCGCCAGTTCGAACAGAGCCTCGCGCGACTGGTCGAGAAGGGCGGCGTCACCACCCCGGCGGCGGGCAACGACGACTACCGCGTGCTCGACGAGCTGCGCCGCCGCGTGCATGCCCAGCACATCCGCGGCAGTTCGGTCACCGACGAAGAGCTCGTCGAGTACGCCGCCAAGGGCATGCTGAGCGGCCTCGACCCGCACAGCACCTTCTTCACCGGCGACGAGTACAAGCGCTTCTTCTTCGACCTCAACCGCGAGTACGGCGGCATCGGCGCCTTCGTCAACTTCGACCAGGACGGCGACTTCTCGATCGTGCGCCCGATCTACAGCGGCCCCGCCTACAAGGCCGGCATGCGCAGCGGCGACAAGATCCTCGAGGTCGACGGCTGGGAGACCTCGGGCCACACCACCGACGAGATCATCGGCAAGCTCAAGGGCCGGCCGGGTACGCCGGTGGTGCTGAAGATGTTCCGCGCCGGCTTCCAGGAGCCGCAGGAGCTCACCGTGCTGCGCCAGCAGATCAGCGTGCCGGCGGTCAACTGGGCGATGGTGCCGGGCGACGTCGGCTACATCGAGCTGATCAGCTTCAGCAGCAACATCAACGAGGAGCTGCGGGCGGCGCTGGCCGAATTGGAGAACCGCGGCGCCAAGGCCATCGTGCTCGACGTGCGCAACAACACCGGCGGCTTCCTGACCGAAGCCCGCGACCTGGTCGAGCAGTTCGTCGACGGCCGCAAGCTCGTCGTCTACACCGAAGGGCCGGCGGAGCCGCGCCGTTCGTACTACACGTCCGGCGAAGCGCGCCCGGTCTGCAAGCTGCCGCTCGCGGTGCTGACCAACAACCTCAGCGCCTCGGCCAGCGAGATCACCGCCGGCGCCATGCAGGACCTCGGCCGGGCGACCATCATCGGCGAGCGCAGCTACGGCAAGGGCAGCGTGCAGAACCTGTTCCCGTTGAAGAGCGATCCGGCGGAGGAGTTCGAGGACCTCAACGGCGATCGCGCCTGGCAGGAAGGTGAGCCCTACACCGACCGCAACCACAACGGCAAGTTCGACGCCGGCGCGCACGTCAAGCTGACCGTCGCCAAGTACTACCTGCCGAGCGGTCGCTGCCCGCACCGCGAATTCGACAAGGACGGCCGCATCGTCGACCCGAGCTGGGGCGTGATGCCGGACAAGGTCATCGACATCCTCGAGAACAAGCCCGAAGACGCCTGGAAGAACGCCGCCGTGTTCGCGCTGCTCAAGAAGGGCGTGTTCCGCGACTACTGCAAGCAGCACCTCGGCCAGCACGAGGCCCTCTTCCGCCAGCTCGCCGAGGGCGACGATGGCGACGCCTCGAAGTACCCGGAGTTCGACGCCTTCTACCAGGGCCTCGACACCAAGCTGAGCAAGGACGACGTGCGACGCTGGCTGCGGTACGAGGTGCGCGACCAGATCAGCGACCTGCGCGGCGCCGTCTACCCCGGCCAGCGTGCGCTCGGCGACCCGCAGGAGGACGCCCAGCTGCAGGAAGCGGTGCGCACCCTGCTGCACCAGCTCGGCGCCGACATCCGCGAGATCCCGGCCTACCAGCACGTGCTGAAGATCAAGTTCGACGAGCAGCCGGTGACCGACAACAAGCCCGCCGAGAAGGGCGCCGCGCCGAAGTGAGGGCTGGGTCTTGCGGCCGCCGCGCGGCGGCTCGCCCTGCGGTCGGGCGGAACGCCGGCGCCGGCGCCCCTGCCCCCCAATTGCGAATTCCTGCCCCCGGCCGACAGCTGGAAGCCCTCGCAGCGGCTTGCCGGAAATTCGCTAGCAGTGGGTTGCCGCCTCGGCCGACACCCAATAGATAGTAGACCCCTGCGCTTCGGCGTTCGTCCTCTCCCAGCCGCCCGAGCCGCCCAGAACTGACGCCCGGCCCCGGTGCGTACCCGCCCCTGCGGTGCGAACCTGGCCTCCCGGGCGGCGAAACTCTGGGTTGCCCGGCACCGCACGGAGAACGCACCCGACGCGTCCCGGCCAGTGGTCAGTGGCCGGGCACACGATCTGTGGCTGTCCCAGCTGCCGTGCCGGAGTCCCGCCGACTCCGCGGCCCCCGAGTCCATCCGCTTCATGCCGCGGGGGACGTCGGGGACCGGACCGCCATGCGGTCGCCCCCGGCAGCGGGCTCCCGATCGTGCAGGTGCCGGCCGTGCAGCGGACCAGGGTGGATCCGGTGCGCACCAAAGCAGGTCGCGGTCACGCCGGCGGGGAGCCGCCGGCTCAGGAGGATAGCGTGAAGGTCAATCGTCGGTTCACGGTCAAGGGCAAGTCCCCCTACGAGGGCATCCCGTTCGCCAAGCGGAACTCCGAGATCCGCAATACGAACGGTTCCATGGTGTTCGAGGCGCGCGACATCGAGGTGCCGGCGCACTGGAGCCAGGTCGCCGTCGACATCCTGGCGCAGAAGTACTTCCGCAAGGCTGGAGTGCCGCAGCGCGCCGCGGGCACCGACGGCAAGCCCGGCGAACTGCTGACCGACGATCGTGGCAACCCCGTGCTCGGCGGCGAGCGCGACGCGCGGCAGGTGTTCCACCGCCTCGCCGGCTGCTGGCGCCACTGGGGCGAACAGTACGGCTACTTCGACGGCAGCGACGACGCGCAGACGTTCGAAGACGAACTCTGCCACATGCTCGCCGCGCAGCACGCGGCGCCGAACTCGCCGCAGTGGTTCAACACCGGCCTGCACTACGCCTACGGCATCACCGGTCCGGCCCAGGGCCACTGGTTCGTCGACGGCAGCAACCCGAAGCAGCCGAAGCTGCACAAGAGCAAGAGCGCCTACGAACGCCCGCAGCCGCACGCGTGCTTCATCCAGGCCGTCAGCGACGACCTCGTCGGCGAGGGCGGCATCATGGACCTGTGGACCCGCGAGGCGCGGCTGTTCAAGTACGGCAGCGGCACCGGCAGCAACTTCTCGGCCCTGCGCGGCGAGAACGAGCCGCTGTCGGGCGGCGGCAAGAGCTCTGGCCTGATGAGCTTCCTGCGCATCGGCGACCGCGCCGCCGGCGCCATCAAGTCGGGCGGCACCACCCGCCGCGCCGCCAAGATGGTCTGCCTCGACCTCGACCACCCCGATATCGAGACCTTCGTCTCCTGGAAGGTCATCGAAGAGCAGAAGGTCGCCGCGCTCGTCGCCGGCAGCAAGCTGATCAAGAAGCACCTCAACGCCGTCGTCAACGCCTGCCACGTGCAGGACGCCAGCGGCAAGACCACCGTCGTCACGACGCCGCGTGAGAACGAACGCCTGCGCGCCGTGCTGGCCGAGGCCCGCACCAGCGGCGTGCCCGAGAACTACCTGCAGCGCGCGCTGCAGCTCGGTTCGCAGGGCTACCACGCCGTCGAGATGGCCGAGTACTCGACCGACTGGGACGGCGAAGGCTACGCCACGGTCGCCGGCCAGAACTCGAACAACTCGGTGCGCGTGCCGAACGAGTTCTTCCGCGCCGTCGACGAAGGGGACAAGTGGCGCCTGATCCGTCGCACCGACCGCGGCGTCGCCCGCGAGGTCGATGCCCAGGAGCTGTGGGACAAGGTCGCCTACGCGGCCTGGGCCTGCGCCGACCCGGGCATCCAGTACGACACCACCATCAACGAGTGGCACACCTGCCCCGCCGACGGCCGCATCAACGCGAGCAACCCTTGCTCCGAGTACATGTTCCTCGACGACACGGCCTGCAACCTGGCGTCGATCAACCTGTCGTGCTTCGTCGGCGACGACGGCAAGTTCGACATCGAGGGCTACAAGCACGCGATCCGGCTGTGGACCATCGTGCTCGAGGTCAGCGTGCTGATGGCCAGCTTCCCGAGCCAGACCATCGCCCAGAAGAGCTACGAGTTCCGCACGCTCGGCCTCGGCTACGCCAACCTCGGCACCATCCTGATGCGGCTCGGCATCCCGTACGCGTCGCCGAAGGCCTATGCGATCGCCGGCGCCCTGTCCGCCATCCTCAGCGGCGAGGCCTATGCGACCTCGGCCGAGATGGCGAAGGAGCTCGGCACCTTCGCCGGCTACGCCAGGAACCAGGAGTCGATGCTGCGCGTGCTGCGCAACCACCGTCGCGCCGCCTACAACGCCTCGGCCTCCGAGTACGAGGGCATCTCGATCACCCCGGTCGGCATCGACCCCAAGCTCTGCCCGGCCGACCTGCTGGAGTCTTCGCGTGAGTGCTGGGACCGCGCCGTGATGCTCGGCGAGAAGCACGGCTACCGCAACGCGCAGGTCACCTGCATCGCCCCCACCGGCACCATCGGTCTGCTGATGGACTGCGACACCACCGGCGTCGAGCCCGACTTCGCGCTGGTGAAGTTCAAGAAGCTCGCCGGCGGCGGCTACTTCAAGATCGCCAACCAGAGCCTCGCGCCGGCGCTGACCACGCTCGGCTACAAGCCGTCGCAGATCGACGACATCCTGGCCTACGTCGTCGGCAGGAAGACGCTCGCCGGCGCGCCCGCGATCAACCACGAGACGCTGGCCAAGCGCGGCTTCGACGACCAGGCGCTGCAGCGCGTCGAGAAGGCGCTGGAGAGCGCGTTCGACATCAGCTTCGCCTTCAACAAGGGCATCCTCGGCGAGGAGTTCCTCGACAAGCGGCTCGGCGTCAGCAAGGCGCAGATGCAGGACTGGAGCTTCGACCTGCTCAAGCACCTCGGCTTCAGCAAGGGCGACATCCAGGCCGCCAACGACTTTGTCTGCGGCACCATGACGATCGAGGGCGCGCCGCACCTCAAGGACGTGCACCTGCCGGTGTTCGACTGCGCCAACCGCTGCGGACGCAAAGGCCAGCGCTACATCGCCTACGACGCCCACCTGCACATGATGGCAGCGGTGCAGCCGTTCATCAGCGGCGCCATCAGCAAGACCATCAACATGCCGAACGAGGCCAGCATCGCCGACGTCAAGCAGGCCTACCGCACCGGCTGGAAGCTGATGCTCAAGGCAGTCGCGCTCTACCGCGACGGCAGCAAGCTCAGCCAGCCCCTCAGCACGGTGATCGAGGACGACGGTCAGGCAACGGAGCAGATCGCGGCGCCGACGCCGGAGGTGCACGCGATGGCCGCGCGCATCACCGAGCGCATCGTGCACCGTTACCTGGCCAAGCGCCGCCGCATGCCCGACCGCCGCGCCGGCTACACGCAGAAGGCCGTGGTCGGCGGCCACAAGATCTACCTGCGCACCGGCGAGTACGAAGACGGTTCGCTCGGCGAGATCTTCCTCGACATGCACAAGGAGGGCGCCGCCTTCCGCAGCCTGATGAACTGCTTCGCGATCGCGGTCTCGCTCGGCCTGCAGCACGGCGTGCCGCTCGACGAGTTCGCCGACGCGTTCGTATTCACGCGCTTCGAGCCCAACGGCATGGTGCAGGGCCACGCGCAGATCAAGATGGTCACGTCGGTCATCGACTACGTGTTCCGCGAGCTCGCCATCAGCTACCTCGGCCGCGAGGACCTGGCGCAGGTGCAGAGCGAAGACCTGCGCAACACCACGATGGGCAAGAACCCCGAGTTCATCGACGAGGAGGTCGTCTCGGAGACGACCTACGAGGCCGAGGGCGCGGCGCCAGCCCCAGTGCAGGACAACGCCCACCTGCACCCGCACAGCCGCGGCATCAGCCGGGGGCAGGACGCGCCGCGTGGCGAAGCGCCGCGTGGGGAGGCCCCGCGTGGTGGCGAAGCCCCGAAGGCGCTGCTGGTGGCGGTCGCAGCGAATCCCGTCGTCAAGCGCGCCGAAGGCTCGCTCGCCAACCGACAGGTGCGCATGCAGATGGCAGAAGCGCGGCTGAAGGGCTACGAGGGCGACCCGTGCGGCAGCTGCGGCGCGTTCACCCTGGTTCGCAACGGCACCTGCCTCAAGTGCATCTCCTGCGGCGGCACCAGCGGCTGTTCGTGATCCGGCTCGCCCGAGCGGCGACCCGGATCCGCGTCACAGCACGCCGCAACGCGGGACCGACCAACCACGAGAGCACCGCCATCGCCCCCGCTGCGTCGTCTGCTTCGGGCCGGCTCGCCCGAGCGGCGACCCGGATCCGCGTCACAGAACGCCGCAACGCGGGATCGCCACCGGCCCGGCAACGTCGTCGCCTCTGCAACCTGCCCAGCTGACCCCACGCCGGCAGCGACCCCGCCTGCCGGCCTGCCCAACTCGTGCACGCCGACTTCTGGCACCAGCGCTGGTCGAGCAACCAGATCCACTTCCACGAAGGGCAGACCAACCGGTTGCTCGCGCAGCATCTGTCCGCGCTCCATCTCGCGCCCGGGCAGCGGGTGTTCGTGCCGCTGTGCGGCAAGTCGCGCGACCTGCCGTGGCTGCTCACGCAGGGGCTCGATGTCGTCGGCATCGAACTGAGCCCGCTCGCGGTGGCGCAGTTGTTCGCCGAACTCGGCGTGCCGCCGACGATCACCACGTGCGGCCCGCTCGAACGGCATCAGGCGCCGGGGCTCGACGTCTTCGTCGGCGACGTCTTCGCGCTCTTCGGCGAGCAACTCGGCGCCGTCGACGCGGTCTACGATCGCGCCGCGCTGGTGGCGCTGCCGGAGCCGATGCGGGAACGCTACGCGGCGCACCTCACGGCGATCACGCAGGCCGCACCGCAGCTGTTGATCAGCATCGAATACGACCAGTCCACCCTGGCCGGCCCGCCCTTCGCCGTCGCCACCGACGAGCTCGAACGTCTCTACGGCAAGGCCTGCGTGCTGCAGCAGCTCGAACGCCGCGACGTTCCCGGCGGCCTCAAGGGCAAGGTGCCCGCCACCGATGTCGCCTGGCTGCTGCGCCGCCGCGATTGAGGTAGAAGGCAAGGCGGCGGCAACCGTCCGAGTGCACGAGGCGTTGCCTGGCCGGTCTGCTCCTCACCGCATGTGCAGCGGCGCCCCCGATTGCACCGTACGAGTGCTTCGACGTGCCCACGGGCGCCGAGGCAGAGCTGGTCGCTTCGCGGAACGGAGTCTTCGTCTCCTTGGTGATGACCAAGGACCACCGCTGCCTCGCCGATCCCACGCTGCAACTCACCGTCGACGGACCGGGGCGGATCCGCGCCACTGGCGATGCCAGGGAGCTGGAGGGCGCAGTCGAGCTGCGGCGCCGCCTGGATCCCCGCTAACCGTCACCACCAGCCGACCGGCCCGACTCACAGCCGGCGGATCGTGATATCGCGGAACTCGACCGGGTCGTTGTGGCCGCAGAAGCCGAAGAACCCCTCCGTGCGGTTCTTGCCGGCATGCCCCTGCAGGTGCGATTCGAGCTCCTTGATGTCGGCGTCGACGATCGTCGTGCCGTTGAGCTCGACCGTGAAGTGTGTGCCGCGCACGGTGACCTGCTCGAAGTTCCACTCGCCCACCGGCCGCAGATAGCCGCGCTGGCTCGGCACCACGCCGTAGACGCTGCCGCAGAACTGATACGGCTTCAGCTTCGTGTACTGCGGCGCGCTGTCGTCGAGCACCTGCACCTCACAGCCGGCGTAGGCTGGGTCGCCTTGTCCCGGGTAGTGGATCGCGAGGCCGTTGTTGCCGCCCGCCGGCAGGCGGAAGCGCAGCCGCACACACAGGTCGCCGTAGCTCTGCTCCGTGAACAGGATGCCGCCCTTGCCAGCCTTGCAGCGCAGAGCCCCAGCGACGATCTCGTATTCGTCGGTGGCGCCTTGCCAGCCGGCAAACGTCTTGCCGTCGAACGCCGACACGAACTGCCCGGCATCCGCGCGCATCAGCACCGCGTCGGCCTCCGCCGCCGACAGCTCCCGCACCGTCAGGTTGCGGAAGCGGATCTCGCCGCCGTGCGTCTGCAGCTGCAGCGGCCCCGTCGCCGGCAGCGGCCGCGAACGGTCCCAGTAGTTCTCCATCACCACGCCGTCGACCGTGCGTTTGCCGTTGAGGTCGACCCACACCCGTTCGCCGACGATCTCGATGCGCAGGTGGTTCCACTCGCCGAACGGCTTGTCGGCCAGCACCGGCGGGAAGCGCGCGTGCTTCTCGTTGTTCCACAGCCCGCCCGAGCCCTTGTCGGCGCCGAGGTTCCACTTGCCGCCGGCCTCGGTGAAATCCCAGATCTGCACCTGCGGCGAGCCGCGCAGGTAGATGCCGCTGTCGGCCTTGGCGACGGTCCGGTAGTCGAGCTCGAACACCGCGTCGCCGTAGTCGCGGTCGGTCGTCAGGTAGGCCCCTTCGCCGTCGTTGACGAGCTCGCCCGACTCGACGCGCCAGTGCTTCGCCATCGTCGCGTCGTCCTCCGCGCGCAACCGGTGGCGGGCTTCGGGCGACAGCGCCGCCAGCTTGTACGGATCAAAGTGGCGCTGGCCGTGCCAGCCCGTGAGGTCCTTGCCGTTGCACAGCGGCACCGGCGCCGACGGCTCCTGCGCCAGCAGCCACGGACCCAGGACGACGAACAGGGTGAGCGTGCGCATGGCGCCAGTATGCGATGCCAGCGCGGCCGGCGGCCACAGCTTCACCAGCTTCCTGGTTGCCCGGCCAGCCGCAGCGCGACGACCTCAGCGGTTGATCAAGAAGGTCGCGATGTCGCCGAGGAACCGTTCGAGGTAGTCCCGCAACCCTGCCGCCGCCGGCACTTCGTCGATCGCCGCCAGCATGAGCTGCATCCAGCGGTCGCGCGCGGTCTGGTCGATCACGAACGGATTGTGGCGCATGCGCAGCCGCGGGTGGCCACGTTCCGCGAGGTAGTCGGGCGGGCCGCCGAAGCGGTAGATCAGGAAGCTGCGCAGCCGGTGTTCGGCGCCGGCGAGGTCGTGCGGCGGGTACATCGGGCCGAGCAGCGGGTCCTGCGGCACGCGCCGATAGAAGGCGGCGACGATCGCCGTGATCACCTCGCCGCCGAGCAGGTCATGGACAGGCAGTTCCGCGTCGCTCACCCGAGCAGCGTGGTGGATCGGCGACGGAACGCAAGTACGATCCCGCGCCGATGGTGTTCCACGATCTGCCCGACCCCGGCGAACGCGAGTTCGACCGCAGCTTGCGCCCGACGACCTTCGCCGAGTTCGTCGGCCAGGAGCAGATCCGCGACAACTTGCGTATCGCCATCACCGCCGCGCGCGAACGGCAGGAGCCGCTCGACCACGTGCTCTTCTGTGGCCCCCCCGGGCTCGGCAAGACCACGCTCGCCCACCTCGTCGCCATCGGCATGGGCAGCGACATCGTGCTGACGTCGGGACCGGCGCTGACCGCGCCGAAGGACCTCGCTGGCACGCTGACGCGGCTCAAGCGCGACCAGGTGCTGTTCGTCGACGAGATCCACCGGCTGCCGAAGGTGCTGGAGGAGTACCTCTACTCGGCGATGGAGGACCACGCGATCGACGTCGTGCTCGATCCGGGGCCGAGCGGCCGCAGCGTGCGGCTCGGCGTGCAGCCGTTCACGCTGGTCGGTGCGACCACCCGCGAAGGGCTGTTGACTGCGGCGTTCCGCTCGCGCTTCGGCATCGTCGAACGGCTGGAGCCGTACCCGCCCGCCGACATCGAGCAGATCCTGCTGCGCGCCGCCAAGCGCCTCGGCGTCGTGCTCGACGGCGCCGCCGCCAACCTGTGCGCCGAACGCTGCCGCGGCACACCGCGCATGGCGCTGCGTATCCTGCGCCGCGTGCGGGATCTCGCCCAGGTGCAGCAGAAGGAACGTATCGACGCCGCCGCCGCGCTGGAGGGCCTCGACCGCCTGCGCATCGACCACCTCGGCCTCGAAGAGGTCGACCGCCGCTTGTTGCGCGCGCTCATGCAGCACGGCGACGCGGTCGGCCTGAAGACCCTGGCGGCGATGATCGACGAGGCCGAGGACACGCTCGAAGACGTGCTCGAACCCCACTTGATCCGCTGCGGCCTGATCGCCCGCACCCCGCGCGGTCGCGTCGCCACCGCGCGCGCCTACGACCACCTCGGCCTCGCGCCGCCGAAGACCCGCCCCGGGGAGCTGCCGTTCGCGTGACCGCCACCGCTCCCGATCGTTCCCCGTTCCGCTTCGAGTTGCTGGCGCAGAACGGCAAGCTGCGGCGCGGGCGATTCCACACCCCGCACGGCAGCTTCGAGACACCGTGCTTCGCGCCGGTCGGCACCTACGCGACGCTGAAGGGGCTGACCCCCGAGCAGGTGCGGGCCACCGGCGCCGAGCTGATCCTCGCCAACAGCTACCACCTGCACGTGCGGCCCGGCGCCGAACGCATCGAGCGCCTCGGCGGCCTGCACCGCTTCATGGGCTGGAACGGGCCGATCCTCACCGACAGCGGCGGCTACCAGGTCTTCTCGCTCGGCGGCAAGGTCAAGGTCGACGACGACGGCGTCACCTTCCAGTCGGTGATCGACGGCAGCACGCACCGCTGCACGCCGGAGTCGGTGCTGACCTTCCAGAAGCAGCTCGGCCCCGACATCGCCATGGTGCTCGACCACTGCCCGCCCGGTGACGCCGACCTGGCGACCCAGCGGGACGCCCACGAGCGCACGCTGCGTTGGGCCCAACTCGCGCGCGACGTGCACGACCGCTGGGGCGGTTCGACGCGCGGCCAGGCCGTGTTCGGCATCTGCCAGGGCGGCATCGATCCCGACTTGCGCGCCGCCAGCGCGGTGGCGATGGCGAAGTTGGACTTCGACGGCTACGCGATCGGCGGACTCAGTGTCGGCGAGACCAAGGCGCAGATGGCGGTCGCGCTCGACGCCGCGGTCGACCACCTGCCGGCGCACAAGATCCGCTACATGATGGGCGTCGGCATGCCCGAGGACCTGCTGGCGGCGACGGCCCAGGGCGTCGACATGTTCGACTGCGTGGTGCCGACGCGCCACGGCCGCAACCACACCGCGTTCGGCCGGGACGGCGAGTGGCTCAAGCTGCGCAACGCGCAGTACGCCGACGACCCGAACCCGCTCGTCGACGGCTGCGGCTGCTACACCTGCTCGAAGTACTCACGCGCCTACCTGCGCCACCTCGCCGTCGCCGACGAGATGCTGGCCGGCATCCTGCTCTCGATCCACAACATCCACTTCCTGCAGGACCTGATGCGCTCGATCCGCGCCCGGGCCGAGGCCTCCTCATGAAACTGCTGCGCTGCCTTCTCGTCGCCCTGTTCGCCAGCCTCAGCCTGCTGGCGCAGACCAACTTCCGCATCGGTTCGTGGAACCTCGAGTTCCTCGGCGCCGACGCGTCGTTCCGGCGCGACACGCCGCCGCGCGACGACGCCGACTACGCCGCCATCGGCAAGAAGCTCGTCGAGCTCGGCCTGTGTGTGGTCGCGGTGCAGGAGATCAACGGCGAGGCGCCGCTGCTGCAGGTCGCCGCCGGCGCCGGGCCGGCGTGGCGCGTGCTGCTCGGCACCTCGGGCGGCTGGGACGACGGCAAGACGGCGCAGAACATCGGCTTCGTCTACGACTCCGCCGCCGTCGAGCTGCTGCAGGCAGAAGAGCTGCTGCAGCTGCCGCGCAAGGTCGACGACGTGCCGATCTTCCACCGCGTGCCGGTCACCGCGTGCTTCCGCCACAAGGCGACCGGCGCCGACTTCCGCCTCGTCACCGTGCACCTGAAGGCCGGCCAGAAGGACCCGGACGCCGTGAAGCGCAAGCTCGAGGCGACCCAGCTCGGGCTCTGGCTCGAAGGGCTGCGGCGCGACGCGCACGAGGACGGCGACGTGTTCGTGCTCGGCGACTTCAACTGCAACTTCGACAGCGAGCCGCCGCGCCTGCTGGCCGCGAATGGTGCCATGGCGGATCTGCGCGGGTCGGCGCCGAAGGCCTCGATCCTGCACTTCGACGAGACCATCGACCACATCCTGGCGGCCGCGGCCTGCGCCGAGGCCGACCCGCGCTCGTTCACCGTGCACGCGGTCGAAGGTGCCGCCGCACGGCAAGCGTGGCGCAAGACCTACAGCGACCACTTCCCGGTCAGCGTCACGCTGCTCGCCAATGGTGATGACGACCCGGGTGCCGCCTTCACCATCGGGGCTCCGGAGCAACGCCTGCCGCTGTCGCGGCGACCGGCGCTCGCCGCGACCCAATCGCCGTCGCCGGCCGCCGTCAACCTGGTGCCGGCGGGCCAATGGCCGCTCGCGGTCGGCGCCCGCATCGAGCTCGAGACCATCGACACCAGCCGGAGCTACTCCGGCCGGCTGCTGGCGCCGCTGCCGACGGGACCCGGTGGCTGGGTCGTCATCGACGGCCCCGACGGGCGCCTCGCGTTCCCGTTCGAGCGCATCCGCCTGCTGCGCCTGCCCTGACCAGCGTCCCAGAACTGGTCTGCTTGCCACGGCGTCGAGGTTCCGGTGCCATGGCATGCATCGTGGGTCGCATCGACAACAGGTGGCCGCCTGTCATGCGGCGAACCGCACGCGCGGCCCCGCGGGGTAGTCTTCCCATGGCCCGCTGCTAGGGTTGCCACTTCCGGCCGCCGAACCTCGGTCCGCATCGCGCCGCAACGTCGCCGCCGCTGGCCCGTTGTCGCGCGCCCGATCGCCACCATGAACCGACCGCATCCGTTTGTCCTGGCTTCGCTCGCCTTCGCCTCGACCATGCTCGCGCAGCAGCCGGTGCGCCATGCCACCCGGCAGCCCGTCACCGACCCGACCTACTCGACCCTGCCCGGCGGCGTGATGCTCTCGGTACCCGGCGTGTTCACCGACTTCGTGCTCGCGGGCGGCGGTCAGTTCGTGCAGTTCCCCGATGGCACCGCGCGCCTGACCGGCCGCGTGTTCAGCGACAGCAGCATCTACTCGGCGTTCCTGCTCGACATCACCTTCAGCGGCGAACAGGACCCCGGCGACCCCAGCTACCCGCCGGCCGGCGCCCCGGACCTCGGCCTGGAACCCGCGGCCTACGCCCCCATCGGGCCGGTCGACGCCAACAGCTTCGTCTACTACACCGCCGCGGCCGGCACGCTGACCGGCGTGCGCTACCTCGATGGTGCGGTGCTGCAGGTGACGGCGACGGCGCCGGTGCAGGTCGGCCTCGGCGCCAACAACCGCAACGCACTCGACGGGCTCGAAGCGCTGTTCGCGGTCAGCAACCTGCCGACGGCGCCGCTGCAGCTCGCGCCGACCGGCTCGGCGACCCTGACCGTCGACCTGATCGCGCCGTGGGGCGAACACACGACGCACCCGCAACCCGACGCCACGCGCACGGGCCTCGTCGCGGGCCGCGCCATGACCTTGCCCGGCGTCGGCGACGACTACGTGTTCGTGCCGGCAGCCACGTTCACCGAGTTCGCCGACGGCCACACCGTGCTGACCGGCAAGCTCGCGCGCCTGTCGCAGCTCGACGACGCCTTCGACGTGGCGCTGACGATGACCGATCGCCTCGAGCCCGGCGAGGCCAACTACCCGCCCGCCGGCAGCCCCGTGCTGCAGATGTACCCGAGCGCCTACGTGGCGAACGGCGGCACCATGGACCCGGCGAGCTGGCACTACTACACGACCGTGAGCGGCACGCTGACCGGCACCGGCCAGAACGCCGGTGGCGTCATCGACCTGGTGCCGGCCGTCGCCGTGCAGGTCGGCGGCGGCGCCAACCAGACCAACACCTACATGGGCTTCTACGGCGCCTTCGCGCCGACGATCGTGACCCAGCCCACCGGCCGCACGCTCGCCATCACCGGCGACGTCGAGCTGTTCGGCCTGACCGCGATCTTCCCCGTGCTGCCGTTCCCGACGCTGACCGTGCCGGCGGTGGTGCCGAGCCTGCCGACCCTGACCGACCAGGGCGTCGTGCTCGAAGGCGACAACCTCGCCTGGACCGAGCTCGTCTCGATGAACTGGGACCTGATCGGCGGCGGGGATGCGACCCACTGGGCCGGCGGCTACTTCAAGGTGATCGACAACCAGCACGTCGAGTTCCACCCGCGGCCGGGCCAGCTGCCGGGCAGCTACAGCGTATTCGTCTTCAACCCGGCGGTGCTCAGCAACACCATCCAGCTCGATCTCACCGCCCCGACCACGCCCGCCTTGTTCGCGGAGCCGACCGTAGCCAGCTTCTT
>JAEUHT010000242.1 GCA_016793265.1 Planctomycetota bacterium
GGCGGCAAGGAAACGACGACGTTCGGCACGTCCGGCGGTCGCACCCCAGGCGGCCGCGCGCCTGGCGGCGCTCCACCAGGCGGCGGCACGCGCCCCGGCGGTGGTCAGGTGCCGCAGCTGCCGCCCGGCTTCAACCTCGGCGACCTGCTCGGCGGTCTCGGTGGTGGCGGCGGCGGCGGCCTGTTCGGCGGACACTGAGAGCGCGCCCGCCGCAAGGCCTTCCGGTCACCAGATCGGCCGGCCGAGCACCCCGCGCCCACCGAGCAGCGGCCGCAGCGCGGCCGGCACGTGCACGGTGCCATCTGCCTGTTGGTGGTTCTCCAGCAGCGGGATCAGGATGCGCGGACTGGCGGCGACGGTGTTGTTGAGCGTGTGGCAGACCAGGGGCTTGCCGCCGTCCTTCTGCCGGTAGCGCATGGCGAGCCGCCGCGCCTGGTAGTCGTAGAACCGCGACGCCGAGTGTGTCTCGCCGTAGGCGTTGCGCGACGGCATCCAGGTCTCGATGTCGTACTTCATCGCCTGCGGCACGCCGAGGTCGCCGCCGCAGACGGCGACGACGCGGTACGGCAGCTCGAACGCGCGCAGCAGGTCCTCGGCGTTCTCGACGATCGTATGGTGGTGCGCGATCGAACGCGCCTTGTCGGCGACGTCGATGATCACCTGCTCGACCTTCTGGAACTGGTGCACGCGGTAGAGGCCGCGGGTGTCCTTGCCGTAGGTGCCGGCCTCACGCCGGAAGCAGGCCGAACGCGCCACGTACTTCTTCGGCAGCTCGGCCTCGTCGAGCAGCTCGCCGCCGTGCAGCGAGGTCACCGGCACCTCGGCGGTACCGATCAGGTTGAGGCCGTCCTTCTCGCAGCGGTAGGTCTGCTCCTCGCCACCGGGGACGAAGCCGGTGCCGAACATGGCGCTGTCACGAACCAACAGCGGCGGATCGACCGGCACGAAGCCGCGGCCGACCATGAGGTCGACGGCGAAGCGCAGCACGGCGTCGTGCAGCAGCGCGAGGTCGCCGAACAGAATGTAGTTGCGCGAACCCGCCATGTCGGCGGCGCGCTTGAAGTCGACCCAACCCTGCGCCTCGGCGATGTCGTAGTGGGCGCGCGGGGCAAAACCGAAGTCGCGCACCGTGCCGACGCGGCGCACCTCGACGTTCTCGGTGTCGTCCTTGCCCTCCGGCACCTCGGCGTCGGGCACGTTGGGCACCAAGGCGAGCTGGTGGTCGATGTCGGCGCGCAGCGCCTTCTCGCGCTCCTCGAGCGCCGCCAGCTCGACCTTTCGCTCCTTCTGCCGGGCCAGGAACTGCTCACGCTCGGCCGGCGCCAACCTGCCGATCTCCTTGCTGGCGCTCTTCTGTTCGCTGCGCATGCCGTCCAGCGTCGGCGTCAAGGCGCGCAGCTCGGCGTCGAGTTCGAGCACACGGTCGACGGCCGCGACACGGTCGGGCATCCGCTTCTTGATCGCCGCCGCACGCGCAGCGTCGGGATTCTCGCGCAACCACTTGAGGTCCAGCATCCGCGGCAGTCTAGCTGGACCGCAGAGCCATGGAAGAACACGCTATCGGAGACGTCCCTGCGGCGCCCGGTTCACCGACGGCGGTAGGCCACCAGGGCGGCGAGGCTGCCGCACAGGGTGCCGAACAGGACCGTCACCGCCGGCCAGAAGGTCACCTGCGGCGTGGCCAGGAACTGGAACAGCTGCTCGCGCGGCGGCGGCAGCATGCCCTCCCCGATCATGGCGTAGTGCGTCTGCCAGTCGTAGTGCACGGCCAGCCAGGTGATGCCGACGACCGGCAGCCGCGCCAGCACCGCATAGACCAGCATCGTCAGCGCCAGCCGGGGCCAGGCGACGAAGGCCACCACCACGCCGAGCCCCATGGCGCCGAGGAAGTAGCCGATGCCCTCGAGCTCCTTGGGCGCGTCCTTGTCGGGCGAGGTCATGAGTCCGAGCTTCATGAACAAGGCCACGAGACCGGCCGCCGCCAGCGCGCCGAGGAGGCAGATCACCGCGGCCCGCCCCGGCCGCTGCGGCCCGGAGCCGGCACGCTGCAAGCGCAGGCCGAACCAGAAGCCGAAGACGAAGATCAGCCAGGAGATCCCGATCGGCACACCCGGCGCGCCACCTTCGGGCACGCCGAACCAGAACGGGCTCCAGGCGTACAACTCGCCGAGCAGCCGCACCACCGAGACGACGAGCGTCAGCAGGGCAGGGACCAGAACGAGGCGCAGGATCGGGGGCTTGCCATCCATGCCGGGCACCGTAGCCGACGCCACCACCAGGCCACGAGCGCGTTCCGACTTCAGCGCCAGATCGTGGCGAGAGACCCGAACAAGGCGTGCTTCTTGACCAGGAGCCCGAGCTTCATGCCGTCGGCGGGCAGCTTCAGCGACAGCACCAGGTCATCGCCCTTGTAGCCGTCCGGCATCGGCCAGCACGCCACCAAGAGGCCGAGGTTGTTGAACTTGCCGGACGCCTTGTTGACGAGCTCGGGGTCGGTGAAGTGCACGAACTTGCCGATCGGCTTCTGGCCCTTGCCGTCGGCCTCCTTGGCCACCAGGACCTCGCAGGCGAGCGTGATGTTGTGGAACTCGGTCAGCACACAGCCCGACGCCTCGCGCACCAGCAGCGACAGCGCGTGGATGGTCGCCGAACCGTCGCCGCGGCGCGTGAAGTCGAGCGCGAACGGCGCGCCCATCTTCAGGACGAACGTCTGCCCGGCCTCGACGGCGAACGGCTTCGACTCACCCTGGTAGATGGTGGCGACCTGCGCCCGCACGCCCTTGCCGCTCATGACGCGGCCCCAGATCACGCGGTACTCCCCGGCGGGCACCTCGACCTCCTTGCCGGAGGCGATGTCGAACATCGCGCCCTTGTAGTCGCCGAGCCCCTGCACGACGAGCTGCACCGGCGCCGTCGGCTTGGGGCCGTTCCACAGCAGCTTGATCTTGCCGGACTTCACGTACTCCGGGTTCAGCGGCCGCATGCCGAGGTCCTCGCCGGCGCCGCGCTTGATGTGGCTCCAACCGGTCGACAGCTTGACGAACTCGGAGAACGGTAGCCGCGGCCCCTTGCCGACGCGCATCGAGTCGAGCTTCGGCACGCCGGTGCCCTCACCGTCGTACTCACCCTGCGTGGGCAGGCGCAACAGCGGCTCGAACGGGTCGCCGTCGGCCGGGTAGCCGCTGGCGTTGTCGTCGTAGAGCGTGAGGGTGTCGCTGCCGATCGTGGTCTTCCAGCTCGCGGCGCTGCGGTAGTAGACGTTGGCCACCTGGTCGCTGGCGGCCATGTTGCACTCGGCCTCGTTGACCATCTCGCGCTCGCTGCCGAGCCAGAAGAACATCGCGTAGGGCACCTTCTTGTCGGCGTCGAGGAAGAACTGGCTCGGCTTCGCCTTCGGCGTCGCCTCGACCTCGACGGCGCCGAGCTTCGGGTCGTCGCCGCTGAGGCCGACCGCGAACTTGTTGGCGCCGTTGCGCCAGAACCAGAGCTTGCTGCGGCCGAACCAGGTCATCTCGCGGTTCTTGCCGACCTCGCCGGTCGACGCCATCCACCACTGGAACGGCAGCGGGCCGCCCTTGGGGCCGTAGTCGAGCTCGTCCCAGTTCGCCAGCGGCTCGAACTTCAGCAGCGCCTTCACCTCGGCGACGTTCGGCATCACCAACGTGTCGACGCCCTTGGCGTTGGTGTCGTAGCCCTCGTTGGCGCGCTTCTCGTTCTTCTTCTCGTCCTCGGCGATGCGCACCTTCTCGAACTTGACGAACTCCGAGTTCTTGATGAAGTGCTCGTCGAAGGTGAAGGCCCACGCCGTGCGCGCCGCCAGGAACTGTTCGATCGCGAAGACGGTGTCCTTGCGGTCGACGAGCGTCTTGTCGGGCATACGCGAGCCGACCACGCTGGCGAGCCCCCACTGCTCGGCCGCCTCGCCGTAGTGGCCGAGCTGCTCGGCGGCGCGCGCCAGGTTGCCGAACTCGACCACCAGCTTGGCGTGTTCGTTGTGCACCATCTCCTTCGAGATCTGGTCGGTGTAGATGCCCCACAACCGCGCCGAGCTGGCGCGCACCTTGGTCAACTTGGCGAACTCGGTCTCGGTCTGGCCGTTGGTCCAGCGCTCGAGTTGCTCGAGCGTATTGCTGTTCGGGAAGCAGCGTTTCCACGACGCCGACATCGCCGCGACCTTGTCGGTGGCGACCTGGTCGCCACGGCCCTTGTCGAAGCAGAGCTCCTCGAAGTACTTGATGGCCTGGCCCGAGCCACGCTTCATCACCTTGTCCATGGTCTTGTCGTCCTGGATGTTGAAGCCCTGGTTCCAGTCGGTGCGGAACTGGGCCTCACTGAGCTCCTGCGCAGCGGCGGGAGCGAGCAGGCCGACGAAGAAGAGGAGAAGCGCTACGAGTTGGGCTGGACGCGGCATCGGCGGACTCGGGAGGTGCCGATGGTAGCGCGCCGCGGGGGTCGCTGCAGCCCTGTGGTGGCTCCTGCGCCCGGGAACGGGCGACCGGTCAGCGGCGGCTCTTCGCCTGTTCGCTGGCGTGCTTGAGGAAGCGGCGCTCGACGTCGGTCAACGAGCTCAGGCCGTGCAGCTTGATCTTGGCCAGGATCGACTCGAGCTGGGCCTCGTCGTCGGCGCGCGCCCGCGCCTCACGTTCGGCCCGGGCGGCGCGCCAACGCCGGCGCAGCGCCGCCAGCGGTCCGCGCCCCATCGCCCCGGTGTCGCGCTGGCCGGTGAACCAGCCGAGCTTGAAGGCGGCGGCGCCGAGCAGCGCGCCGCCGAGGTGGGCGCCGTTGGAGACGCCGCCGGCGAAGCCGGTCGCGAACTCGACGTAGGTGTCGTAGAGTCCCTTGCCGACGAACAGCGTCGCCAGCGCCCACAGCGGCACCTGCACGAGGAACAGGATCACGCTGGCACGCGGCGCCTGGCAGGCGGCGTAGACGAGGAAGCCGTAGCAGGCGCCGCTGGCGCCGACCACCGGCACGCCGGCCATGCCCTGCAGCGCCGTGATGACGACGTGCACCATGGCCCCGATGGCCCCCCCCCAAAGGTAGAAGCGCACGGTGCCGGCGGCGCCGAGCCGTTGTTCGACCATCGGGCCGAAGCACCACAGCACCAGCATGTTCATCAGCAGGTGCATGGGGTCGGTGAAGCTGTGGGTGAACTGGTAGCTCAGCAGCCGCAGGCAGCCGAGGCCGTAGCCGTCCCACAGGCCGGGCCACGAGAACGCGAACCAGAGGCCGCCGCCGCCGCGCATGGGCTCGCTGAGCCTGCCGACCAGCAGCATGTTGGCGACGAACACGACGACGTTGGCCAGCATCAAGCGCTGGATCGCCGGGCTCAGACCGGGCAGGGCGAAGCGAGGTCGGTCGTAAGTCATGAACGTGCCTTTGGGCTCGGCCCGAGCCCCGGTATCTTTCGACCAAACCCCCTCCCGAGGCGTAGCTGGTGGCTGCACAACTTCTCGATGGCAAGGAAATCGCGCGGCAGATGCGCTCGCGTCTGGCCGAGGCCAGGAAGGCTCTCGGTGACCGCCACGTCAAACTGGTCTCGGTCGAGATCGGGCAGAACCCCGCTGCGGCCGTCTACGTGCGCAACCAACAGCGCGCGGCGGCCGAGGTCGGCATCGAGATGGAGGTGCAGAACCTGCCGCTCGGCTCAGGCCAGCCGGACCTGCTGCGCAGCATCGACGACCTGAATCGCCGCGACGAGGTTGCCGGCATCATCGTGCAGCGGCCGCTGCCGCCCGGCATCGACCCACGCGTCGTGCAATCGGCGATCGATCCGCACAAGGACGTCGAGGGCATGCACCCCGCCAACATGGGGGCGATCCTCTACCGCGAGCCGATGCTGCCGCCGTGCACGGCGGCAGCGGCGCAACTGCTGATCCAGAGCACGGGGCTCGACCTGCGCGGCGCCGAGACCGTCGTCGTCGGCCACAGCGAGATCATCGGCAAGCCGATCGCGATCCTGCTGCTGCACCACCTGTCGACGGTGACCGTGTGCCACATCGGCACCCGGAAGCTGGTCGACCACACCCGCCGCGCCGACATCCTCGTCGTCGCCGTCGGCAAAGCCGGCCTCGTGCACGGCGACATGATCCGCCCCGGCGCCTGCGTCATCGACGTCGGCATCAACCAGGGCCCGGACGGCCGCATCGTCGGTGACGTCGACTTCGCGTCGACGGTCGACGTCGCCGGCTTCCTGACGCCGGTGCCCGGCGGCGTCGGGCCGGTGACGGTGGCGATGCTGCTGCGCAATACGCTGCGCGCCGCCGGCGCCGCGGTGTGATGCGCCTGGGAGCCGCGCAGACGGCGGCTCGGCGGGCGGGTCAGGGTGACCTCAGCTCTGCGGCAGCGCCGCCGCGAGCCCGCGTTCGCCGGCGTTCGCCGCCACCGGGTTCGGCCGCAGCAGCACATCGAACAGGCCGATGCCGACGATGCCGGCGTGCACGCAGTAGCCGGTCCACACCGCGTTGTTGAGCGCGGGCGAGAAGCCGTAGGCGTGCAGGCCGACCTGCAGCAGGTTCACGTGGAACCAGCTGAACAGCACGATCATGCCGGTGGCGGCCGTCACCAGCATGAAGCCGGCGTCGCGCACCATGCCGGTCATGCGCGCGTGCAGCAGGGCGATCTGGGCCAGGCAGATCAGCAGGGCGCCGTTCTCCTTCGGATCCCAGCCCCAGAAGCGGCCCCACGAGTCGTTGGCCCAGACGCCGCCGAGGATGGTGCCGACGACGGACGTGGCGAGGCTGAAGCAGACCACGCCGTAGGCCATGCGCACCATCGACTTCATCAGGGTGGAGTCCGGCACGTCGATGCGCAGCGCCCGCATCAGGATCCAGACCATCGCCACGATGCCGCCCGCGAGACCCGCGGCGTAGCCGATGTTGATGGTCGGCACGTGCACCGCGAGCCAGAAGTTGCTCAGCAGCACGGCCTGCAGCGGCTTCATGGTGTCCTGGCCGTCGATGACCTCGAACAGGCGCCCGAAGAACACCAGCAGACAGCCGAGCAACGGCGCCAGCGCCAGCGCGATGCGCCGCGGCACCACGAACTCGGCGATCACCAGCGTCAGCGTGCTGACGCCGCCGATGAAGATGAAGGTGTCGTAGAGGCGCGTGATCGGCGGATGGCCGGTGACGAGGCAACGCACCCAGGAGTCCGCGATCAGCATGCCGAGGCCGCCGATCGACATCAGCATGCTGCCCCACCACAACAACCGGCTCTTCGGGAACGCCCAGCAGACGACGGCGACGAGGAACGCCGCCAGGAAGGTCATCATGCCGTGGAAGTGCCAGTTGGCCCGGTAGTAGTAGGCCTCGGTCGCCACGCGCGAGGCGTCGGCCCGATCGCGCGACACCGCGGTGACCGCCTCGTGGTACTCGCGCCAGCCCTTGGCCTTGGCGTCGAGGTCGGCGCCCATCATCGCGGCGCGCAGCTTGCCGATCATCGCGACGTGCGCCGGGTCGGCCTTGCCGGCCAGGGCCTTGCCGGTCACCTGGCTGACCGTCAGCCACTCCAGCGAACGATCGTCCGTCCCCTTCGTCGGCGGCAGGAAGCCGGGCCCGCCGTCGGTGCGCACGACAGCCTCGAGGAAGCTGCGCAGCTGCGCCAGGTTGCCGCGCGACTTGGCCTCGGCGTCGGCGCCGGCCTTGCTGACGAAGTCGTTGAAGGCCGCGGCCTTGTTCAGGATCTCGGCGAGGTCGACGCGCTCGTGGCCGTCGAACAGGCTGCGCAGCGCCTCCCCTTCGACCACGACATCGTGCTGCAGCTCCTCGAAGTTCTTGTGCAGGTTGTGGTAGGCGAGCAGTTGCCGCCACAACAGCACGATCTGCCCTTCGACAGCGTCGCGCAGGCGCTCCGGCTTCTTCTGGTAGTCCCTGGCGAGCCGTTGCAGCGTGTCGACCTTGTCCATCACCTGCGCGTAGGTGAGGAACTCGAAGTTCGGTGTCTGGCCATCGTGGCTGAAGCCGAGCTGCTCCAGCACCCGCACGTTCTCGATGCGGAACATCGGGTAGTGGGCCGACTGGCGCGGGTAGCTCCACAGGTCGAGCACCCATTCGGTCGGGCTCAGCTTGACGACACGATCGCCACCCTGGCCGTCGGCGGCGACGAACTGCACGTCGCGGCGGCCGTGCACGGCGTAGAGCGTGAACGCCGCCAGCGTCGCCAGCGGCTGCACGCGGCCGTCGTTCTGCACCGGCGTCTCGCCCAGCGCCTGCACGAGGGCCGGGTCCCACGGCGTGGCGCGATCGAGCTCGCCCGTGTAGCGCGGCGGCTGCCGGCTGCAGGCCGACGACAGCACGACCAACGACAGCAGCAGCCACTGGAGCAGCCGCACGGACGGGTTGCGGGATGCGGGGGTCATGCGTCGTGCCTCAGGAGCGAAGTGCGGGTCGAGGAGTTCAGGAAGCGCAGCAGCTTGGCGCCGAAGTGCCACAGCAGGCCGAGGGCGATGATGTAGCAGGCGTACTCAGGCCAGGCGTCGGACGGGTTGTTGGCGACCTCGAGCACGGTGTAGTACGGCGGTCCCCCCATCGGTTGCTGGCCCCAGCTCGCCTGGTAGAGCACGAAGCCTGCCCGGCGCAGCGGGTTGTTCATGAAGATCTGCGCTTCGGTCGACTGGCCCTGCTCGGTGACCGTGACATGGCTGCGGAAGTCGCGCGGCGACATCGTGCCGGGGTGGTCCTTCTTCTCGAACTTGTCGAGCCGCACCGCGAACGGCAGGTCGTAGGTCGTGCGCCGCAGGTCGAGCGCGTAGCGCTGGCCCTTGATGGTGAAGGCGGCGACGTAGTTGGAGCGGTTCTCGGGTGCGCGCGGGTAGCCCCACAGGATTGCGTCGAAGCGCTCGCCGCCGTCGCCGAACACCGACACGTAACAGCCCGCGATCTCCGACTCCTTCTTCGGCTGTTCGCCCGGCCGCCAGCTCCGCTGGTCCAGGTAGAGCCCGCCCACGACCGGCGTCGCCGGCGTCTCCGCGCCCTTCGTCACCACCTGCGAGTGGTCGATCCAGTGGTGCACCTGCACCTTGAACGGCAGCCCTTCGGGCGCCAGCGTCACGCTGCCGCTGCCATGCGCGGCCTGCAGATCGACGGCCGGCACCACGCGCTCGACGATGGTGTCGCCCTTGTCGGTCAGCAGCGCGAGTTCGTAGTCGTGGAAGCTGACGAAGGTCGAGGACTCGTGCACACGATCGCCGCCCGCGCCGCCGCGCTCGTAGAGCCCGAGCATGCCCGAGTAGCCGGTCTCGAGCTTGACGAAGCCGGCCAGCAGCAGCAGCAGCATGCCGACGTGCGTGATCAACACGCCGGCGTTGCGCCCGGACCAGCGCAGCCGCAGCATGCCGCCGACGACGAGGTTGACGAACAAGAGGCCCATCACCGGATAGGCGCCCGGCAGCGGGAAGCGCAGCGGGAAGCCGCTGCCCTCGGGAGTGTCGCCGATCGCGTTGCCCCACACCGACAGCGGCAGCTTGGCCAGCACGAACCAGGACTCGAAGTACTCGCGCTGCACGTCGTACGTGCTGGAGTCGATCTGGGCCAGCGTGCCGAGCCAGGTCAGCAGCGCCAGCAGCACGAGCAGCCAGACCGTCAGGCGCATGGAGCCGAGCCCGTCGACCACCAAGGCAGCCACCGAGCGCGGCGTCGCCGTCGCGACAGCAGACGAAGTGCTCACGGGTTCCTCCGCAGCGACGCGCAGAAGCTCACGAACGCGGCCTTGTGGTCGGCGACCTCGGCGGCCGGGCCGAACATCTTGCAGAAGGTGACGGTGCCGTCGTCGACGCGCACGGCGACGAGCAGGCCGGCGTCCTCGATCTTCTTGCCGGGTGCGCCCCCCTGGTGCGTGCCGCGCAGTTCGAGCAGCGTGGCGTCCGAACCGAGGAAGTCGGCTTTCGGCAGCGCCGCGAACTCGGCGTCGGTGATCGGCGGCAGCGCCAACTCAGCGCGCCAGATGTCCAGTGAGCCGCGCACGGTGCCGCCGAGCTGATTCACGTAGACCTCCCCCCCGTTGCCGAAGGTGTGGTGCAGCAGCCGCGGCGACCCTGCCTTCGGCGTCCAGCCGGCCGGCACCGTCGCCGCGAAGGGCCCGGTGGCCGCGGGCGCT
Organism: Planctomycetota bacterium; assembly: GCA_016793265.1. Taxonomy (GTDB): domain Bacteria; phylum Planctomycetota; class UBA1135; order UBA1135; family UBA2386; genus JAEUHT01. Next base: position 10,096 of record JAEUHT010000242.1, read on the forward strand.
GCGCCGTGCGCGGTGCCGATGTCGGGGTGGCTCGACGGCAGCGGCTGACCACGTTCGATCGGCGGCGCCTTGGGGTCCGGGCTGGCGGTCGCCGGCCGCAGCGACGCAGCCAAGGCCAGGAACTTCTCACGGTTGCCGTCGACGACGGCCTCCGGGCCGGTGAACTTGAGCGACATCACCTGCTCGCCCTTCGCGGCGTAGGCGATCAGCGCCGCCCAGCCGGGCTTGCCCTGGAACGTGCCCTTGATCTCGGCGAGGCGGGCAGGCCGGCCGGCGAGTTCGACCACCGCCAGGGACTCCGGCGACGGCACCGGCTGGCCGAACTGCTGCTCGTACCAGCGCGACAGGTTCATGGGCACGCCACCGCCGACCGCGGCACTGAGGTAACAATCGGTATCCGGTTCGTTGGCGACGCGCCAGACGGCGTCGCGGAAGCGCGCCGGGTTGGCCGGCAGCGCCTCCCAGCCCGCGGGCAGGTTCGTGGTCCAGACGCGGTTGCCGGAGTCCGCGCCGCCGGCGCCGGACGCAGCCGCGGCGCCGCCCTGCCGCAGCGACTTCGCCAGCGCGAGGAACTTCTCGCGGTTGGCGACGACGACGGCCTCGGGGGCCGTGAACTTCAGCGACATCACCTGGTCGCCGTCCGCGACGAACGCGATCAGCGCCGCCCAGCCGGCTTTGCCGAGGAACGTGCCGCGGATCTCGGCGAGGCGACCGGTGCGGCCGCCGAGCGCGACCTCGGGCAGCGTGTCGGCTTCCGGCACCGCCTGATCGAACTGCTGCGAGTACCAGCGGGCCATGTTCTGCCGGGTGCCGCCACCGACGGCCGCCGTCAGGTAACAGTCGGCATCGGCCGCGCCTTCGATCTGCCAGATGGCGTCGCGGAAGCGGGCGGGATTGGCGGGCACGCTCCGCCAACCCGAGGGGGTATCCCCCGTCCACCCCGCCTTGGCCTGCTCACCACCAACCTGGTTCGCCCCGCCCTGGCCCATCGAACGAGCGTCCTGCGCCATCAGCCGCGTCCGCGCGGAGGCATCCCAGATCGTCGGGCGCTTGGTCGCGGGCACTTCCTTGGCAGGGCCGAAGGCAGCAGTTCCGCTGCCGCACGCGGCGGCCAGCGGGGACAAGACCAGGAGGAGCGTGAGTGCGCGTTGGTTCATCGGGGGCTGTCCGGGAGCCCCCGGAACATCAGAATGGCGGGCGCGGACTTTCTGACGGCGACGCCCACTACGCAATCGAAACCACCGGGTGGCCGAGGGAATTGCCGCGCGAGAACGCCTGACTCGCGCCAAACTCCGCGACGGCTGCTCCCTGGCTGCGCAGCGCCGATGGCAGCCCGCCCGAGTATCCGCCGGCCGGGTCACCACTCGCCGGGATCAGAGCCGGCGCTGCAGCACGAAGCCGGCGAGGTGGTGCAGGGCATCACGCGCCGGGCCTGCCGGCAGCTGCGACAACGACGCCCGCGCCTTGGCGATGCGCCGTTGCGCCTCTTCCATCGCGTAGGCCACGGCGTGCTCGAGCGGGAACTCGGTGCGCAGGCGCTTCAACGCCTCCGCCTCGCTCTTGCCGAGCACGGCGCGCAGGCGTTCGGCCTCACCGGGCCCGCGCCGCATCAGGTAGAGCAGCGGCAGGGTGATCTTGCCCTTGCTGAGGTCGGTGCCGAGGGACTTGCCGACCACCCGTTCGTCGCCGTCGAGGTCGAGGCAGTCATCGACGATCTGGAAGGCGATGCCGAGCTCGAGACCGTACTCCTCGAGCGCGCGCAGGCGACCTTCGAGGCCACCGCTGTTCTCGGTGCCGATGCTGTAGTGGCCGCCCAGGCGGCAGGCGGCGGCGTAGAGGCTGGCCGTCTTCTCGGCGATGACGGTGAAATAGCGAGCCTCGGTCCAGGCGAAGTCGAAGCGGTGCAGCACCTGGGTGATCTCACCCTGGCAGATCACGCGCACGGTCTCGGCGAGCCAACGGGCGGCGGCCGGATCCGGCAACTGCACGGCCATGTGGAAGGCCTTGGCGTAGATGTAGTCGCCGAGCAGCACCGCGACCTCGACGCCGGCCATCTGGTTCACGGTGGGGATGCGCCGGCGCATGTTGGCGCTGTCGAGCACGTCATCGTGCACCAGCGTCGCCGTGTGCAGCAGCTCCACCACCTTGGCAACCGTGATGACGTCGTCGCCGAGGCAGCCGCCGTGGCTGGCGCCACGCACTGCCATGCCCGACAAGAAGGTCATCACCGGGCGCAGCTGTTTGCCGCGGAAGCCGCCGACGTGCTCGACGAGCGGCGCCATCTCCTCGTGGCCAGGCGCCAGATCGGCGACGATCTCCCGGTTGAGCCGTTCGATCTGCGGCCGCACCAGGGTCAACAGGTCTTGGATCGGCAGCGTGTCGGTCACCGGTGAAGAGGGTGGCTATGGGCCCCGGCCCGGCGGCGCGGGCTGGGTGGATGAGGGGGCAGGTCCGGGTTTCGAGAACGGGTCTTCGGCGCGGTCAGGTCTTCGGCGGGCCATCGCCAGCCGGCTTGTCGCCGTTCTTCGGCGGGCTGTTGCCATCCGCTCCCTGGCTGCCATCGCGGCCGACGTCGCGTTGCGCGCCTTCCTTGAGGCCGCGCTTGAACTCGGTGATGCCCGAACCCAGCGACCTGGCCATCGACGGCAGGCGATGCCCGAACAGCAGCAGGACCACCCCAAGGATGATCAGCCACTCCATACCGTTGGGGATACCGATCGCGATCATGCAATCACCTGGATCTGGATCATGGCCGGCCCGGCAACGCGGCGCCAGCCCTCGCTGAGAATGTCCGATGGACGCGCGGCAACGGCCGCCGCGGCGGCGAGTTTCGGCCGGGTCACCTGCCCGCCTGCGCGTCCTGCTGGGCCAGCCAGCGCTGCCAAGCTGCGAGATCCTCGCCGAGGTCGACGCCGGCGAGTTGCTTCAGGTTGTGCAGGCTGGTGGCGCGGATCGACGGGTCGGCCGATGCCATGGCCGCGATCAGCAGGCGGGCGGCTTCGAGCCTGGCCTTCGGGTTGCGCGCTGCCTCTGCCGCCTTGGTGCTGCGCTGCGGGTGCAGTTCGCGGAACGCCTGCAGCACGCCGGTCAACAGGCCGTGCAGACGCAACGACTCGCCCCACAGCAGCAGCACGTAGAGGCCGAGCGCGGCGACGCACAGGCGCAGCACGGCGAGCTCGCCGAATTGGCCCTTGAGCCAGGCGGCGCCGGGCAGCCACGGCTCGGCGAAGATCGCCACCAGCACCCCGAGCAGGATGATCGGGGTGAGCTGGCGGAACAGTCCGTCGATGGCGGCGGGGAACTTCACCGGTTCACTCGCCCGCCGTCACTTGCGCAGCACCTTCGCCATCGTCGCGCCGAGGATCGACGGCGTGTCGCAGACGTGCACGCCGGCCTTTTGCATCGCCGCCTTCTTCTCCTTCGCGGTGCCCTTGCCGCCGCTGATGATGGCACCAGCGTGGCCCATGCGCTTGCCGGGAGGTGCGGTGGCGCCGGCGATGAAGCCGACGACCGGCTTCTTCACGTACTGGCGGATGAACTCGCAGGCCTGTTCCTCGGCGGTGCCGCCGATCTCGCCGATCATGATGATGCCGTCGGTGTCCTTGTCGTCCTGGAACAGCTTCAGGCAGTCGATGAAGTCGAGGCCCTTGATCGGGTCACCGCCGATGCCGATGCAGGTCGACTGGCCCATGCCGACGCTGGTCACCTGCCACACGGCCTCGTAGGTCAGTGTGCCGCTGCGCGAGACGATGCCGACGCGGCCGGGCTTGTGGATGTAGGCCGGCATGATGCCGATCTTGCAGCCGGTCTTGTCGGTGACCGGCGTGATGATGCCTGGGCAGTTGGGGCCGATCAGGCGCGTCTTCGACCCCTTCATGGCGTCCTTGACGAACGCCATGTCGGCGACCGGGATGCCCTCGGTGATGGTGACGACGAGGTCGAGCTCGGCGTCGATGCCCTCGTTGATCGCGTCGGCCGTGAACGCGGCCGGCACGTAGACCATCGACACGGTGGCGCCGGTGGCCTGCTTCGCCTCGCGCACGGTGTCGAACACCGGCACGCCTTCGATGACCTGACCGCCCTTGCCGGGCGTCACGCCAGCGACGAGCTTGGTGCCGTAGGCGAGCGAGTTCTTGCTGTGGAAGAGGCCGGCTTCACCGGTGAAGCCCTGGCAGAGGATCTTGGTATTGCCGTCGACGAGAACGCTCATGGGTGTGCTCCTGCTGGATGCTGCGGGGACGAGGGCCTCAGGCGATCGCCTTGACGATCTTCTCCGCGGCCTCGTCGAGCGACGACGCCGTGTGCAGGTTGAGTCCGGACTCCTGCAGCAGCTTGCGGCCGAGATCGACGTTGGTGCCTTCGAGGCGAACGACCAGCGGCACCGACAGGTGTGTCTCCCGCGCCGCGGCGATGACGCCCTCGGCGATGGTGTCGCACTTCATGATGCCGCCGAAGATGTTGACCAGGATGCCCTTCACGTTCTTGTCCGAGAGCAGGATCTTGAACGCGTTGGTGACCTGCTGCTTGTTGGCGCCGCCGCCGACGTCGAGGAAGTTGGCCGGCTTGCCGCCCTTGAGCTGAATGACGTCCATGGTCGCCATCGCCAAGCCGGCGCCGTTGACCATGCAGCCGATGTTGCCTTCGAGGGCGATGTAGTTGAGGTCGAACTTCTTCGCCTCCACCTCCTTCGGGTCCTCCTCGTTGAGGTCGCGCAGCTCCATCACTTCCTTGTGCCGGAACAGCGCGTTGTCGTCGAAGCCCATCTTGGCATCGAGCGCCTTCACCTCACCCTGCTTGGTGACGATCATCGGGTTGATCTCGGCCAGCGAGCAATCGAGCTCCATGAAGGCCTTGACCAGGGCGCCGATCAGCTTGGCGCCGGCCTTGGCCTGCTCGCCGGAGAGGCCGAGGTGCTTGGTCAAGGCGCGGGCCTGGAAGCCCTGCAACCCCTTGATCGGGTGCACGCGGTGCCGAGCGATCGCCTGCGGCTTGTGCGCGGCGAGTTCTTCGATGTCCATGCCACCTTCGGCCGCGGCGATGACCACCGGCGCCTCGGCGCCGCGGTCCATCACCACCGCGAGGTACATCTCACGGGCGATGTCGCTGCCGGCCTCGACGTAGATCGTGCGCACGACGCGGCCCTCGGGGCCGGTCTGGTGCGTGACCAACGACTTGCCGAACAGACCCTGGGCGACCTTCTTGGCCTCGTCGGCCGAACGCACCAGCTTGACGCCGCCGGCCTTGCCGCGGCCGCCGGCGTGGATCTGCGCCTTGACGACCGCCAGGGGCTCGCCGAGCGTCTGGAACGCGGCGGCGACCTCGTCGGCCGTCTTGCAGGCGATGCCCTTGCTGACGGGCACGCCGAACTTGGCCAGCAGTTGCTTGGCCTGGTACTCGTGGATGTTCATGGCTTCTGAGGGCGAGCAAGCTAGCGACGCGGTCGCTTCGCGTCGATTGCGCGCACCGCTTTCTCCCCCGCCGCGCCGGCTGAAACGCACGACGCCGCCCGGGTTGCCCCGGACGGCGTCGTAGTGACGGACCGCGCAGTGCGCAGGCGCTTCAGCGGGCCTGCGGCAGCTCCACCTCGACCGTGGCGACCGGCGCCGCGAACAGGTCGCGGATCTCCTTGGCCATGTCGCGCGCCTCGATGGTCACCTCGACCGCGTCGCCGTGGAACACCATCTCGTTCTCGAGCATGCGCTGGGCCACGTCGAGGCGCTTCTTGACCGTTGCCATGACCTCCTTGGCCTGGCTCAGCGCCGAGCTGTCGAGGTCGAAGTTCTGGCTGCTGGCGGCGAGCGCTTCGATCTGCATCTGCTGCGTGCGCAGCGCTTGCACCTGGTCCTCCAGCGCCGCGCGCTCGGTGCGAACCGCGTGCAGCCGCTGCTTGGCGACCTCGACCGCCTGGCCCTGGCGCTCGATCAACGCGCGCTTGGTCTTCAGGATGGCGAGGTTGTTGACGTAGTTGTCCTTGGTGCGCGCGAGCTCGGTGTTGATGCGGCGGCGATCACCGAAGTCGCTGGCGAGGCGGGCTTCGCCGCGGCCGTCCCCACCGAGCAGCGTGGCGCCGACGCGCAGGCGCTTCTCGTCGTGGTCGCAGACCTTCTCGAGCTGCGCCACCGATCGCTGCAACTCCTCGAGCTCGACCTCGGCGCGGGCCAGGTCGCGCTTGCAGCCGTCGATCTGCGGATCGACCTGCTGGATCAGGGTCTGCGCCCGCTTGAGCTCGAGCTCGATCGGGATCTGGCCGACGACCTGCTCGCGCACCGAGGTCGCCATCGAACGCAGGTAGCCGGGGAACGCGGTGCCGAGGATCAGGAAGCCAGCCCCACCGAGCACCACACCGCCGAGGAGCACCATCTTCAGAGTCTTGCGAATCATGTCGTTTCCGTTGGAGATGACCGCGGGTCGAAGCTGACCCGCGCCCACCCCTTCGTCGGCGACCATCGACTATTCGCGAGGCCGGCGCCGAAATCGCCCGCTAGGCCCGCGTGCGGCGCAGCTCGGAGACGGTGGAACGCAGCAGCCGGTCGCGCAGGTCCTCGAGCACGGGCTCGCGGGCAGCCTGCTCCTGCGACCGCAGGTCCTCGACCACGGCGTTGCAGTACGGGCACTGGCTCTCGCGCAGGTGGAAGTCGACGAAGTCGCCGGCTGCCGCCGCCAGGCCACCCTGCAGCCAGCTCTGCAGCAGGTGCGGATGCGGGCAGGAGATGCGGCCTTCGCGCCAGACCGACGCCACCGTGAACACGAGCCGTTCGTCGATGCGGTCGTCGTCGTCGTGCATCGCTTCCCTCTTCATCGGGCCCCCGGTTGCCAGAGGCCGAGGAACAACGAGTGATTGGGGTCCCGCAGCCGAGCCATGCCGCGCAATCGTTCCACGGCGCGGAACTTGATCCCGGCCACGGCCTTCTCGTCGGCGATGCCGAAGCGCTTCGCCGCGTCCTTGTTGCGGCCGCCGAGCACGAACAGGTACTCGAGCACCATGAGCTTCTGGAACTCGCCTGCCGCCCACAGCTCGCCGACGTAGTCGCGCAGGATCTGCACCAGCACCTGCCGCTGCCGGCCACCGTCTTCGGCGTGCACGACCTGGTCGCGCGGCAGCGGCCGGTCGTCGCGGGCGAGCGACTCCAGCCAGGCCTGGCTCTGGTCGGCATCGGCATCACCCTTGCCGGGCAGCAGCACGAGCTTGTGCCGGCGATAGAGGTCGATGACGCGGTTCTTGGCGATGCCGAACAGGAACTGGTCGAAGGTGTAGACCGGGTCGAAGCCACCGATGCCGCGCACGGCGCCGAGGAACACGTCCTGGGTGACGTCCTCGGCGGTCTGATGGTCGCCGACGTAGCGCTTCACGTAGTAGTAGATGCGCCGGAAGTAGGCGTCCTGCAGGGCCGCCCACGCCGTCTCGTCCATCGCCTGCAGGCGCGCGATGTCGGGGACGAAGTCGCTCATCGCGCACACCATACCGGGAAGCCGATGCTCACGCTGCCGCCAGCAGGTTCATCAGCACGACGAACACGAGCACGACCAGCCCGAGCACGACGAGCAGACCGATCAGGCGCGCCGCCAGACCGAGGATGCGGAACGGCAGCCGCACCAGCCAGGCCGCGCCGCCGCCGACGAAGGTGATGATCGCGCGCAGCGGCAACAGCACCAGCCAGGTGGTCGCCGAGAGCCCGAGAAAGACGATGCGTACGAACAGCGACAACACGCCACCCGGCTCCGGCGGCAGGGTCGGCATGCCGAGGTCCACGGCCGGCCCCGCCGGTGGCAGGTCGGGCGGCAGCGCCGGGGCCCGGTCGGCGACCGCCGCGGCCAGGTCCCCGTGGTTGCCGCTGGCGGCGGCCGGGCGGGCGGCGCGGATCACGACGCTGTCGCCGAGCGCGACCGGCGCCTGCAGCGCGCGCAGCAACTCCCCGACCGAGGCAAACCGGTCCTCGGGGCGCTTGGCGAGGCAACGCCGCACGACGTCGCGGTCGATCGCATCGGCCGTCGCCGGGAACTCGGGCTGGGCCGTCTCGTGCTTGCGCAGCACCTCCCATTCCGAATCGCCGCGGAACGGCACGTCGCCGTAGAGGCACTCGAACAGCAGGATGCCGAGCGAGTAGATGTCGCTGCGCGCGTCGCCGCGCCGCTGCAGCATCTCCGGCGCCATGTAGTAGGGTGTGCCGCGGCCGAAGCTCAGCGAGTTGCGCGACGCCGAGACCAGCTTGCTGAGCCCGTAGTCGCCGACGCGGGCGACATCCCCCTTCAGGAAGATGTTGGCCGGCTTGAGGTCGAAGTGCACCAGGCTGTGCTCGTGCAATGCCTGCACGCCGCGCGCCGCCTGCACGAAGATGCGCAGCGCTTCCTCGCGGCCGAGCGGCCCCTGCTGCAAGCGCTTCTGCAAGGTGTCCTCGCCGGCGTAGCTCATCACCAGGTAGGGGATGCCGTCGACGGAGCCCTTGTCCTCGATCGAGACCAGGTTCGGGTGGTCGATCTGGGCGAAGAACTCGACGTTGTCGATCTCGCGCAGCACGGCGTCGCGCACGCAGTCGTCATCGACCTTGAGGAACTTGATCGCGTAGTCCTTGCCGATCGACTCCTTGCGGGCCTTGAAGACCAGCCCGAACATGCCACCGCCGAGCTTGTTGACGATCTCGAAGCCGGGCACGTAGCCGGGCTTGCGGTAGCTGCGGTAGAAGGCCTCCCAGTCCACGCGCGGGGCAATGGCGTCAGGTTCGATTCGGTGGGCCTCCATGGCGCGGCTCCGCATGCTACACGAGGGTCAGGGCGAGCGGGACGGCACCACCTGCCAGCAGGCCGATGACGCACAGGCGGCCGGTCATGTAGCCGCGCGACAGGCGATCGAGCCAGACCAGCAGCAGCGCCAACAGGGTCCAGGTGGCGGCGACCCCACCGAGCTTGACCGCCGTCGATCGCTCGAGCCGGCGCAGCTCGCCGCGCAACTCGCGTTCGCGGCGCTGCACGCGGTGGGCGTCCTCGGCGACCCACAACGTGGTCTGGTAGCTGTTGCCGAAGTCGTGCACCCGCTCGCGGTCCTCGCGGTCGACGAGCTGCACCATCTCCCCCACCGGCAGAGCGTTGAGCCAGCGCCGCTCCGCCTCGCGGCTCAGGAACTCGGGCAGCCAGAACGGGCGCTGCTCGAAGGTGCGGTGCGCACGTTCGCGCCAGAGGTCCCGCACGTGGCTCTCGGCCTTGTGGCGGGCCGAGGCGAAGGCGCTGGCGGGGTCGAGTTCGGCGTCGCCGCGCACCGCGACCGCGGCGGCCACGGCTGCGACCGGCTGTTGCGGGGCGACACTGACCAGGGACAGGGCGAGCAGTGTGGCGAGCATGGCTTCGCGACGCCGCTACGGCCGGCCTCGGGACTATTCGCGATCGGCGACGTTGGTCACGACGGGAGCTGGCGCTGCCATGGCATCAGCACGAACGCGATGCCGTTGGCCTCGACGATCTGCCCGGCGGCAACGGGATGTTCACCGCGGAACGGCGCCCCGTCGATGGTGCCGCCGGCCTCGCAGAACACCCGCATCTGCCCCGAATTGGCGGCGAAGACCTCGACTTCGCCGCAGGCCCTGGCGACGCGCACGTGCACCTCGCCGGCGGGGCCGAGCAGGATCCGACCATCACGACCGCGGTCCTTCATCAGCAGCAGGCGATCGGTCGAGGCGACCCGGAAGCCGGATTGCAGCGTCAGCGACGCGGTCAGCGAGCGCCGGCTCGGCCGCTGGTAGACGAAGCCGAACGCGGCGCCGAGCGAGACACGGTCGCCGGGGACGAGCGCATGGCGGCTCACCTTGCTGCCAGCGACCACGACCTCCCCCTCCTCGGCGACGATGCTGTCCTGCATGCCGCCGTGGAAGGACATGCTGCGGCGCAGGCTCGCGTGCAGGCCGGCGAGTTGGGCCAGCACCGGCACGTCGGCACGGGCCTGCCGCACGTTGCCGATCGTCACCGTGTCGCCGCGCAGCACCAGGTGCTCCCCACCTTCGTCGACGCGCAGCAGGAAGGCGCCCTCCAGGCCCTGGGCGCGCGCGAGGTCTTGCTTCATGTCGTAGATGCGGGTGCGCAGGAACGGCGGCGCCGACGGCATCGCCGCGAGCTTCTTACCGGCGCCGAGGAAGTCCTTCTCGGCGGCGAGGTCGGCGACTCGATCGAGCACGTCGGCCTGCTGGCGCACACGGCGCAGCTCGCTGGCCAGATGGCGCACCTCGGCGGCGTCGCGGGCCAGGTTCTGGGCCGCGTCGAGCTGCCGTTCGGCCTCGGCCAGGTCCTTGGCGGCGAGGCTCTGGCGCGCCGCCGCGACCGCCGCCAGCGCGGCCTCACGGCGCGTCGCCACCCCTCGCTGCCAGCCGGCTGCCCGTTCCCGGTAGTCGGCCCGCACTGCCGCGAAGGTGGCGAAGCCGTCGGCGGCGGCGGCCACCTCGTCGAGTCGACCGGCGGCGAGCGCGGCCTCGATGCCGCGCGCGAGTTCGTCGGCGCGATCGCAGAAGCGCGCGTCGAGCCGGTCCGGCGCCAACAGGCCGACGCGGTGCGCCAGCACCCGCTGCAGGGCCGCGAGCGCCAACGGCAGTTGGTGTTGGGCCGCCGCGGCGCGGGCGGCGTCGAGTTCGGCCAGCTGCTCGAGTTCGAGCGCGACCGCCTGGATCACGGCAGGCAACTCGGCGTGGTCGACCTGCACCTTGGCCAGCTCCTGCAGCCGCTTGAGGCAGTGCGCGACGCCGTCGACGGTGGCGGCGCCGCGCCCGTACAAGGCCACTCGCACCTCGTCGAGGCCACGGTCGACGAGCGCCATGCGCGCGCGCGCTTCGGCGACGACCTGTTGGGCCTCGTCGGCGACGCGTCGGCTGCCACCCAGGCCCAGGGCCGTCGAACAGGCCAGGCCGAGCCG
>JAEUHT010000032.1 GCA_016793265.1 Planctomycetota bacterium
AACGTGCCGTCGTCGGCGCGCAGCGTGAAGGCCGCGCGCTTGCCGACGGCGATGCTGCCGAGATGGTCGGCGCGGGCCAGCCGGGCCGGGTTGCCGCTGGCGATCCTGGCCAGCGTCCAGTCGCCGGCGTCGGGCACGAAGTGCAGGAAGTTGCGCGCCGCGGTGGCCATCGTCAGCGCCGAGCCGGCGAGGTTGCCGTGGTCGTCGCGCACGACACCAGCCTTGGCCACGACGCGCGCGCCGGACAGCGTGTAGTCGCCGTCGGGCATGCCGGCGGCGCCGACGGCGTCGCTGACCAGCACCAGCCGGTCGGGGCCGAGCACGCGGAACGCGGTGCGCACCATCGCCGGGTGCACGTGCACACCATCGACGATCAGGCCGGCGCTGACGCGCGCATCGTCGAGCGCGAGGCCGGGCACGGAGACCTCGCGGTGGTGCATGGTGCCCATGACGTTGAACAGGTGGGTGACGGCGCTGGCCCCGGCGTCGACGCAGGCGGTGAAGCCCTCGCTGCGGTCGCAGTGGCCGAGCGACACGGTGACGCCGGCGGCGGTCAGCATCGCCGTCGCCGCCGCTGCCCCGGGGCGGGCGTGGCCGAGCGTCACCAGCCGCAGCCGGCCGCGCGCGGCCTGCAGCAGCTCCTGGACGCGCGCCGGCGTCGGGTCGACGAAGCCGGTGCCGTCGTGGGCGCCGGGCGTGACCAGGAACGGCCCTTCGACGTGCAGGCCGAGCGGCTCGGCACCGTCGCCGGACCAACGTTCGATCCAGCTCGCCACGGCGTCGACCTGCTGCAGCAGGCGCGGCCACGGCGCCGTGATCAGGGTCGGCAGGAACGCCACGGCGCCGCCGCGTTCTACCGCGCGCGCCACGGTGTCGAGCGCCGCGGGCGTGGCGGTGTCGACCGCTGCGCCGCCGGCGCCGTTCACCTGCAGGTCGACGAAGCCCGGCAGCAGCGTGCCGCGCAGCCGCACCGCCTGCGGGGTGGGCGTGGCCTGGTCGACGGCGACGAGGCGGCCGTCGCTCGCGGCGAGGCGCGCACCATGTTGTACGACGTGGGGCAGCACGAGCCGGTCGACGATCCACTCACTGGCGATCACGCCAGAACGGTAGATCCCGAGGCACCAGCGCGCCAGCGCGACGGTGACCGCGGCCCGGCGTCGCAATAGCATGCCCACCAATGCCGATGCTGCGCCCGATGCCCCTCGCCGTCCTGCTGTTCGTCGTCGGCGGCGTGCTGGCCGGCCTGCGCATCCAGCAGCTGGTGCCCGCCGGGCTGCGTGGGCAGTTCCTCGACGGTCAGGACTTCGCGCTCGTACGCCCGGTCACCGACCGGCTCGAGGTCACCGCGGCCAACCGCCTGTTCCTGCCGTACCGCTACGGCGACTTCGACCTGCACATGGACGTCGAACTCGGCGATGGCGCCGAACTCGACGTGCTCCTGCGACAGGTCGAGCCGCGCATCACCGGCGAAAAGCAGGAGCAGATGCAGATGTTCCCGGGCCGCTTCGCCGCGCTGCGGCTGTCGACGCACGGGGACGGGCCGGGCTGGCGCACGCGCGAGCAAGCGCTGTTCGAACGGGCGCCCGGCGTCGGGCTCGCCGCCGGCAGCACGGCGACGGTCTGGATCACCGCGCGCGGCCGACGGCTCGAAGCGAACGTCGCCGGGCGGCGCCAGGGCGTGCAGCTCGCCGACGACGAGTACGGCATGACGACGCTGCTCGTGCGCGGCGGCAACGCCGTGGTGCACAGCCTCGAGATCAAGACCCGGCCGCAGGTCCAGGCGTGGGCCTGGGAGGCGGGCACCTGGGCGGGGCTCGGCGGGCTCGGGGCATTGGTGGTGGCCACGTTCGTGCGCATGCTCGGTGCGGTGCGCACGGCCGGCGCCCGGAGCTCGGTCGCGCAGCGCCTGCGCCGCGGTGGCGCCGTGTGGTTCTGCGGCGCGGCGATCGTCGTGCCGGCCGCCGCGTGGTGGTCGACGAATGCTGTGCGGTTGCCGCTCGCGTTCCCTTCGCCGGCGGCGATGGCGGCTCTGCTCGCTGCCTGCCTCGTGCTGCCGCTGGCGGTGCTCGGCCGCTGGTGGGGAGTGCTCGCACTCGCCGCGACGGCCGCCGCCTGGGTGCCGGCGCAGGCGGCGCTGCGCTTCGAGTCGCCTGCGGTCGACGCGGTGTTCGGGCCGGACAGCGGCGCCCAGCCGAGCCAGGCGCTGGCGCAGCTGCTCAGCGAACCGGAGGGGCCGTTCGGCAGCGCCGGCCTGCAGAGCCTCGCCGCGCCGCGACCGCGCGTGTTCCTGCTCGGTGGCCAGCTGCTCTATGGCGGCGGCGTGCCGACCGCACACCTCGAGTTCCAGCTCGCACGAGAACTGCGCCTCGCCCGCCGCGAGCGCACGACGGTGCTCGGCCTGCCGACCGTCGATGGCCATACGCAGCAGCAGTGGCGGCTGTTCGAGGGCTTCTACACCGGCTATCGGCCCGAGGTGCTGGTGTTCGGCGTGCCGAGCGACGAGCTCGCCACCGACGCCGGCGGCGCCCCGCGCTCCAGTGTGGCGGCCGTGCGCGCCACGGTGACCGCCGCCGCGGCGTGGTGCCGGGCGAACGGGGCCCGCTGCGTAATGTTCGGCAAGCGCTCGTTGCCGGTGGCGCTGCAGCAGCTGCTGCGCGAGTTCGAGGCGAACGGTCTGCCGCTGGTGCTGGTCGACGACGACCTGGCGCCCGACAAGCAGGCGATGCTGCTCGCGGCCGCGGTGGTGCCGTTGTTGCCATGAACCCGCCGAGCATCGACGACGTGCTGCAGCGCCGCGCCGCCGGGGGGCTCGGCACGGCGGCCGAACAGGCCGCCGCGGCCGCGGTGCTGCTGGCCAGCGCGGACCCGGCGATGGTGCAGCTCGCGCACGACCTCGCGCTGCAGGCGATGGCGCGGGAGCCGGCGGCCCGCGCGTTGGCGGCGACCGCCTTCGACCGCCTGCGCCGGCTGCGCGGCGAGCCGCAGAAGTTTGGCACGCAGCTGGCCGCCGATGGCAAAGGTGAGCTGTGGCCGGTCGACGAACACACCACCGACAGCGAACGCGCGAAGTGGGGCCTGCCGCCGCTCGCCGAGCTGCGCCGCCGCGCCGCCGGAGGCCGCCCGTGACCATCGGCGGCGTGTTCGCGATCGCCACCACGCTCGTGCTGCTCGGCTACGGGCTGTTGGCGTGGGAGCACATCGTGCGACGTCGCCGCGAGGCGGAGGCCACCGGCGAGATCGGTCCGGGCCGCGGCGGGGGCTGGGGCACGGCGACGCGGGCGCGTGCCGCCCGCCCCGGCGTCGAACCCGATGCCCCGGCGTTCCCGCGGGCGGCGGTGGCCTGGCTCGCGCTGCGCACGACCGACCTCGATCGCGTCGTGCGTACGCTGCGGCTGCGCACGGTGCTGCCGGCGAACTGGCGCGCGGGCCTCGACGAGGTCGCCGATGGCGCCGTGTTCGTGACGCCGCCGGTGGCCGGCTGGGTGCTCGCGATCGGCGCCGTGTTCGCCGCGCACGACGTCGAACGCTGGCTGCCGGAGCTGCTGCAGCGGCTCGGCGGCAGCTTCGTGACGGTGGTCTGGGCCGCCGCCGACGACGCCGGCGAGCGCCACGGCTTTGCGCTCTGCGAACGTGGCGAACTGCGCCGCGGCTACGCCTTCGACGGCGAGCTCGGCACCACCTTCTGGCACGGCGACGTCACCGACGCCGAGCGCGCCCTGCACTGCCACATCGACGATCCGCGCGACCGCTCCGACGATGCCATCAAGTGGTGGCCGGACCAAGCGCTGGTGAAGCGGGTCGCCGCCGCCTGGTCGCTCGCCGTGGACCGCCTCGCCAGCGAGCCCGTGCCGTCCGGGGTCGGTCGCGTCGGCCGTCTGTGACCGCGTCGCCGTCGTTGCCATCGTCGCCCCGGCCGGCGCCCGGTTGACCCCCTGCCGGGTGCCTGCCATGGTCTCGCCATGGCCTGCTCTTCCCGCCGGCGCCGCCCGTGGTGCCACCGCTTCGCCCTGCTGGCCGGCGCCAGCCTCGTCGCGCTCGGCGCCGGCGAAGGGGCGACGCGGGTGTGGGGCGCGGTGCACGAGCGGCCCGGGCCGACGCAGTTCCTCGATTACGACGCAGGGCTCGGTTGGCGCAACCGGCCGCGGTACGCCGGGCGGCACCAAACCGACGACTTCGACGTCGCCGTCTGCTTCGACGCGGCGGGGGCGCGTATCGCCGCGGACGCCGCCGCGGAGCCCCCGGGCGCTCGCGGCGGGGTGCTGGCGATCGGTGACTCGACGACCTTCGGTTGGGGGGTCGAGGCCGAGCAGGCGTTCGCCGCCCGGCTCGCCGGTCGACTGCACGTGCCGGTGCGGAACTTCGGCGTCAGCGGCTACGGCACCGACCAGCAGCTGCTGCAGTTGCGGTCGCTGCTGGCCGCGCAGGCGCCGCAGCTCGTGATCGTCACCCACCAGGACAACGACGTCGCCGAGGTGCTGCAGCAGCACGCCTACGGCCGCTACAAGCCCGCGTTCGAACCGGCCGCGGCCGCTGCGGACCTGCGCCTGGTCGGGGCGCCGGTGCCGACTTCGTGGTGGGCGGAGCACTCGGAGCTGTGGCGCACCGTGCAGAAGCGCCTCGGGGCGTTCGAGACGCGCACGCTGGCGGCCGACGAACTCGGCCGCGGTCGGGCGTTGGTGCGGCAGCTCTACCAGGCGATGCACCAGGAGTGTGCTTTGCACGGGGCGACGCTGCTGCTGGTGTTCGCCGACGCCGAATGGCTGGCGACGGCGCCGGCGACCGGCGGCTGGCCACGAACCCTCGATCTCACCGCGACCTTCGCCGCGCTGCGGCAACATGGTGCGTTGTCGTTCGCGCACGATCCGCATTGGCTGCCGCACGTGCACACCGCCATCGCCGTCGCCCTCGCCGACCGTATCACCGCGGCCGGGTGGCTCGTCGGCGAAGCGCCCGACCACCGCAAGTGACGAGGTTGCGACAGGCCGAGGCCGGCTCGCCACACCCACCGCCGCGGTCGGTTCCGTAGCATGCGGCCCTTCGTCCTCCGCCCGTGATGCCCATGCCACGACCGTCCCGCTGGTTGTTCCTCTCCGCCCTGCTCGCCGCCGCCTCCGCGCTGCCCGCGCAGCAGAGGCCGCTGACGCACGACGACTACGACCAGTGGCGTTCGTTGCGCGGCACCACGTTCAGCCAGGACGGCACCTGGGCCGCCTATGAGCTGGCGCCGCAGTTCGGCGACGGCGTGCTCGAGGTGCGGCAGACGGCGGGCGACAAGCTCTACACGCAGCCGCTCGGCAGCTCGCCGCGCTTCACCGCGGATGGCCGCTTCGTCGTGTTCACGCTGACGAAGTCGAAGGTCGAGGAGCGCGAGAAGAAGATCGCCGACCTGCGCAAGAAGGCCAAGGAAGGCAACCAGCCGGCGAGCGAGCGCAGCGAAGAGGGAGCGGCGGGGGAGGCCGGAGGCGAAGGCCCCGGCGGTCGCGGCGGGCCGGGTGCTGCGGCCGGTGGCCGGCGCGGCAGCTTCGGCGGCACGATGCCCGGCGGCGGCTTCGGCGGCCGCCGCGGCGGGGGTGCTGGTCCGGGCGGTGCGGCCTCGGGCCCCGGTGGCCCGGGCGCGGATCGTGGCGAACTGGCCGTGCTCGATCTCGCGACCGGCGCCGTCGAGAAGCTCGGCAAGGTCAAGGGTTCGACGGTCAGCGACGACGCGGCGTTCCTGCTGGTCCACCGCGAGAAGGCCGAGGCCAAGGACGAAGCGACCGCGGTGGACGCGGCGAAGGGCGAGCCGGTCGAGCCCAAGTCAGCAGAGCCGAGCGCCGGCGAGCCCAAGCCCGAGGCCGGTGCGGGCGCCGGTGCCGGTGGCGAGACCGGTGAAGCCCCTGCCGGCGAAGCGCGCCGCGGTCGCGGCACCACGCGCCGTGGACCGCCGGTTGACCCTGTCGAGCAGAAGCGCCCCGAAGGCAGTGACCTCGTCGTGCGCGACCTGAGCTCGGGTCAGGAACGCACCCTGCACGATGTCGTCGCCTACGGCCTGTCCGGCAAGGGCAAGTGGCTCTGGTACCACACCGCCGTCAAGAAGCCTGTCGAAGGCACGCGCTACGGGCTGTTCGTGCAGCCGCTCGCCGGCGGCGACGCCGTGCAGCTGCTCGACGGCATCGCCCATGTCGGCAACGTCACCATCACGCGCGCCGAGGACGCGATCGCGTTCACCAGCGACCTGGCCGACTTCCAGGCCGACAAGCCGCAGGACGACCTCTACCTGTGGGACGGCGCCGCGGCGCCGGCGCGGCGCATCGCCTTCGCCTCTGCGCCGGGCATGGCCCAGGGCAAGGCGGTCGGCGGCAGCGTGTCGTTCTCGCGCGATGGCTCGATGCTGTCGTTCGTGGTGCGCGACCTGCCCGCGAAGGAACCGCTGGCGATCCTGCCCGAGGACAAGGTCGCGCTCGACATCTGGAACTGGCGCGACGGCCAGTTGCAGACCGTGCAACAGAAGCGCGGCGGTTCCGAGCGCAACCCGTCGTGGACGGCCGTGTGGCATCGCGACCAGTCGCGGCTGGTCACGCTCGGCGACGACGACCTGCGCTCGTTGCGGTTCCTCGGCAACGACGGCGCGCGGCTGATCGGCAACGACGACCATCGTTACGAGCAAGAAGTGACCTGGGACGGCCGCTACACCGATGTCTATCTCGTCAATGCCGTCGACGGTGCCCGCACGCTCGTGCTCGAGCGCTTGCGCGGCAACGTGACCACCTCGCCGGGTGGGCGCTACGTGCTGTGGTTCGGCGCCGACTACCACTGGCACCGCTACGACGTCGCCACCGGCGAACGCAAGGACCTGACCGGTGCGTTGCCGGTGCCGTTCCACCAGTTCGACGACGACCACCCCGAACCGGACGGCGCCTTCGGCATCGCCGGCTTCACCAAGGACGACAACGCGGTGCTGCTCTACGACGAGTTCGACCTCTGGCAGGTCGCGCTCGGCACCGGCGTCGCCACCAACGTCACCGACGGCTACGGCCGCGCCAACCGCCTGCGTCTGCGTGTGCAGCAGCTGCCGCGCGACGACGACGAGTTCTACGTGCGCGACGATCTGCTGCTGACGGCGGTGCACGTCGACAGCAAGTCCGAGGGCTTCTTCGTCGACTCGCTGGCCGGTGTGCAGCGGCCGCAGCGGCTGGTGATGGCCGACGTCAACTTCGGCGACGTGCGGCGGCCCAAGCGCGCCGATCGCCTGTTCTTCACCCGTTCGACGTTCGCCGAGTTCCCCGACCTCTGGGTCGCCAACGCCGACTTCTCCGGCATGAAGAAGCTCAGCAACGCCAATCCGCAGCAGCAGGACTACCGCTGGGGCAAGGCTGAGCTCGTGCAGTGGATCGACGGCAACGGCCAGCCGCGGCAGGGCATCCTGATCAAGCCCGACGGCTTCGACCCGAAGCAGAAGTACCCGATGATGGTCTACTTCTACGAGCGCATGACGCAGGGCCTGCACAACTACCGGGCGCCGGCGCCGGGCACCTCGCCGAACGCGAGCTACTACGTCAGCAACGGCTATCTGTGGTTCGAGCCCGACGTCGTCTACCAGGTCGGCTACCCCGGCGAGTCGTGCGTGAAGTGCGTCGTCTCGGGCGTGCAGCACTTGATCGCGCAGGGCTTCGTCGACGAGCAGGCGATCGGCGCCGCCGGCCACAGCTGGGGCGGCTACCAGACCGCGTTCCTGATCACGCGCACCAACATCTTCGCCGCGGTCGAGAGCGGGGCGCCGGTCAGCAACATGATCTCGGCCTACGGCGGCATCCGCTACGAGAGCGGCGCCTCGCGGCAGTTCCAGTACGAGCAGACACAGTCGCGCATCGGCGGCACGCCGTGGCAGTACCCGCTGCGCTACATGGAGAACTCGCCGATCTACTTCGCCGACAAGGTGGCGACACCGATCCTGATCATGGCCAACGACCAGGACGGCGCGGTGCCGTGGACGCAGGGCATCGAGTACTTCACGGCGCTGCGGCGGCTCGGCAAGGAGGCCTACCTGTTCAACTACAACGGCGAGGCGCACGGCCTGCGGCAGCGGCAGAACATGCGCGACTGGACGCGCCGCATGAGCGAGTACTTCGACCACCATCTG
This sequence comes from Planctomycetota bacterium, assembly GCA_016793265.1. Lineage (GTDB taxonomy): Bacteria > Planctomycetota > UBA1135 > UBA1135 > UBA2386 > JAEUHT01. The sequence goes on from JAEUHT010000032.1 coordinate 8,120, forward strand.
CGCGGCAAGCCGGCGCCGAAGTGGATGACCGAAGGGGTGCCGTTCGTCGAGCGCGACACCGAGAAGCTGCCGTTCGCCCAGAGCTACATCGACGCCTACGTCAAGCCGGCGCCGGCCGAGGCCGTGGCGGAGGCGAGCGCGGCGGTCGGCAACGGGGCCAGCGTCGGTGGTGCCGCGGCGCCGGCGGCGACCAGCAGCGACGAAGCTCGCGTCGCGGGCGGCAGCGGTGGTGGGCGCGAGCCGCGCGGCGAACGGCCGGCGTCGACGCTCACGCTGAAGGTCGGGGACCAGGCGCCCGAGTTCGTCGTCGCCGACGACACCGGTGCGGTGCACCACCTCGCCGGCTACCGCGGCCGCATGCTGCTGCTGTGGTTCTACCCCAAGGCCAATTCGATGGGCTGCACGACCGAAGCCTGCGGCCTGCGCGACGAGTTCGCGGCGTTCGAACGCGCCGGCGTTGCCGTGCTGGGGGTCTCGCACGACCCGGCCGAGGCCAACCGCAGCTTCCGCGAGGCGCAGCGGCTGCCCTTCCCGCTGCTGTGCGACACCGATCGGCAGGTGTCCATCGCCTACGGCGCGGCCAAGGACAAGCAGCAGCGCAGCGCGCGCCGCATCGCCTTCCTGATCGACGGTGACGGCCGCATCGTGCGCGTGTTCGAACGCATCGACGTCAACACGTTCGCCAAGGAAGCGCTCGCCTCGCTGCCGCTGTAGCGGCGGCGGGCGGGAAGGCCGCGGGTCGGTCCGGCGGCGGCCGCCGCCGCCGGCGTCACTGCACGACGTCGCGGATCAGGTTGCCGAGCACCGGGCCTTCGAGTGCGTCGACGACGAGCGACTGGTAGTGCAGTTCGAGTCCGGCGAGCGCCGGCAGGTTGGGCAGCGACCAGCTCAGCACCAGCGGGCCGGTGGTGATGGTGGCCACGGCGAGCGGTGCGGCGGTGGCCGGGTCGAGCCGCAGCACGCCGAACGGGCCGGCCGGCAGCTGGCCGACGGCGAGCGCGGCGCAGGCGCCGACGACCGAGCCCGGGCGGGCGTGGAACTCGACGCTGTAGTTGCTGCCGCGCGCGGGCGCCGTCGGCGCGTTCACCTGGCGCAGGAAGTTCGGCTTGCCGGGCAGGTCGATGTCGCCGTCGCCATCGAAGTCCGCTGCCGCGACGCCGCAGTTGAAGCCGTACGACAACGACGTCGCGACCACCAACGCGGTGAAGGTGCCGTTGCCGTTGTTGAGCCAGATGCGCGAGGTCGTCACCAGATCGAGGTCGCCGTCGTTGTCGACGTCGACGCAGGCGATCGCGTTGGAGGGGGCCGAAGGAAAGGCCTGGCTGGTGACGTCGACGAAGGTGCCGTTGCCCTGGTTCTGGAACAGGAAGTTGCCGCGGTTCGCGAAGATGTCCGGGTCACCGTCGCCGTCGTAGTCGGCGAACCAGTGGGCGGCCCCTGCTGCGGTTGCCGGCAGCTGGGTCGGGTTGGGGGAGAGCACCCCGCCTTGGTTGCGGATCAGGTACGGAGCCCCGGTGTAGAGCGGGATCATCGCATCCAGGTCCCCGTCGCCATCGATGTCGACCGCGAACGGCGTCACGTCAAATCGATGGCCACTCAGATAGGGCAGCCCGGACAAGCGGGTCGCGCTGGCGTCAGTGAACACTCCGACGCCGTTGTTCGCGTAGAAGTGGCAGGCCCCACCGTCGACGGTGAACCAGTCGACATCCCCATCGCCGTCGAAGTCCGCGACCACCTGATTCTCCGTGAACCAAGCGTTCGCCGGCAAAGCCGTCGCCGTCACGTCGGTGAAGAAGCCGAAGCCGTCGTTCGTGTAGACGCGGTTGCTGATGTTGTCGTCGTTGCCGATCAGGATGTCGAGGTCGCCGTCGCCGTCGATGTCGGCCAGGTCGACCGAGTGGCTCGCGTTCCAGCCCGGCTGCATGACGAAGCGGCCGGCCGTCGCATCGACGAAGCGCCCGTTGCCGTCGTTGAGCAGCAGCTGGTTGGGGCTGTTGTCGTTGGCGACGAACAGGTCGATGTCGCCGTCGCCGTCGAGGTCGCCCGCCGCGAACTTGTCGCCAACGTTGATGGTCGGCAGGCCAGCGTGGCGCGTGGTGCGGAACGGCGATTGGCCGACGAGCGGAAGCGTGAGCAGGGAGAGGGACAGGCAGACGATTCGGTTCATGGAGGGCCTCACGAAGTTGGCGCCGTTGGCAAACAGGGTGCCAGGTCCCGGGCGGGGTCACCTTGCCCCGGTGTGGCGGCGCGGCGAGCGCCGACGAGGCGCCGCCTGGGCCGGGACGGCGCCGGCCAGTGGTAACGCGGCGGGGCGCCGCCGTCGCAGATCCGTGACGGGGCTGCGGCCGCGCACCGTTCCGCCGCCGCTCGGCAGGCGTTAGTGTGCTGCCCCGCATGTCCCGCCGCCTCGTGTTCTGGTTGCTCACCCTGGCGGCGGTCGTGGTCGCGGTGGCCCAGGCCTGGGTGCTGCGCTGGACCTGCGACGACGCCTTCATCTCGTTCCGCTACGCGCAGCACTTCGCCGAAGGGCACGGGCTGGTGTTCAACCTCGACCCGAGCGAAGCGCCGGTCGAGGGCTACACCAACTTCACCTGGACGGTGCTGCTGGCGCTCGGCGTGATGCTCGGCAACAGCGACCGCGCGCTGGAGAACTGGTCGATCCTCTGGGGCATCGCCGCCCACGCCGGCACCGTGCTGCTGTTGGCGATGACGGCGTGGCGGGCCAGCCACGGCCGCGCGGCGCTGCCGATCGCCGCGCTCGGCTACGCGGTGCTGCACCACGCGGCGTCGTTGGCGCCGGCCGGCCTCGAGACCGCGCTGTTCGTGCTGCTGGCGGCGGCGATGCTGCGGCTGTGCCTCGCCATGCGCTGCGCACGCGAGGCGTGGCTGCTCGGCTTCCTCGGTGTGTTCGCCGCGATGACGCGGCCCGACGGCGCCATCTTCGCCGCCGTGGCGGGGCTGTTCGTGCTGCACGACGCGTTCCGCCGCGGCGCACCGAAGCTGCTGCTCGGCTACGTGCTGCCGTTCGTGATGGTGTTCGTGCCGTACCTGCTCTGGCGGCACGCCTACTACGGCCACTGGGTGCCCAACACGTTCTTCGCCAAGTCGGGCACGGGCTCCTACGTGCCGCAGGGCCTGCGCTACGTCGGCCCGTTCTTCGCGTGCTACTGGCCGCTGCTGCTCGGCCTGCTGCCGCTCGGCTGGTTCCTGGCGAAGAAGCCCGACCCGCTCGCCACGATCTCGCCGTTCGTCGGTCGCCGGCCGTGGGTCGTGCTCGCCGCGTTCGTGCTGCCGTACCTGGGCTTCGTGATCTGGGTCGGCGGTGACTTCATGTTCGCGCGCTTCCTGCTGCCGATCGTGCCGGCGCTGCTGCTCGCGGCGGACTTCGCCTGCCAGCGGTGGCGGCCGATCGGGCTGCAGGTGGCTTGGGCGGCGGTGCTGGCGCTCGGCTTCAGCTTGCGCGTCGAGCCGGCAGGGCTCGATCGTTACGAGAACGACGTCTCCGACAACCGCACGATCTCGATGCCGCTGGTCGACGTCGCGCGCGGCATGGGCGAGTACCTGCAGTGGTTGTTCGCCGGGCTCGACGTGCGGCTCGGCATCGCCGGCGCCCACGCCAGCCTCGCGTATCGCAGCCGCGCACCGGTGGCGATCGAGTGTGCGGCCGGCCTCACCGATGCCTTCATCGCGCGCCTGCCGGTGCCGCCCGGCGGCAAGCGGGGCCACGATCGGCCGTGGACGCTGTACCCCGACTACCTCGTGCAGCGTGGCGTGCAGATCATGTTCGAGCTCAGCTACGGGCGCGACGCCAACGGTCAGGACATCCCGTGGCGTTGGATCATGTTCCCCACCCCGGCGGGGCTGCTGCCGGCCAAGCTCGTGCAGTGGGATGGCGCCCTGATGGACGAACTGCGGCGGCGTGAGCCGCACCTGCAGGTGGTCGACTTCCCGTCGTACCTCGACGAATACATCGCCGAACTGCCGCAGAAGACGAAGGCGCAGGTGCAGGCCGATCTCGCGCAGTTCGAGACGTTCTACTTCGTGCGCAACGACGACCCGGCGCGGCGGCGGGCGTTCGAGCCGTTCTTGCGCTGACGCGCCGCGGTTCAGCGTTTCCGCATCGCCAGCACGGCGGCGGCGAGCAGCGACACCACGCCGGTGATGCCGATCAGTACCGTCGGGTCGGTCCAGCGCAGCGCCGGAGTGGCCGTCGGCTCGGGGTCGTGGTCGGCGTCGGCACCGTGGTCGGCAGGCGAACCGTGGGCGTCGTGGGGGGCGGCTGCGCGGTGTTCGTCGTGCGCTGCCGCGGCTTCGTGTGCGTCGGGCGCCTCGGTCGCCGCGTGGGCCTCGTGCCCAGGCCCCGCGGCGTGGCCTGCTTCGGGCGCCGGCGCCGCGTGCTTGGGCGCCGCCGTCTCGCCGCTCGGCGCCGCCGCCCAGTCGAGGATCGGCAGGTCCTTCGCCGCCAGGCCGTGGCTGTTCGCCGCCGCGTGTCCATGGGCCTCATCGTTGGCACCGTGGGCACCGTGGGCATCGTGGGCATCGTGGGCATCGCCGTCGCCGTGCGCCGCGGCATCGCCGTGCGTGGCGGTCGTCGGCGCTACGGCAGCGGGGCCGTGCTCGTGGTCATGCGGGTCGGGCGTGGTCCCGGGCGAGCCGTGCAGCACGCCGTGGGTCTGCGCGCCGATCGGCGCCGGCCGCCCCGAGATGGCGAGGTCGTTCTTGTCCTTGAGCCACTCCAGGTCGCCCGAGGCGATGTCGTAGACCGCCGCCAGCATGGTGAAGCGCCCTTCGGCTTCGAGCTGCCGCAGCAGCGAACTGCGCGACCGGGCCTCGGCCACCGCCCGCAGCGCGTTGCCGCGCACGGCCAGGTCGACGACGTCCTTGCCGCCCTTGGCGCGGGCGGCCGCGACCGACGGTTCGAGCCGCGTCAGCAGTGCGCGCAGGTTCGGCGACAGCTCGGTGCCGGCCGGATCGGCGGCGGCGGCGCTGATCGCCCCACACTTGCTGTGGCCCATGACCACCAGCAGCGACGTGCCGGCGTGGCCGGCGGCATACTCGATCGAGGCCAGGGCGTCGTCGTTGAGCACGTTGCCGGCGATGCGGATGACGAACAGTTCGCCGAGCCCGGCGTCGAAGACGTGTTCGGGGGCGACGCGCGAGTCGGCGCAGGTCAGCACGATCGCCAGCGGGTGCTGGCCGTGCGTGAGCTGCTCGCGGCGTTCGGCGCTGAGGTCCGCGGTCGGCAGACCGTCGCCGAGGAAGCGCCGGTGGCCGGCTTGCAGCATGCGCAGCGCGACGTGCGGCGGCACCCCGGTCGGCACTGCTCCGGGCACCAGGTGGGCGGCCTGGTCCGGTGCGGCCGGCAGCGGCCGGTCGGGCAGCCACTCGACCCCGCCCGAGTCGAGGTGGTAGCGCGCCGCGACCATACGGAACTTGCCGACCGACGCGTAACGGCGCAGCAGCTCGCTCCTGCGCATGGTCTCGTGCACCGTGGTGTGCGCGTTCTCCTCCTCGCAGGCGTCGGTGAGGTCCTTGCCGCCCAGGCTGCGCGCCTGCGCCTTGCGCACCGCGGGCTCGATGTGCTCCAGCAGCTGCTGCATGACCAGGCTCTCGCCGTCGTGGCGCTGGTTCTGGCCCTGGGCCACGGCGGCCTTGACGGCGCCGCAGCTCTCGTGGCCGAGCACGACGCACAGCGGCGTGTTCAGGTGCTCGACCGCGTACTCGATGCTGGCGATCAACTCGGCGTCGGCGACGTTGCCGGCGACCCGCACCACGAACAGCTCGCCGAGCCCGGTGTTGAAGACGTGTTCGGGCGGCACGCGGCTGTCGGCGCAGCAGACCACGATCGCGAACGGGCTCTGGCCGCGCGCCAGCGTGCGGCGCACGCCCTCGCCGAGCGGCTGCGGCAGCGACTGGCCGCTGGCAAAGCGCTGGTTGCCGGCCTTCAGCGCCTGCAGGGCTTCGTCTGGCGTGCGCTGCGCGAGCAGGGCGCCGCCGAGGGCGAGGGCGAGAGCGAGTCGGAGGCTACGAATGACCAAGGCCATGCAACGAGTCCTGTCGTCGGGTTCCTCGGCAGCATCGGTCGATGGTGTGGGGAAACTGGGCGGCGACCGGCTCGTGGCGCTGGCAAGGCGGCTACGGCACGTGGATGGCGAGGCCGTTCGAGAACGACAGGCCGCCCGGCACCGGTTCGAGGCAGGCGTGCTGCACGTAGAGCACGCGGCCGGCGAAGCTCGTGTTCGGCACCAAGGCGAAGGCAAACGCCGCCGGGCTCGTCGCCGTGGTGAGGCCGCCGAGCAAGACGTCGGCGCTGGCCAGCAGCGAGCAACCGCTGGTGCCGAGCAGCGGGTCGAGCAGCAGCGGCAGCGGCAGGCCGAGGTGGTCGAGGTTGCTGAGGCCGAGGATCGTCAACGCCGGCGCGTTCGGCGCATGGCCGGTGGACGTCGTCGTGATCAGCGAGCCGACCTGGAACGGGCCGCTCGCGCGCAGCTCGCTCGGGCCCAGGGCGCCCAGGCAGCCGCTGCCGAACGGGCGGCCGTAGCCGCTGCCGAAGGCGACCGACACGCCGTTGACGTTGCCGTAGGGGCTCGTGTTGTAGGTCAGGTAGACCGGCGAGCCGCCGGCGCGTGGCACGCGGTAGATCTCGCCGGTGCCGCCGGCGGCGATGAAGTCGCCGTTGTGGTCGACGGCGAGCGCGTTGGGGCCGGGCAGGGAGAACGGCGGCGCCACGTCGGTGACGGCGCCGGCGGCGTCGACGCGCACGAGGCGGTTCGAGGTCAGCACGGTGGCGATCACGTCGCCGGTGACGGGATCGAAGGTGATGCCGGAGACGGTGCCGCCGAGGCTGCTGGCGAGCGGCGTCACCACGCCGCTGGACGCAGTCAATCGGAACAGCGAGCCGTCGTTGCCGAGCACGAGGTCGCCGCTGACGGGGTCGATCAGGCCGGCTGACAGCGTCGTTCCCCACGGCTGGCCGCCGGCGGTCACGTCGACGACGCCGCCGCCGACCGGGTCGAGCAGGCGCACCTGGTTGCTGCCGGAGTCGATGAGCACGACAGCGCCGGTGGCCGACCAGCTCATCTGTGAAACGATGCCGACGTTGTTGGTGATCAGCGTGTAGCTGGCGCTGCCGGGGCCGGCGATGGTGGCGCGGCCGACGAAGCCGAAGCCGCCGATCAGGAAGTCGTTCGGGTTGGCAGGGTCCCACAGCACCGCCTGGGAGGTGGCGGGGCCGGTGCCGAGGAAGCCGGTGGTGGGGTAGCCCGTGATGGTGGTGCCGCGCAGCACCCCGAAGGCGCTCGCCGAGAAGCCGGTGGCGGCGATGTCGCCGGGCAACACCTGGGCGGGGCACCAGGCGGAGCAAGTGCTGATGAGGGCGGCGAGAAGGCGCGTGGATCGCGGCATGGTGGGCAGCGGGGTGGAGGGGGGCGGGAGGTGAAGCGTCGCAGGATACACGGGTTGGCCGTGCCGGGCGTTGACCGGAACAGGCGCCGCGCTACCGTTCTCCGCCTCCATCCGCGGCCGAGCCATGCCGCGGGTTGCCTCCGGGCCGCGGCTGCGCCGGTTGCTCATGTCCACCGGCCGCAAGCGCGCCGATGGTGCGCCGTTCCAGCAATGTCCACCCCCAGTTCCCCCCGCACTGCCATGTCTGACAAGAAGGAGTCGAAGGACGTCCAACAGATCCGGACCTACCGCAACTTCGGTGTGATCGCTCACATCGACGCCGGCAAGACCACCTTCAGCGAGCGCATCCTCTACATCACCGGCAAGAGCCACAAGATCGGTGAGGTGCACGAGGGCGCCGCGACCATGGACTACCTGGAAGAGGAGCGCAAGCGCGGCATCACGATCACGTCGGCCGCGACGACGTGCCACTGGCGCAACCACCGCATGAGCCTGATCGACACGCCCGGACACGTGGACTTCACGGCTGAGGTCGAACGCTCGCTGCGCGTGCTGGACGGCGCCGTCGGTGTGTTCTGCGCCGTGGCCGGTGTGCAACCGCAGTCGGAGACGGTGTGGCGCCAGGCCAACCGCTACAAGGTGCCGCGCGTCGCGTTCGTCAACAAGATGGACCGCACCGGCGCCGACTTCTACAAGGCCGTCGAGTCGATGCGCACGCGGCTCAATGCCAATCCCGTGCCGCTGGTGATGCCGATCGGCAAGGAGAAGGCGTTCGAGGGCGTGATCGACCTCATCAAGATGCGCGCCTTCGTCTGGGCCGACGACGATGCCCGCGAGATGACGGAGCACGACATCCCGGCCGAGCTGCTCGACGAGGCGAAGCGGCGGCGCGAGGTGATGGTCGAGGCCGTCGCCGAGTGCCACGACACCGTGCTCGAGAAGTTCGTCGAAGGTGAGGTGGTCACCGACGCCGAGATCATGATGGCGGTGCGCGCCGGCACCCTGTCGCTGAAGATCACGCCGGTGTTCTGCGGCTCGGCCTTCAAGGACAAGGGCGTGCAGAACGTGCTCGACGCCATCGTCGACTACCTGCCGAGCCCGCTCGACGTGCCGGCGATCGAGGGCTTCAACCCCGAGACCGACGAGAAGGTCGCGCGCGAGCTGATGCCCGATCAGCCGTTCGCCGGCCTGGTGTTCAAGACCATCAGCGATCCGAACGGCGACCTGACCTTCATCCGCATCTACACCGGCGTGATGAACCAGGGCGACAAGTACTACAACGCCCGCACGCGCCGCTTCGAGCGCATCGGCCGCCTCGTGCGCATGCACGCCGCGCAGCGTGAGCCGATCGATTCTGCGAGCGCCGGTGACATCGTCGCCGCGGTCGGCATCAAGGACTCGATCACGGGCGACACGCTGTCGACCCGCGAGAACCCGGTGATCTACGAAGCGATGAACTTCCCGGACACCGTGATCAGCATGGCGATCGAGCCGAAGTCCGGCGGCGACCGCGACAAGCTGTCCGAGGTCATCGGCAAGCTCGTGCGCGAGGATCCGACGTTCAAGGCGCGCACCGACGAGCAGACCGGTCAGATGGTCATCTCGGGCATGGGCGAGCTTCACCTCGAGGTGAAGTGCAACATGATCCAGAACGACTACAAGATCGGCGTCACGGTCGGCCGGCCGAAGGTCGCCTACAAGATGACGCTCAAGGGCCCGAAGCAGGTCGAAGCGCGTCACATCAAGCAGTCGGGTGGCTCGGGTCAGTTCGCCGTGGCGCGCGTGCGCTTCAGCATCGACGAGACCGTCGAGACGCTCAACTTCGTCGACGCCGTCAAGGGCGGCTCGGTGCCGCGTGAGTACATCCCGGCGGTCGAGACCGGCATCGAAGCCGCGATCAAGGGCGGTGGCCGCATCGGCTTCCCGTACTGCAAGATCGTCGCCGAGCTCTACGACGGTCAGTCGCACGACGTCGATTCCAGCGCGATGGCGTTCGAGGCGGCCGGCGTGCTCGCCTTCCGTCTCGCCGCCGAGAACAACTCGCAGCTGCTCGAGCCGATCATGAAGATCGAGATCGAAGCCCCCGAGGAGAAGACCGGCGACGTCATCGGCGACCTGTCGAGCCGCCGCGGCCTGGTCGAAGAGATGATCAGCAAGCCGGGTGGCATCTCGGCAGTCACCGGCAAGGTGCCGCTGGCGGAGATGTTCCAGTACTCGACGACGCTGCGTTCGCTGACGCAGGGGCGTGGCACCTACTCGATGGAGCCGGCAACCTACGAGCCGGTGCCGCCGAACATCGCCGAGAAGGTGCTCGCCGACTACGCCAAGGGCTGAGCCCGAGCTGCCGCATCGCACGCCGCGCCGTGGCACCTGCCGCGGGCGCGGCGTTCGTGTTTCCGGGGCCGGGATTCAGTCGAGCAGCGCGACGCCCTCGTGGGCGAGCGCCAGCAGCACGCAGGCGCGGTCGCCGGCGATGGCGACCGGGGCATGCTCGGATCGGTCTTCGTAGCGCACGAACTGACCGGCCACGTGTTCGCCGGCTTCGTCGCGGTAGCCGCCCTGCAGCACCAGCACGTGCTCCTCACCGCGGTGGCGATGTGCCGGGTACCCGCAGCCGGGAGCCATGCGGATCAGCGCCAGCACGCGGCCGCGCTGCCGGTCGCTGGCGTAGAAGTGCACGTCGACGCCGGGGTAGCGCGTCGCCCGCCACGGCACCAGGCTCAGGTCCATGGCCGGCGAATGTAGCGGGGCGGCCAGCGGGTATCCTGGGCCGGGATGACGGAACCCACTGCGCACGGCGCTACGGAGCACTGGTCGATCGAGATCCAGAAGGACTACCTCAAGTTCAGCGCCGCCCACTTCCTGATCTTCCCCGACGGCAGCGCGGAGCGTTTGCACGGGCACAACTACAAGGTCTTCGTCACGCTGCGCACGCCGCTCGACAAGCACGGTCTCGTCGTCAACTTCAAGGAGATCAAGCCGATCGTGCGCGCCCTTTGTGATCGGCTCGACGAACACCTGCTGGTCCCCGGGCAGCACCCGGAGTTGCGGGCGCAGCGTGTCGGCGACGCTTGCGAGATCCGCTATCGCGAACGGCGCTACCTGGTGCCGTTCGACGAGGTCATCGTGCTGGAGATCGGCAACACCAGCGCCGAGAACCTGGCGGCCTGGTTCGGGCGCAGTCTGCGCCAGCGCATGCGGGAAGCCTGGCCTTCGCTGCAGGTCGAGTGCCTGTCGGTCGGTGTCGAGGAGACGCCGGGGCAGCGCGGCGTGTGGACGCTGCGCGAGTGACGCGGCGAGCGCGGCGGCAAGTGCCACTGGCAAGGGAGCGGGATTGCCCCGCGCCTGCTGGGGGGGGGGGGGGGGGGCGGCGGCGCCGGCACGGGCGGCACCATGCCGGCGTTCCCGGCCACCCGCGTGTGACGCCAACACAACGGGGCCCCCGCCCCCGCCCCCACCGCCCGGCAG
>JAEUHT010000049.1 GCA_016793265.1 Planctomycetota bacterium
TGCCGCGCCGAGGCGCTCGGCATGGTCGTCATCGACGACCCGACCTCGATCCTGCGCTGCTCCAACAAGGTGTTCCTCGCCGAGATGGCGGAGCAGAACGACATCCTGGTGCCGGAGACGATGATCGTGCACCGCGGCAACGTCGGCGAGCTGGCGGTGCGACTCGGCCTGCCGTGTGTGCTCAAACAGCCCGACAGCTCGTTCTCGGCCGGCGTGCGCAAGGTGACGACGCCGGAGGAACTCGAGGTCGCGGTCGAGGCGATGCTCGAACGCAGCGACCTCGTCATCGCCCAGGCCTACGTGCCGACCGACTTCGACTGGCGCATCGGCGTGCTCGACGGCCAGCCGCTGTTCGCCTGCCGCTACTTCATGGCCAACGGCCACTGGCAGATCCTCAAGCGCGACCACGTCGGCAAGAAGGCGGACGTCGGCCGCGCCGAGACGGTGCCGATCGAGATGGCGCCGACGCGCGTCGTCAAGACCGCGTTGAAGGCCGCCAACTGCATCGGCAAGGGCCTCTACGGCGTCGACCTCAAGGAGGTCGGCGGCAAGGTCTACATGATCGAGGTCAACGACAACCCCAACGTCGACGCCGGCTTCGAGGACGCCGTGCTCGGCGAAGAGCTCTACCTGCGTGTGATGCGCACGATGTTCTCGCGGGTCACGGCGCGGCATCGTGGTTGGGGGTCGGCGTGACGCTCGGCCTGTTCGATGGCTTCGGCATCGAACTCGAGTACATGGTGGTCGACGCGGCGACGTTCGTGGTGCGGCCGGTCGTCGACGAGCTGCTGCGCCACTTCGCCGGCCGCTACGTCGGCGACTTCGACGATGGCCCGGTGTCGTGGTCCAACGAGCTGGCGCTGCACGTCGTCGAGCTGAAGACGAACGGGCCGTCGCCGACGCTCGCCGGGCTCGGCGGTGCGTTCGCGACCTCGGCGCGGCGGCTCGATGCGGCGCTCGCGCCGATGGGCGCGCGGTTGTGCGGCGGCGGCATGCACCCGCTGATGGACCCGGCGCGCGAGTTCCGCCGCTGGCCGCACGACTACGGCGACGTCTACGGCGCCTACGATCGCATCTTCGACTGCCGCGGCCACGGCTGGTCCAACCTGCAGAGCTGCCACCTGAACCTGCCGTTCGCCAACGACGACGAGTTCGGCCGCTTGCACCTCGCCTGCCGCGCGCTGCTGCCGCTGCTGCCGGCGCTGGCGGCGAGTTCGCCGTACGCCGAGGGTCGCCATCACGGCTGGCTCGACTGGCGGCTCTCTGTCTACCGCCACAACCAGGCGCGGGTGCCGCGCATCGCCGGCCAGGTGGTGCCGGAGCCGGTGACGACGCGCGCCGACTACTTCACCCAGGTGCTGGAGCCGATCTGGAGCGACATCGCGCCCTTCGATGCCGAACACCTGCTGCGGGAAGAGTGGCTCAACTCGCGCGGCGTGGTGGCGAAGTTCTCGCGCGACTCGCTGGAGATCCGCGTGCTCGACGTGCAGGAGCACCCCGCCGCCGACCTCGCCATCTCGACGCTGATCGTCGCCGTGCTGCGGCAGCTCGCGGCCGGCCGCTGGTGCAGCCTGGCGGCGCTGGCGGCGCTGCCGACCGGGGAGTTGGCGAGCCTGTTGTGGCGCGTGGCGCGGCTCGGCGAACGGGCGACGATCGATCACCCGGGGCTGTTGCTCGCGCTCGGACTGCCGGCGGCGCCGCTGCTGGCCGGCGAGCTCTGGCGGCGGCTCGCCGAGCGGCTGCTGCCGGACGTGCGCGGCTTCGATGCCGCGCTCGAACGCCCGCTGCAGACGATCCTGACGCGTGGCCCGCTGGCGCGGCGCCTGCTCGACCACTTCGGCGAGACGCCGTCGCGCGACGATCTGCAGCACGCCTGCCGCCGACTCGCCGACTGCCTCGCCGGCGGCGAGTCGTTCGTCGGCTGACGTGGGGCGCGTTCAGTCGCCGGTGGTCGCCTCGGGATCGCGGAACGGGATGATCATGATCATCACCGACAGCAGGACCAGCGCGACGACGAGGCCCGGCAGCGGGTGACCGTTCACCATCCAGGTGACCAGCGCGAGCAGGCTGCCACCCTCGAGGATGGCGAGCGGCACGAGATGGGCGCGGAAGCGGGCGACGCCGCGCGCGTCCGGCGGCAGCGCATCGGCGCGGCGGTGCAGCAGCCCGCGCAGGGCGAGCGCGGCGACGGTGCTGCCGGCGCCGAACCCCATGCAGACGAGGTCGAGCTCGGGGATCGGCGCGGCGACGACGGGTGGGCCGCCGCTGGAGTGCAGCAGGGCGATCACGCCCATGAAGGCGAGCACGCCGAACACGAGGGCGAGGAAGACCAGACGCTGCATCGCGAACGGGATCCTGGGCGGGGTCACGCGTCACCTCGGCGCGTGAACAGCGCCAGCATGTGGCCGGAGCCGATCAGGAACAGCGGCTTGGCCTCGACCTGGGTGAAGCCGCACTCGGCGGCGATGGCGCGCACGCGGTCGTTGCGCAGCACGTTCTTCGGCTTCTTGCCGGCGAGCCGCACGCGCAGCTGTCGCAGCATGTTCTTCAGCGAGGTCGCCGAGAACCAGGTGACGATGACGTGCTGGTCGGCGACGCGGAACAGCTCGCGCAGGTGGCGTTCGCGCAGCTCCTGCGTCTCCAGGTGGTGCGACAGGCGGAAGCTCAGCACGAGGTCGTGCGAACGGTCGGGGAACGGGATCTCGAGCGCCGAGGCGCGTACGTAGTGACGGCCCGTGACGTCGTGATCGCGCTGGTTGAGCGAGACCATCGTGAACGACCAGTCCGCTTCGGTCAGGCGCTTGCAGTGGCTGTGCAGCAGGTCGGCGAGGCGGCCGTGGCCGCAGGGCAGGTCGAGGATCGAGTCGACCTTGCCGACGCGGGCGAAGTAGCGGTGCAGCAGCGCACGTTCGCGCTTGTCGGACCAGCGCCGGTGCAGCTTGTTGCGGTAGTCGGCCTTGTAGGACTCTGCGCCCCGCGTGCTGTTGTAGTTCTGCAGCTTGGTCTGCCCCATCGGGGCGTGGAGGTTCGTCATCGCGCAGCGGTGCGCCGGGAGGCGGTCGGTCGGTGGGGGGAGCGGAAGCGGCCCAGGATATAGGTAAACCACGTCATCGCCAGGGCGCGCACGACGACGTTGTACAGCGGGCGGCGGTGCACGAGCCGCCGCCACAGCCGGCGTGCGGCCGGGCGGTCGGCGGCACAGTAGCCGAGCAGCCAGCGCCACCTCTCGACGCTGGAGAAGTCGCGGCGGCGGCTCGGCGAGAACGCGCCGAGGAACAGATCGACGGCGGCGAGGCGTCCGCCATGCAGCGAATGGCCGACGACGATGCAGGCGGGGGTGTCGCAGACGGCCAGCCGGGCCGCCGCGGCATCACCCTGCACGAGCACGTTGCGCGGCATCGGCGTGCACCACAGCACGCCGCGGCGATGCAGCTCGCCGACCAGGGTGCCCATCGCCGCCGCCAGCCGCGCGCGCACGGGGCCGGTGGTGCCGCGCGGGATCTGCTGCAGCACGACCTTGAGCGGCCGGCTGTCGGGCAAGAGGCGCGTCACCAGCGTCGACTCGGCGACGCAACCGAAGCGCCGGCGTTGCCGCCAGCCGAGCGGTTCGAGGCATGGTACGCCGGCGTCGAAGATCGTGCGCAGGTGGTCGTGTTCGCGGCGCGCGCGCGAACGCCGCCAGAAGGTCTGCAGCAGCTTGCCGCCGCGGTTGTGGTAGGTCTTGACCACCACCGCGTGCTCGCCGGCGCCGAGCACCTCGACGACCGCCGCCGGTTCGTGCTTGAACGTGGTCCGACCCTGCGCCGCCAAGGCAGCCAGTCGCGCGTCGTCGATCACCGGCGCCCCAGCGCGCGTTCGACCTGCTGCGCGAGCTCGTGGGTCGGCCACGGCCCGACCGGCGCCATGGTGGCGAGGTTGGTGAACATCAGCGCGTGCTCGACCTTCGGCATCGGCAGCTCGAGCCAGCGCCGCACCGAGCGCACGGCGAACACCTCGACCGGGAACAGCTTGCAGCCGGGATCGTCGAACATCGCGCCGGGTCCCGAGGTTGAGGCGACGTGCCCGTCGAGCACCTCGGCCAGCCGCTGCGCGAACAGCCGCGGTTCGGCGTTCCACGCATCGAGCACGCCGTGGAACGGGCCCAGCCGCGGCGTCAGCGTCGGCCGGCCACCGTGGCGCAGCGTCAGCAGTTCGCGCACGAACAACGGCAGCGCCTCGTCGTCGCCGAACGAGGACTCGGGCTCGTCGCGCAGCAGGTCGTAGAGCGGCTCGGCCCCGGGGTCGTCGAAGGCGAGGCCGAGCAGCGCGGTCCAGGCGCCGTGCTGGCGCGAGAACGGCAGCTGCGTGCGGCCGCCGCGGCGCTGCGGCGCCTGGTTCCTGTGGCGCAGCAGCAGCGAGGTGCGGCGCAGGGTCTGGCCGATGCGCACGTCGTCGAAACCCTGCACCTCACCGTCGACCGCGCGCACCATGCCGTGGCCGCAGAGCCAGGAGCCGAGCATCCAGGCGCTGACGTGCAATTGGTTGCGCCGCCGCGCGTCGCCGAGCGCGAGGCGCAGCTGCGCGGACTGATCGTCGTGCAGGAACTGGCGGTTGCCGGCGTGATGCACCCACTCGGTGAGGCTGCGGCGCAGGCGGGTGATCACGGCGTGGGTCATCGGGGGGCGGGGGCCACTTCTAGCGTTCCGGCGGCAGGCGGCAAAACGTAGAGTTCCGGCGTGGACCTGCTGCACTGGATCCTGCTGGGGTTGCTGCCGGCGCTCGCCCTCGTGCTGCTCGGCGTCGGGGTCGGTGGCCCGCGGCTGCTCGCCTTCTCGCTCTCGGCTTCGGTCTGCCTGCCGTTCGGCGTCCAGGCCGGCTGGCCGCCGTGGTTCTGGCACCTGAGCCTGACGCACGGCGACGCCAGCAACTGGTTGTGGTGGTGTCTGTGCTGGACCGGGATCTGTGGGGTCGCCTACGACCTGCGCCTGCTGCCGAAGGCGCTGCTGTTGCCCTGCGAACTGCTGCTCGTCGGGCTGGTGCCGTGGTTCGTCACCGCGCCGCTGCGAGCAGGGTGGAGCTTCGAGGTCGCCGTGCTCGGCCTCGCCGCGGCATGGGGTCAATTGGGTGGCACCTGGGTCGTGCTGCGGCGCGCGGCGAAGGTCGACGCCGGCATCGCCGTGCCACTGGCCGGCGCCGTGGCGCTGGCCGCCGACGCCCTGCTGTTGCGCAGCTACGGCAGTGGCCTCGCCTGGCAGCTCGCCGGCGTCGCCGCGTTCGCGCTCGGCATCGCGGTGATGACCACGCTGTGGCGGCGACCGTTCGTCTGCGGCACCGGCGGCGCCTTGGGCATCGTCGTCGTGCACTTCGCCGCCTTGTGGCTGGGCCGCGGTTCGCGCGACCTGCTGCGGCCGTCGTTCCTGCTCGCCGCCGCGGCGCCGCTGCCGCTGTGGCTCTGCACGACGAAGGCGTTCGCCGACGGCCGGCGGCTCGGTGTGGTGATCGGGCTGTTCGGCGTCGTCGCGCTGGCGGTGACGGCGGTGGCATTGGCATAGGGCGTCGGGCGCGGCGGCCTCGGCGCGCCGTCGCTTCGGCCCGTCGCAGAGCGTCGCCGCGGCGGCCATTCCCGCCCGCGAATCGCCGGAATCGTCCCGCCCCCGTCGATTCCAGCGCCCTTGGCGCCCCGCCACGTGACTGCGGGGATGGCACCAACCCGTGCGGGTGCGGCAGCACGCAGGATCGTGAGCTCGACCAGAATCTCCTGCAACCAGAGGTTGGCATGCGGACACACACAGCGCATGTCGGTTCCGTTGCCCGCCCATCCCCACCTTGCCGGCTTCTCCCGCTCGACGCCAGGCAGGCTGGTCGACGGGCTGCAGGGCATCTATCGTCTCACCGATGGCACGCTCGCTGCGTTGTGTCCGCGTCGACGGCGCATGGACTCGGGTTCGGTGAACGAACGTCACGCCGACGACCGGGAACTGGTGCGCCGTGTGCTGGCCCGCGATGCCGCGGCCGGCGACGAGTTCGCGAGGCGCATGCAGTGCGTTGGTCGCATGGTCACCGCGCGCCACCGGGAACTCGGTTCCCAACTCGATGCCCAGGAGCTCGAGGACGTGGTGCAGGCCGTCGTCACGCGGGTCGTCGAGAAGCTCGCCGAGTACGCTGGCATCGGCGCGCTCGAGACCTGGGTCTATGTCTTCTGCGAAGGGGAACTGCGTAATGCCATTCGCCGCCGGATCCGCCGCGACAGGCGCTCGGCGCCGGAGGCTGAGCAGGCGCTCGCCCGCATCGCCGTCGACCCACCACCCGATCCCGATGAGGATGTCCACCTGTGTGTGGCGGCGCTGCCCGATCGTGATCGCCAGCTGGTGCGGTGGAAGCACCACGAGGGCAACACGCTCGAGGAGATCAGCGGCAAGTTGGCGGCCAAGCTGAATACGGTGAAGGGGCGCTACTTCCGCATCCTCACGCAGCTGAAGCGCTGTCTCGAACGCCGGGCGCGAGGAGGTCGTCCGTGAGTGCCGTTCCCGATTCGGACCTGCCGGAGGACCTGCAGGAACTGATCGTCGACGTCGTCGACGGGCGGTGTGCTGCCGGCGATGAGCGGGTCCGTGACGCCGGCCGTCGGCACCCGGGTTTCACGGTGGCCCTCGCCGGGGCCCAGACGGTGCGGCGGTGCCTCGACGACCTCGGGCGTCACGAGGCCGCGGCGTTGGCGGCAGCGCCGTCGGCGCTCGATGCCGTCGCCGAGGCGGCGACCCGCCGGTGCCTGCAGGCGGGCGTGATCCTCCCGGCACGTTGGCGGATGCCGAGGTGGTTGCCCTTCGTGCTGGCCGCGGCCGTCGTCGTGGTGGTGTACTGGTTCGGGTTCCCGGACGCCCGCCGTGGTAGCCGACCGGGTGATCACCACCTGAACCAGGGGGCCGCGGTCGTGCTCGTGTTCGATGCAGAACGGCACGAACTCGTGTTGACGCCGGCGCCGGTGGCAGGTGAGTCGTACCGCATCGAGTTCGGCAGTGGCGATGCGGTCATCGCGACGCGCAGCGGCGTGCGTGCCGGGCGCCTGTCGATGCCCGATCTGCGGCGCTATCTTCCGGATCTATGGGTGCGCGCCGTGCTCTGCGAGGTTGGCGAGGACAAGCTGCCGAGCGGCCGCATCGTGGTGCCCGTGGACTTCTGGCGCTGACGCTGCGTCTTGCCGTCGCAGGGTTCGCCCTGCAGGCGAGCGTCTGTGCCCAGTCCGGACCGCGACCGACGGCGGTGATGTTGGCCGACGTGCACGACCTCCAGCAGAGGCTGCCAGCGGCGGCCGCCGGCGAGCTCGGCCCGGAACTGCGCCGCCTGGTCCGCGAGGTGACAGGGCACGAGGCCATGCCGGTCGCCGAGCGTCGAGTCCTGCTCCACAAGATGGCGGCGCTGGTGCCAGTCGCCGATGAGCAATCGACCTGCTTCTTGGCCCAGGCCCGCGCCGTGTTGGCTGACCGCGACGGCGACCGCGGCGAGGCCATCCAACTGTGCGCGGTGGCGGCGAGTGCAACCGGCGAGAAGGTCCAGACGGTGCGGCGGGCGGCGCTGCAGTACCTGCTGCCGGCCTGCATCGCGAGCGATCACATCGCCATCGCATGGACCTTCCTCGACGCCGATGCGGAGGTGGTCGATGCGACGGAGGCCGCCGCCACTCGCGCCGAACTGCTGTTGCGCGTCGGCATGCTGCGACCGGCCGCAGCCGCCGTGCAGGCGCTGACGGACATCGCCGGCGAGTCGGTGCGTTGCCGCTGTTTGCGAATGGAGGAGCTGCTCGCCACCGAGCAGTACGAAGCCGCCCTCGTCGTCGCTGCGGCGATCGAGCAGGAGCCGGCGGCGGCGCCGGACGATCGTGATCGTGCGGCGATCGGGTGGGCCTTCGCGGCGACCCGCCTTGGCCGCACCGCGGCCGCCGAACAGCGGCTGGTGGACTTGCTGGCGCGGCCGATCGCTGCTCAGGCGCCGTCGGACCATCGGGTCCGCGCCCGGGCCGATCTCGCGTTGCTGCGGCTGCGTGAAGGCCGTTCGTTGCCGGCGATTCGCGCCCTGTTGTCCCCTGAGCTGGTGTTGCCTTACGACCGACTGCCGTCGTGGTCGCTGGTGGCGCGGGCGCGGCTCGAGTTGGCCGAAGGCCTGGCTGTGTCGGCGCTGGTCGAGCTGCGCGACGTGCTCGCGGCCCGGTTTCGCTTCGCGATCGAGCAATGGCGTGCGCTGCCGGAGCTCAGCGCCGGCGTGGCCTTCCTGCAGTTGTCGGTGCGGCGCGATCTGCTCGCCGTGCTCTGTCTCGCGGAAGTGCGCATCGGCGAAGGTGCTGTCGATCGCTGCCTGCAGCACGCGCTGGTGGCCGACGCCTGCGGCTCGATGGCGCGCCGCCACGACCTGCCCGTGGCCGAGGTCGAGACCGTGCGGCGGGTAGGGGTTCCGCCCGGTGGGCGGCTGTTGTGGTTCGTGCCGGCGCCCAGTGGTTCGGTGGCCCTCGTGGTCGGCACCGACGGCGGCACGGTCGTGCCGCTGCCACCAGATCTGGCGCTCCGCGACCGGGTGCGGGCGTTGCGCGCGCTCGTCGTCGACGAGCGGCAGGCCGGCGCCGACTGGCGGCAGTCGATCGCCGCGGCGACCGCACCCCTGGCGGAGTGGCTGTTGCCGCCGCAGTTGTGGCGGGAGATCGGCTCGGTGCGACGTTGGACCGTGCTTGGGCGCGAACTGCTGACCGGGCTGCCGTTCGAGTTCCTGCCGTTCTCCGCCAGCGGCGATCGCCTGATCGGTCACGCCGTCGCCATCGACTACGTGCCGTCCGCGACGTTGATGGCAGCCGCCGCGCAGCGACCACCGAACTCTGCGACCGCGGGTCTGGCGGTCGTCGCCGCAGGGGAGCTCGACGTCGATGGCAAGCGCGACGCAGCCTGCGAGCCGCTGGTGATCGGCGAGGGGGAACTGGCGGCCGTGGCCGCGAACGTGGCGCCGTCACACGTGATCGCGCGCGATCGCACCACGAGCTCGGACCTGCTCGAACTCGCCGGGCGCCACCGCATGGTGATCGTCTTCGCCCATGGCCACCACCGCCGTGGGCCGGCCCCGGCGGCCGGTGCCACGCTCGCGGCGGATCGGCCGATCGGCATCACTCTCCGTGATGGCTTCTTCGGCGCCAACAGGCTCGCCGAGCAGACGATCGCGGCGGAACTGGTCGTTCTGGCGGCATGTGGCACGGCGCGCGCAGGCGTCGACCGCGGCGAGGATGCGCAGCTCTTCGGCACCGCCTGGCTGGCGGCCGGTGCCCGCGGCGTGCTGGCGACCGACGGCGACCTCGAACTGGTCGCGACACAGCGCCTGCTGCAGGTGTTCGTGCGTGGTTGCGCCAGCGGCCTCGAAGCGGCCGAAGCGCTGCGGCAGGCGCGCGTCGAGCTGGCTGCCGACCCGGCGTTCGCACACCCGTCTTTGCATTGCCTGCTGCGTCTCGATCGCACGATCGCCGGAGTGATCACCCTGCCGGCGCAGCCAGCGGCGCGCGGCTGGAGCTGGTCCGTGTCGGTTGTCGCCGGCGTTCTGATCGTGCTCGGCTCTTGCAACCTGGTTCGACGCCGGCGACCGGTTGCCGGTCAACCGGAGCCGTCCTGAGTCTCGTCGTCGTCGGGCGGCGGTAGCTTCGGTGGCTGCACAACGCCACCAACCTGACCAGGCGCCGGCGGCTGACTGCCGACCGGCAGCGCTTCGTTGGCGTGCAGTTCGACCGGCATGGTCGGGGGTGGGCTGTTCGGCGCCATGGCGTCGGCCATCGCCGTGACCAGATCCAGGCCCCTGTCCGCGGTCGCGTAGATGTAGGGGGTGCAACCGCCGAGCCGGGTGACCGTCTCCTGCTCGATGCGGACGTAGCGCACGATGGTCGCGATCGGCCCGGTGCTCAGCGAACCGTGGCGCAGGTAGGTCAGTGTCGCCGTCGCATCCACGAGCTGGCTGCCGAGGCTCTTGGACCGCAGGGCCAGTCGCTCCGGACCCGTGCCGACGATGTCGACCTGGAAGTAGCGGACCTCGATGTGGGTCGCCCAGGCCGGCGGCGTGCGTTGGATCGGGTCGTGCGCGACGAGATCGGTGGCCTCGGCATCGAGCTGCATGACGAGGTTGCCTTCGGGGCCCGAGTTGCCGATGGCGTCGAGATCCCCATCGCCGTCGAGATCCAGCCAGTGTGCGCTGATGCCCGGCGCGGCGGCTGCCACGGTGATCGGCAGGGGTACGTTGGCGGCGAACCCGGCCGGCGCGCCGAGGAACCGGAACGTGCTGGGGGCCACTTGGCCGAGCCAGGTCACGACGACGTGGGGGCCGTTGGCGTCGTTCGCCCCCGTGA
>JAEUHT010000064.1 GCA_016793265.1 Planctomycetota bacterium
CTGCCGGCCGCGATCGAGGCGCACTGCGCCGATTGCCACGCCGGTGGCGGCAAGCACCACGGCTTCGACCTCGATCGCCTGCGGCTCGCGCCGGGGCCCGTTCGCGAGGCCGCGGCGTCGCGCGCGATGCAGCGGGTGCGCACGCGGTCGATGCCGCCTGCCGATGCCGGGGAATTGCCCGAGCCGACCGGCCGCTGTTCTGATCAGCCGGCGGCCGTCGCCGGCGAGGTCAGGCGTTCGGCGAGGGTGCGCAAGGCCGCGAGGTCGTCGCAGTTCAACACCGTGGTCACCACGCGGGGGCCGTCGGCGTGATGCACGCGCAGGGCTGGTCGCCGGCGGAACCCGTAGTACTGGTGGCCGACGTCGAGCGAACGCAGGCCCGCGGCCGGCAGCTCGATGGTCCAGATGCCGCGGCGATCGGTGGTCTTGACCCCCATGAAGCGCGAACTGGCATCGACGTTGGCGCACAGCACCGGAGTCCCTTCCGCATCCACCAGGACGGCGCCCATGTTGGTGAAGCGCCGGGTGTGCTGACCGAGCCGGAACACCCCGGATGCTCGCACCGGCACCACCTCGTCCGCGGGCACCTCGGCTGGCGCGATGTCGCTGAGCGGTCGATCGACCTTGCCGAACACGACGTAGCGCTGACGCCACGTGGTCAGCATCGCCAGGAACACGACCGCCAGCACGGCGGCGGCGATCGACCACAGCATCGGGTCACCAGGTCGGCGGTCCCATTCCAGCACGTAGGCGGTGTCGAAGGCCACGCCGCCGATGTCGCCGCCGGTGCGAGCCAGCTCCTTCTGCAGCGAGCCCTCGATCGGCATCAGCATGCCGGTGAGGTCGACGGTGCCGGTGGCGGTGCCGGGGCGCGTGGTGCCGCTGGTGCGCACCAACAGGGCACGTTCGTGCTGGTCATCGAGCAGTGCGTAGTAGCTGGCATCCGTCCTGCTGCTGCCGCGCCGTGTGGTGGTGTGGGTGAACACCGCCTCCCGGATCAGGTCGCCGTGTACGGTCACGAAGTTCTTGTCGACGTCCAGGTGGGTCACCGCGTCCTTGACGCCGATGCTGCGGGGCAGACGGTCGTTGGTGAGCGCGTAGCGCAGCTCATTGGAGGTGGTGAACAGACCGACGCCGACGGCGATCATCAACACCCAGTTGAGCTTGATGAAGTTGATGCTGAAGCGCGACGTACGATTGCCGATGGCGGCGGCGAGCCCCATGACCCGGTACAGGAGATCCATGCGCGCACCGTAGCGCGCCAGGCGGTGGGCTCAAGCCGGCGTCGCGGCAGCCGGCGCCACCGGCCGCAAGACGAGCGCCGTTCGCGCCGGCAGGTAGAGGTAGAGGAAGTGGCGGTGGATGCGGTCGGTGATGGTGTGGTGGCGCACGCTCGCGTCCTGCCGGCCGTGGCCGCCGAACTCGGTGCGGTCGCTGTCGAGCACGAGCTCGTACTCGCCGGGCGCCGCCGGCACCGGCGCCGAGGAGTACGAGGCGGTCGGGTGGAAGTTGACCACGAAGACGAGGCCGGCCCGCAACCACGACAGCACCTTGTGTTCGTCGTCGTTCTGCAGCAGGAACTCGTCCTCGCCGTCGGGCAGCCCGTATTGCCGCGCCAGCGCCAACAGCGCACGATCGAAGTTGCCGAGGTGCTGGTAACGCAGCAGCGGGTCGTCGGCGAGCCGCCACTGCCGGCGCGCATGGGCGTGCGAGAAGCCGTTGCCCTCGCGCGGGAAGTCGATCCACTCCGGGTGGCCGAACTCGTTGCCCATGAAGTTGAGGTAGCCATGGCCGGCGGTGGCGAGCGTCGTCAGCCGGATCAGCTTGTGCAGGGCGATGCCACGGTCGACGGTGACGTCCTGGGTCAGCACCGACATGCGGTCGTACATGCGGGCGCCGATCAGGCGGAAGATCAGCGTCTGGTCGCCGACCAGCGCCTGGTCGTGCGACTCCGCATAGCTGATCGACTTCTCGTCGCGGCGGCGGTTGGTCAGTTCGTACCACAGCCGCTGCAGCGGCCACTTCTCGTCGGTGGTGTCCTTGACGAGCTTGATCCAGTGGTCGGCGACGCCCATCGCGAAGCGATAGTCGAAGCCGGCGCCGCCCTGGTCGATCGGCAGCGCCAGGCCCGGCATGCCGGAGACGTCCTCGGCGATCGTGATCGCGTGCGGCGCCACTTCGTGGATCAGCTCGTTGGCCAGCGTCAGGTAGGCCAGCGCGTCCTCGTCGACGGTGTCGGCGAAGTACTCGGCGTGGCTGGTGAACACGTGGTCGAGGCCGTGGTGCCGGTAGAGCATGCTGGTGACGCCGTCGAAGCGGAAGCCGTCGACGTGGAAGCGCTCGAGCCAGAAGCGGCAGTTGGACAACAGGAACCGCAGCGTCTCCGGGTGGGTGTAGTCGAACAGCCGCGAACCCCAGCGTGGGTGCTCGCCGGCGGCGCCGGCGCGGCAGTAGCCGGCGCTGCCGTCCTGGCGCGAGATGCCCTCGACCTCGTTGCGCGCGCAGTGCGAGTGCACGAGGTCCATCAGCACCATGAGGCCACGTTCGTGGGCGGCGTCGATGAGCTCCATCAGCTGCGTCGGCGTGCCGAAGCGCGACGACGCGGCGAAGAAGCTGGAGACCTGATAGCCGAACGAGGCGTAGTACGGGTGCTCGGCCAGCGCCATGATCTGCAGCGCGTCGTAGCCGGCGCGTTCGATGCGCGGCAGCACCTCGAGGCGGAACTCGTCGAAGCTGCCGACCTTGGCCTCCTGCTGGGCCATGCCGACGTGCGTCTCGTAGATGCGCAGGGGGCCGCTGCGCACCGGGCTCGGGTGGCGGAAGCGGTGGCGGCGCGTCGGCGACCACACCTCGGCGTCCCAGCTGCCGTGTTCGTTCTGCACCACCCGCTGCGCGTAGGCCGGCAGCCGTTCGCCCTGGCCGCCCGGCCAGCGCACGACGTAGCGGAACGGCATGCCGTGGCGCAGCGTGGCGCGGTCGAACTCGAGCTCGAAGACCCCGTCGTCAGCGCGGCGCAGCTGGAACTGCGGCTGCACCTTCCACTGCGAGAACGGCCCGGCGACGTGCACCGAGGTGGCGTTGGGCGCCCATTCGCGCAGCACCCAGCCGCGCTTGCTGCGGAAGAGGCCGAGGCGCTCGTGGCCGTCGGCGAACGCCGTCAGCGAGCGCTTGCCGGCCAGCAGCTTGGCCCGCAGCGCGCGCGCTCGTTCGTGGCGTCGACGCATCGACTCGGCGAACGGGGCGAGCCGCGCGTCGGCGGCGATGCGGCGGCCGATCGCCGCGTCGAGCGGCGGGATCCCGGGTGGCGCGGGCTTTGGTTCGCTGGCCATGGCGCGGCATCAGACGGCGGCGGCGCCGGCGCGGCAAGCACGGCGCACGACGCTCACTGCAGCACGCCGCCGATGGCGACCGAGGCGCGCAGCGGCAGCGAGCTCGCGGCGAACGCCTGCACGAAGGCGCTGCTGTAGAGCAACGAGGTTGAGGCGGGCACCACGAACGTCCAGTCGAGCGCACCGGTCGCGTCGGTGAGGCCGAAGGCGGCGATCGAGGTCGTCGCCGGCGCCAGCCAGAGCCGTTCGGCGAGCAGCGGGTCGCTGCTCACGGCCAACCGCGGGCTCCAGCACAGCAGCACCGGCGTCGTTGGCGTCGTGCGCACGCCGACCGGCCACGGCGCGCCGAGCTGCGGCGGTGGCGTTCCCGGCGCGAGGCCACACAAGGGCGCGTTCGCCACCGGCCCGAGGCTTCCGGGGCCCGGCGGGGTGCCCGGCCCCGGCGACAACGTGGTGCGCGCGAGCTGCACCGGCACGGTGCCGAGGTTGACGAGCGCCGCGGCGCCGGCGTAGCTGTGGGCGTTGCCGCTGGCGACCCAGCAGTCGGCGAGGAAGACGTCGCTGTCGCTCAGCACGCGCACGCCGTTGCCGGCCGGGTAGCTCGACACCAGGGCGCTGTTGGCGCCGCCGAAGGCGCGGCAGTTGGCGAGCTGCACGAACGCGGCGTCGGCGACGACGCCGTGGCCGCCGGTGCCGCTGACCTCGAGGGTGAGGTTGCTGCCGAAGAACCAGCAGTCGCTGGCCGCGAGCGAACCGCTGGTGACGTGCACCCCGTCGCCACCGAGGCTGCCGATGCTGGCGCCGACGGCGGTGACCCCGGCGCCGAACGCCGCGCAGCGCTGCATCACGACGGCGGCGTGGTCGATGGCGAGCGCCGCCTGGCCTTGCGCCGCGAAGCTCTCGAACACGCAGTCGGCGAGGTGCACGGTGCCGCCGGTGACGCGCGTCTGGATCGACAGGAAGAAGCTCACGGTGTTGCGGAATCGCAGGCCGCGCAGGTGGGCCAGCGTCGGCGGGTGCAGGTCGGTTGTGCCGAGGCCGGGCGTCGATTGGCGCACCTCGACGAGCGCGCCCGGTGCGGCGACCAGCGTCAGGTCCTTCGCCAGCACGAACGGCGCATAGCTGCCGCCCTGCACGACGATCACGTCGCCGTTGCTGGCGGCGTTGATGGCGGTCTGGATCTGCGCGTAGCCGCCGGGGCCGACCGTCAGCACGGTCTGGGCGGTGAGGGGCAGGGTGAACCAGAGGCAGGCGGAACGGGGCAGCCGCAGCATCGCCGCATGGTAGCGGCCGGCCGCCGCCGGCACGCCAGCGTGCTCCTGCCGAGCGATGGCCGGCGGCTCTGTGCACCACCAACCCCGGCAGGGTTGGCGCCGATGCCATCGCGACCTGGGACCGGGGGAGGTGTCCCAGCTTCGCCAACCCCTTGCCAATTGCCCGTCGCCCGGGCAGATAGTCCCCCGGGAGCGGTTCTCCGCCCCAAGCCTCCTCTCTCCCCAACCTCATCGAGGTCCCATGCGCAACTCCCTGTTCTGCGCCGCGGCTCTGTTGCTCGCGGCCTCGGCATCTGCCCAGATGCCCCTGCCCGCCTTCGGCTCCACCTACACGGGGGCCCAGACGCGCGGCTTCTGGTTCCAGGCGCCGGTCAGTTGCTTCGTCACCGGCCTCAGCGTGCCGAACGAGTCCGCCCAGCCGTTCCAGGCGATCGAGTTCATCGACCTCGGTACTTCGCCGCCGCCGGTGTTCTCGGGCACCATCGTCGGCACGACCATGTTCTACGACAACAGCTCGGTCGGTGGCTCGGTCGTGGCGACGGCGATCCCGCTGATCGCGGGCAACTACTATGGCGTGCTCGGCGCCTGCACGCCGACGGTCGGCTCGACGACGTCGTACAACTCGTACAGCAGCATCACCGGCTCGTTCACGAGCGACATCCTCGGTATCCCGACGCCGATCACGCGGTTCGGCACGCAGTTCGGCATCGGCGGTGGGCCCGGCAACCCGGTCTGGCAGGAGCCGACCGGCACGCTGTGCCGCGTCGAGGTCTACGTGTCGGCGGGTGGCAGCGGCACCTTCGCCACCAACACGACCCTCGGCACCGGCTGCGGCGGCGGCGCGCTCGGTGACGGCACCTTCTACGAGCTGTTCGACGGCGTCGCGTCGCTCAACGACCTCGCCAACACGTCGTACACGCTGTACTGGACCGGCAGCGGCTACCTCGTCACGTCGGGCGCCACCCCGCTGGTGACCCCGACCGGCGGCGCGGTCACGCTCGGCGACGACCAGACCACGGCGCTGACGCTGCCGTTCGCGTTCCCGTGCCCGCGCGGCAACATCACCCAGGCCTGGCTGTGCTCGAACGGCTGGCTCAGCTTCGAGACGACGACCAACACGGACTACACCGAGACGGTCGCCGAGCTGCTGACCATGGGCACGCGGTTGGCCTTCTTGTGGGATGACCTCAACCCGAGCGCCGGCGGCACCATCAACGCCGAGCTCGATGGCAATGGCATCTACCAGATCACGTACACGAACGTCGCCGAGTACAGCACGACCAACCAGAACAACGTGCAGGTCTCGCTGTGGCCGAACGGCAACATCGAGATCAAGTACGGCACCCTGGCCGTGCTCGACTGCATCGTCGGCCTCAGCAGCGGCGTCCTCGCGACGGATCCGGGCAATACCGACCTCACGACCACGCTGCCGATCCTGGTCACCACCGGCCAGTACCTGCCGACGCTGACGCTGGCGGCCACGAGCCGTCCGGTGCTCGGCACGTCCTGGAACATGTCGATATCGAGCATCCCGGGCAACGCCGCCTTCGGGGTCGAGATCTACGGCCTCGGCGATCCGGGCATCAACGACATGGGTTTCCTCGGCATGCCGGGCTGCCCGCTGCGCGCGTCGCCCGATCTGCTCAACGCGTTCCTGGTGACCGGCAGCACGCACGGCATGGTCTGGCCGGTGCCGAACAACCCGACGCTGTCCGGGCTCGACATCTTCGCCACGTCGGCGATCTTCCAGTCGCCGCCGACCAACCCGTTCGGGGCGATCACGTCGAACGGCCTGAAGGGCCACGTCGGCGACCTGTGAGCTGCCCCGCCGATCGGCGGCGCAGCTCGGCCTGGTCACGCCTCGGGTAGGGGAGCTGGCACGCGGTCGTCCCCTGCCTCGTTCTCCCACGGCTCGGCAGCCTCGGGCGGTTCGAGTTCGTGGGTGGTGAACAGGCGATACAGCGCCGGCAGCACGACCAGTGTCAGCAGCGTGCTGCTGACGAGCCCGCCGATGACCGCGGTCGCCAGCGGGCGCTGCACCTCGGCGCCCTGACCGGTCGCCAGCGCCATCGGCACGAAGCCGAGCGAGGCGACCAGCGCGGTGATCAGCACCGGCCGCAGCCGCACCAGGCAACCGCGTTCGAGGGCGAGGTCGCGGGCGACGCCCTGGGCGCGCAGCTGGTTGATGAACGAGACCATGACCACGCCATTGAGCACGGCGACGCCCGAGAGCGCGATGAAGCCGACCGCGGCCGAGATCGAGAACGGCATGTCGCGCAGCCACAGCGCGAAGATGCCGCCGGAGAGGCCGAGCGGCACGCCGCTGAACACCAGCAGCGCGTGCTTGGCGCTGCGGAACATCGAGAACAGCAGCACGAAGATGGCGAGGAAACACAGCGGCACGACGACGAGCAGCCGTTCCTGGGCGGCGGCGAGGTTCTGCCAGGTGCCGCCCCATTCGAGCCAGCCGCCCGGCGGCAGCGGCAGGTCGGCGAGGCGCTGCTGCGCTTCGGTGACGAACGAACCGAGGTCGCGGCCGCGCACGTTGGCCTGCACGGTGATGAGCCGCTTGCCGTTGCGCCGGCTGAACTGGTGCGGACTGTCGCTGGTGGTGACCGTGGCGATGGTGCCGAGCGGTACGAAGGCGGGCGGCCCGTCGTCGCCGCGGCCAGAGGGCAGTGGGATCGCCAACTGTTCGAGCGCGCCGTCAACCTGGCGCGCGCTGTCGGGCAGCCGCACCACGATGTCGACGCGGCGGTCCCCCTCGAAGACGACGCCGGCGGCGCGGCCGCCGAGGGCCGCGGCGACGGTGTCCTGCACGGTGCGCATGTCGATGCCGAGGCGGGCGGCGTGGTCGCGGTCGACCTCGACGTTGGTGATCGGGATGCCGTCGGTCTGTTCGACCTTGATGTCGACGGCGCCGACCACCGTCTGCAGCCGGCGCGCGACGTCGGCGGCGGTGCGCTGCATGCGCGCGAAGTCGTCGCCGTAGACGTTGACGGCGACGTCGGCGCGCACGCCGGCGATCAGCTCGTTGAAGCGCATCTGGATCGGCTGCGTGAACTCGTAGGCGGCGCCCGGCACGTCGGCGATGACGGCCTCGATGCGGGCGACCAACGCCTCCTTCGCCAGCCGCGGGTCGGGCCAGTCGGCGCGGCCCTTCAGCATGATGAAGGTGTCGGTCAGGTTCGGCGTCATCGGGTCGGTCGCCATCTCGGCGGTGCCGGTGCGTGAGAACACGTAGGCGACCTCGGGGATCGACTGCAGCGCCTGTTCGAGCTCGAACTGCATCACCGTCGCCTCCTCGATCGAGGTCGACGGCGGCCGGGTGGCCATGACCACGACGTCGCCTTCGTCGAGGTTCGGGGCGAACTCGGCGCCGAGCCGGGTGAACAGCCACAGGCTGGCGACGAAGGCCAGCAGGGCGCCGGCGACGACGAGGTGCCGCAGGCGCAGCGCCAGCCGCAGCGATGGGGCGTAGGCGCGCTTGACCAGCGCCACCAGCCAGTTGTCGCCTTCGCGCACGCGACCGCGCACGAGCAGCGCCACCAGCGCCGGCACCAGCGTCAGCGACAGCACGAACGCCGCGATCAGCGCCATGATGACGGTGGTCGCCATCGGCCGGAACATCTTGCCCTCGACGCCGGTGAGGGCCAGGATCGGCAGGTAGACGGTGACGATGATGGCCTGGCCGTAGACCGACGGCCGGATCATCTCGCGCGAGGCGACCAGCACCTCGTGCAGGCGCTCCGGCAAGGTCAGCAGGCGGCCTTCGTGGTGCTGGCGATCGGCCAGGCGGCGCAGGCAGTTCTCGACGATGATGACGGCGCCGTCGACGATGAGGCCGAAGTCGATCGCGCCGAGCGACATCAGGTTGCCGCTGAAGTGCAGCTGCACCATGCCGGTGGCGGTGATCAGCATCGACATCGGGATCGCCAGCGCGGCGATCAGCGCGGCGCGCAGGTTGCCCAGCATCAGCAGCAGCACGAGCACGACCAGCGCGGCGCCTTCGACGAGGTTCTTGGTCACCGTCGCCACGGTGGCGTCGACCAGCACCTTGCGGTTCAGCACGGTGCGGATGCGCACGTCGGGCGGCAGCGCCTTCTGGATCTCGCCGATGCGGGCGTCGACATCGAGTGCGACCTGGCGGCTGTTGGCGTGCACCAGCATCAGCGCGGTGCCGAGCACGGCTTCGTGGCCGCCGCTGCTGGCGCTGCCGGTGCGTTGCTGGCGGCCGAGGGCCACGGTGGCGACGTCGCGCACGCGGATCGGCACGCCGTGCCGCGTGAGGATCGGCACGTCGCGGATCTGCTCGATGTCGGCGAGGCGCGCCGCGGCGCGGATCGTGTAGGCCTCGCCGCGGCGCTCGATCCAACCGGCGCCGGTGGCGACGTTGTTGCGTTCGAGGGCGTCGACGAGGTCGCTGCAGGTCAGGCCGTACGACAGCAGCCGCGACGGGTCCGGCTGCACGTGGTACTGCTTGGCGAAGCCGCCGTTGGAGTCGATGCCGGCGACACCGGTGATGTTGCGCAGCTGCGGGCGGATGAACCAGTCCTGCAGGGTGCGCAGCCAGGTGGCGAACTCGAGCTCGCTGCGCAGGCGCTCCCCTTCGGGCGTCAGGTAGCTGCCGTCGCGCTGCCAGCCCGGGGCGCCGTCGACGCCGTGGGCGCCGATGCCGCCTTGGTGGCCGAACTCGACGACATACATGTAGACCTCGCCGAGGCCGGTGGAGATGGGGCCCATCGCCGGCAGGGCGCCGGGTGGCAGCGCCGCGGCGGCGCCGGTCAGCCGTTCGCCGATCTGGTTGCGCGCGAACCAGATGTCGACGGCGTCGCCGAACACCGCGGTGACCTGCGAGAAGCCATTGCGGGAGAACGACCGGGTGGACTGCAGGCCTGGGATGCCGGCCAGGGCGGTCTCCACCGGCAGCGTGATCTGCTTCTCGACCTCGGCGGCCGTCAGGGCCGGGAACAGCGTGTTGATCTGCACCTGGTTGGAGGTGACGTCGGGCACGGCGTCGATCGGCAGGTGGCGCAGCGCGAAGCCGCCGACGCCGGCGACCAGCGCCGCGAACAGCACGACCAGCCAGCGGCTGCGGATCGACAGATGCAGCAGGGAATCGAGCATGCCTATTGTCCGTCGTCGCCGAGCGACTGCAGGGCCTGCGCCTTCAATACGAAGCTGCCGGTGGTGACCACGGCCTCGCCGGGCGACAGCCCCGCGCGCAGCGGCACGAAGCCGTCGACGGGCTCCCCGACCTCGACCGGTCGTGGCACGAAGGTGTTGGACTCACCGGTGGCCGGCACGAAGACGACGCTCTGGCCGTCGAGGTTCTGCACCGCCGTGGCCGGCACCACCAGCACGTCGTCGGTGGTGGTGGTCGCAGTGATGCGCGCCTCGGCGAACATGCCGGCGCGCAGCCCTGGCGCGCGCACGTGGATGCGCACGGCGGCGGTGCGGGTCGAGGGATCGACGCTCGGCGCGATCGCCGCGACGGTGCCGCGGCAGCTCTGCCGGTTGCCGTCGCCGAAGCGCACCTCGGCGTCGCTGCCGGGTGCGCATTCGTCGAGCCGGCTCTCGGGCACCTGGGCCAGCACCCAGAGCCGGTTCGTATCGGCGATCGTCAGCAGCGCCTCGTGGTCGGGGCCGACCAGGGCGCCGAGCGCGACGTCGTGGGCGATGACGGTGCCGGCCAGCGGGGCGCGCAGGGTCGTGCGTGGCTGCAGCGTGCCGGTGCGAACCAGCTCGTCGATCGCCGCCGGCGCCATGCCGTAGAGGGCGAGCCGCTGCCGCGCCGCTGCAATCGTGAGCTCCGCCTCGCGCACCGCCGCGGTCGCCAGCGTGTGCTCGGCTTCGCGTCGGCGCACTTCGCTCTCGGCGATGCCCTGCGACTCGGCGAACAGGGCCTTGGCGCGCTGCCATTCGTCGCGGCTGAACTCGACCCGCGGCGTCAGCAGCGGCAATCGGCCGAGCGCCTGCACGAGGTCGAGCTGGGCTTCGCCGAGCTCCTGGCTGTCGAGTTCGAGCAGCGGCGCGCCGGCCGGCACTTCGCTGCCGAGGTTGACCAGGACGCTGGTGACGCGGCCGCGCAGCGGGGTGCCGACGTGGGCGATGCCGTCGCTGGCGAAGGTGACGCGCGCCGGGGCCACGAGTTGGCGGCGCAGCGGGCGCATGGTCGCCGCTGCGGTGTCGATGCCGTGGCGGGCGGCGCTGGCGGCGGTCAGACGCACCGGGCCGGGGCCGGGCGGCGTGGCGGGGGACGGGGTCGAGGGAGCGGCGGCCGGCGGCTCGCCGCAGGCGCTCAGCAGGAGGCCCAGGATCGGCAGCAGGAAGGGGACACGGAGCATGATCAGCGTGCGGTCGGGGATGCGGGGGAAGGGGAAGCCGCGGCGGCGTTCGCCGCGGCCGCGCCGCCGATGGCGCGGCGCAGGGTGATGCCGGCGAGGCTCAGCTCGCGTTCGAGCTCGATCGCCTGCACCTCGGCGGCGGCGAGATCCTGTTCGGCGAGCAGCAGCGTGGTGGCGTCGCCGTGGCCGAGCCGGAACGCGGCCTCGGCCAGTTGCCGGCGCTGCTGCTGCAGCGGCAGCAGTTGATCGCGCACGCGCTGCAGGTTGTCGCGGTGGCCAGCGCAGGCCTGCGCGGCGCGGCGCACCTGCTCGACGATCCGGCGCGCGGTGGCGTCGTGCTCGTGCTCGAGGGCGGCGATCATGGCGGCGGCCCGGTCGTCGCCGGCGCGACCACGGTCGAACACCGGCAGCGGCAGGCTCAGGCTCGGACCGAGCGCCAGGTCCGGGTTGCGCTGCGCGTCGATGCCGACCTCGGCGTCGAGCCAGCGTGCGGTGCGGGCGAGCGCGCGTTCGTCGCCGAGTGCGGCGAGGCGCCAGGCGATCGCGAGCAGTTCCGGCCGGTGTGTGAGCGCGGCCTGTTGCCAGTGTGCGGCGGCGAGGCGCGGCAGCGTCGGTGGTGTCCAGTCGTCGAGCACCCACGCCGCCGCGCCGGCCGGTTCGCCGAGGCTGGCGGCGAGGCGCAGGCGGGCGTCGCGGCTGTGCTGGCGGGCGGCTTCGAGTTCGATCTCGGCTTCGACGCGGCGGGCGGCGAAGGCGGCGACGTCGCTGTTGGCACCTTCGCCCAGGCGCTGCCGGCTGGCGGCGATCTCGCCGAGCCGCGCGAAGCCCGCCGCCCGCTGGGCCAGGGGTGCCAGCAGGCGATCGGCGGCCTGGGCATCGGCGTAGGCCGTCGCCACCTCGGCCGCGACGTCGAGCGCAGCGCCCAGCGCCTCGGCCGCAGCTGCGGCCAGCGCCGCATCCGCCGCGCGCGCGCGTTGCGGCCGCTGCAGCAGGGCGAGCAACGAACCCGCCAACGATGCCTCGATCTCGGGCTGGCCGTTGCCCCAGCGCGTGACGACCGTCAGCACCGGGTTGGGCAGCGTGCGGGCCTGCGCGGCGTCGGCGCGCGCGACGTGCACGCGCGCCAGCGCGGCCCGCAAGGTGCCGTCGTTGGGCACGGCGAGCCGCAGCGCCGTGCTCAGTTCGAGCCGCGCCGGGTCGGCGGCGGCGGCGGCGGTGTCGGCGCGTTCGCCGCGTGGGGTGCCCGCCGTGGCGAAGTGTACGTCGGCGTCGATGCCGGTCGCGGCCTCGATGCCGAGGTCCAGAGGCAGTTCGGGCAGCGGGGCGACGCAGGCGGTGGTGAACAGGCAGACGACGGTCCACGGGCACCGTCGACGGTGCGGGGGCAGGGTTCTCGGCATGCTTCGAGGGCCGTCGCGGGGACGGCGGCAGCGCTTCGTTCGCGGTGGGCGCGCGGCAGAGGCGCGGCCACCGGCCACTCACGTGGCGGTCAGCAACGACGAACGAACGGCCCGGTCGGCGGCGCGCGCGACGGCGGTGGTGCGGAGCCCGGGTCGGCGCCGGCCGCGCCCGGCGGCGCGCGAGGTGCGGCGGCGCCGGCGACCGCCGGTGGCAGGCGCAGCGGCGCCAGCAGCGGCCAGAACAGCAGGTCGCCTGCTGGGTGGTCGTCGCGCTGCTTCAGCTTCAGAGCGATGCGGTGGTCGAGCGAGCTGTGCGGCTCGTGGTGCCTGCCGTCGTCGGTGGCGTCGCGCGGAGCCACCAACTCGGCGACCCGGCCGACCTCGGGGGCGACCGCGCCCAAAGCCGGTGCCGCGCCCGGCGCGTGGTGGTGTTCGTGCGCCAGGTGGAACGGCACCCAGAGGCTCTGCAGCAGCAGGGCGCAGGCCATCAGCACCGCCAGCAGCCGTCGCGGCGCCGATGCGGCGACGACGGGGGGGATGTGCTGGGCCGAAGTGCGCATGACGGGGCGCGGAGCCTAGCCGCAGGCGTGCGGCTGTCCAGTGGCTACCGCGCCCCAGCCCGGCTCACTGGCCGATCAGCGCGACGGCGGCGTCGGAGATGCCGAGGCCCATCGGGTTGAGGCCGAGGTCCAGCGACAGCGCCTGCGTGTAGAGCTGGATGCCGAGGAACGTCGGGTTGTTGGGGATCGGGAACGGGAAGCTCGCCGACGTACCGGCGCCGACCAGGGTCAGCGTGACGTCCGGCGACGCGAACAGCGGGCAACCCGGCATGCCGATGATGGCGAGGTCGAGCCCGGGCACCCGGCTGGCGCCGAGGATCAACACGCCGATGCCGAACGGCAGGTTGCCGAACGTCCAGGTCGACGTGGTGCCGATGATCGGCTGCGACGTGGCGACGTTGCTCGGCACGCCGAGCGTGCCCGCGCAGCCGGCGCCGATGTAGCCGTAGCCGGCCGCGCCGGTGGTCGCCGTCGTCGAGTAGTGCAGGGCGCCGTTCCAGATGCGCGGCGAGTACTGCGTCGAGGTCGCCGCCGGGCCGAAGATCGGCGACAGCTGCACGAGGCCCGCGGTCAGGGTCAGGTCGGCGTTGCTGTAGGTCACCGGTCCGCCGAGGTTGGTGTAGGCGGGCGAACCGCCGACCAGCTCGAAGCCGAGGCCGCTGACGCCGAACGCGAGGTGGATCGGCGGCGAGAACTGCACGAGCGTGCGAGCGCCGTAACCGAGCGAGTTGACGGTGCTGGTGTGGATCATGCGCCATTGCGTCGCGTCGGTGACCGCGCCGACGTAGGTGCCCGCCTTCTGCCAGACGTTGACCGTCACCGGTGTACCGACGGCGACGTTGCTGTTGAGGTGCATCGCGCAGACCGTGACGCCGAGCGGGTTGAGCACGTTGACGTCGACGAAGTTGGTGCCGCCTGGGGCGGTGGTCGAGATGATGAGGCCCGACTGGAAGGTCGTCTCGAACGACGACGCCACGGCGATGCGCTTGGTCAGCGTCGCGGTCTTGCAGGCGCGGGTCACCGTCAGCGTGACGATCTGCTCCTCACACGCGTTCGGGAACGTCCAAATCGGGTTCTGCAGCGTCGAGTCGATGATGGTGTCGTTGTCGAAGTCCCACGCCCAGCCGGTCGGCGTGCCGTCGCTGAGATCGGTGAACAGCAGCATGTTCGGCCCGACCAGGTCGTTCTTGAACTTCGGCGTCACGACGTCGGTCTGGACGTAGTTCGTCTTGGTCGCGGCATAGGAGCCGGAGACGTCGAAGATCGTCAGCGAGACCGTGTAGTCGCCGCACGTCGTGTAGGTGTGCAGCGGCGCCGTGGTGGTCGAGGTGTTGCCGTCCCCGAAGTCCCACAGGTAGGCCTGGATGCCGCCCGGGTTGCCGGAGAACGCGTACGGCGTGAACTGCACGTCGAGCGGCGACGAGCCGGTCAGCGGCGTGCCGACGAAGTCCACCGAGATCGGGCCGACGCTGTAGTGCATGCGCACGTTCGCGTGCCGCGGCGAGGAGCCATTCGACGTGCCCGTGAACGGGCCGGCGACCGTGGCCGGACGCACGCGCGCGAAGGTCATGTCGAGCGTCGCTTCGGTCGTGCTGTAGGTGTTCGGCAGGCTGGCGGTGGCCGGATTGGTGTAGACCGGGTTCATGCCGGTGTAGGACAGCGCGACGCCGTAGCTGCCCGGCGCCAGATAGAACGGCGTCGGCAGCACGATCGCGACCTGACCGCCGGTGTGCGTGACCGCCGCCGTGGCGACCTGCGTCCACGCCGCTGCATTCAGGTGGTTGCCGTTGGCCGAGACGCCCGGCGCCGTGACCCATACTCCGAACGTGCCGCTGGTGCCGGCGGCGGTGTTGCAGTTGACGTCGATCTGCGAGAAGGTGAGACCCGACGGATGTACGACCGAGATGTCGAACAGCTGGGTCATCGGCGGCGGACTGGTGTTGGTCCAGACCAGGCCGCCGACCATCGTCGACAGGATGGGGGACTGCGCCGACAGCGGTGCGACCAGGGCTGCGAGCGCAACGAGGGGAAGGAAGCGTGTGGACATGCGAGACGAATGCGACCGCCGCGGCGCGCCGGACGCAATTCCTCCAAGGGGGGCGCCGCGCGGCGCCGAGTTGCCCTCCGTACCCTCGCCGCCGAGCCGCCCCGTTTGCGTCGCGAAGCAATCTCGAGGCCGATCGCCAGCGTGCGCGCCCGCCGCGGGGAACGTGGGGCCGCGTGGGGTACAGTGCCTCGGTGAGACGGCCGCCCTGCGGCTCTGTGCCTGCCAGGATCACCACACCATGTCCAAGTCCTCCTGCCTCGTGTTCTCCTTCGCCGTGCTGGTCGCGTCGGTGCCGGCGCAGTGCCTCGACACCACCGGCGGCACGGTCGTCACGCTCAACCCGACGACCACCTGGACACCCGACGACGAAGGCCTCTCCTCGCCCATCGCCATGGGCTTCGCCTTCCCGATGCCCGGCGCCAGCGCACCGAGCTTCACGCACGTCAGCGTCGACTCGAACGGCGCCATCTACCTGTCGAACGGCGCTGCGCCGGTCGGCGCGACCATGTTCGGCTATGCCGACTGGTGGGGTGTCGCCGGCGACGCGCCGCGGTTGGCGCCGTTCTGGACCGACCTCGAAGGCGTGGCGCCGACCTGGTCGGTGACGGTCGACACCAGCGTGCCCGGCGTCTGCGCGGTGA
Organism: Planctomycetota bacterium; assembly: GCA_016793265.1. Lineage (GTDB taxonomy): Bacteria > Planctomycetota > UBA1135 > UBA1135 > UBA2386 > JAEUHT01. The sequence goes on from JAEUHT010000064.1 coordinate 15,599, forward strand.
ACTGGATCGACGTCAACGAGTACGCCTTCGCCGGCACCAAGTCGTTCCAGGCGCGCCTGTTCAACACGGGCGATGTCGAGTTCAGCTACGCGAACGGCATGGCGGTGGTCGCCTTCAGCGCCGCCGCCGGCCTCTCGGTCGGCAACGGCATCAGCGACCCCGAAGGCCCGAGCGACTTCTCGCAGCCGCTGTCGACCTCATCGGACGGCGTCATGTACATGAACCTGACCCTCGGCACGGTGCCGATGCAGGGCACGACGCTGCACTTCGCGCCGGACGGCCTCGGCGGCTACACCGCGACGACCACCTGCTCGGTGCCGGCCGCCAGCCACACGGCGTTCGGCGCAGGCTGCTATCGGTACGCGACCTCGTTCTACGAGCTGTTCTCGCCGGCGAGCACCTGCGACCTGTCGGGCTCGTCGTTGACGATGCTCAACACGGGCTCCGGCTACACCATCATGACGGGGCTCGGCGCCTTCCTGCCACCGAGCGCCGCGGCGACCTCGCTGGCGCTGGGCGACGACGCCGAAGCGACGGTGACGTTGTCGGCGCCGTTCGTCTACGCGGGTGGCTCGACGACGACGCTGCACGTCTGCTCCAACGGCTTCGTCTCGGTCGGCAGCAACGGCGCCGGCTACGCACCCGACGTGCAGTCGCTGCTCGATGCGCCGGCCACGGGCTGGTGGAGCTGGCACGACTTCAACCCGACGCTGGGCGGGCAGGTCTTGTTCGAGCAGGTGGGCGGCATCGCCTGCGTGACCTGGAGCGGGGTCTACAGCCACGGCACGACCATGCCGGAGACGATGCAGTTCCAGTTCGACCTCACTGCCAACAGCGTGTCGATCTTCTGGGTGTCCCTCAGCGGCCAGGGCAACGACCTGCTGGTCGGCTACTCGCCGGGCGGCCTCTCGCAGGATCCGGGGGCCACGGACCTCTCGGCGGCCTTGCCGGCGGCGTTCCAGGTCGCCGCCGCCGACCTCCCGGGCGTGACGCTGTCGGCGAATCCGGCGCCGATCTCGACGGCGACCACCGGCACCGTCGTCACCTACACGACCGACTTCATGCCCGAGCTCGCGCCGGGCGTCTGCGTCGGGCTCAACGTGCTGAGCTTCGGCTCCATCCCGGCGCCGGGCCTCGATCTGGCCGTGCTCGGCGCCCCGGGCTGTGCCGCCTTCATCGGCTCGATCGACTTCGCGCAGGCGATGCTGGGCCCGACGTCGAGCCAGAGTGTGACGCTGGCGATCCCGCCCGGCGTCAGCATCGGCACGACGGTCTTCTCGCAGTCGGTCGTGCTGGTGCAGCCGTTCAGCCAGCCGAACGGCCAGAACGCCGCCGGCCTGTTGACGAGCAATGGCGTGCAGACGCGGATCAGCGCTTTCTGACCCGGGTTGCCGGATGCGGTGAGGTGCGGACCCGGCGGGGAACCTGAAGCTCGGCGCGGACGGCGGCGTCAGCGCGGGCTGCGGCCGAGGCGGCGCCGTCGCAGCAGGATGTGCGCGGGCTCGGGGCGCAGGCGGCCGAGCAGTCGCAGCAGCAGCGCGGCGAGGGCGCCGAGCACGAAGCCGCCGATGTGGGCCCACCAGGCGACGCCGCCGCCGGTGCTGCCTTCGAGGGCGCCGCCGAGCAACTGCAGCGCGAACCAGTAGACGAGGAAGAACGGCGCCCGCAGCACGATGACGTCGATGAAGAAGCCGAACACGATCAGCATCTCGACGTGGGCGCGCGGGTAGAGCAGCAGGTAGGCGCCCATGACGCCGGCGACCGCGCCGCTGGCGCCGATCGTCGGCACCGGCGAGCCGGGCGCGGAGTAGAGGTGGGCGAGTGACGCGGCGATGCCGCTGGCGAGGTAGAAGGCGAGGAACGGCAGCCGGCCGAAGCGGTCTTCGACGTTGTCGCCGAACACCCACAAGAACAGCATGTTGCCGAGGAAGTGCAGCCAGCCGCCGTGCAGGAAGGTGCAGGTCAGCAGCGTCAGCCAGTCGGGCACCGCGGCGGCGCCGATCGCGGGCACGAGGCCGCCGGCGGTGTAGTGGCTGCGCTGCCACAGCGGCGAGTCGGGGTCGAAGACGCGGCCCGGCACCATGCCGAAGCGGTAGAGCAGTTCGCCGTCCTGGTCGCCGAGCTGCAGCAGGAAGACCGCGGCGCAGATGGCGATCAGGGCCTGGGTGACCACCGGGCGGCGGGCGGCGGGCACGTCGTCGCGCAGCGGGATCATGCGTTGGCGCCGGCCGGCGGCGCGAGGGGGGCGGATCGCATGGGCGCAGTCTAGGCCGCGGTGGCGCGGCACCAAGCTGCAGGCGGCGCGGGTGCTGGCGTCACGGCAGCGGCGCGAACGAGTCGGCGGGCGCGAACGCGGCGAGCCGCGAGCTGCGCACGAGCTCCCCGTCGTGGCGCACGATCAGGCCGGCGTAGGCCGGTTGCCGTTCGAGCCAGGCGATGCCGTCGACGCTGCCGAGCAGCACGACCGCCTTGGCGGCGGCCTCGGCTTCGCTGGCCGAGGGCGCGACGACGGTCGCCGAACGCACGTCGTTGGCGGCCGGCGCGCCGCTGCGCGGGTCGATGATGTGGTGCTGCACGCTGTCGCCCTGCTGCCAGCGCCGGCGAGCGGGCGCGCAGGTGGCGATGCCGCCCGAACGCAGCGGCAGGACACCGAGCGCTTCGTCGCCCTGGCGCGGGCAGGCGATCGTGATCGGCCAGGCGCTGCCGTCGGCGCGCGGGCCGGTGACGGCGATGTCGCCGTCGGCGTCGATCAGCACCGCGCCGTGGCCGGCGAGGCGCGCGGCGGTGCGGTCGGCGGCCCAGCCCTTGACGGTGCCGCTGAGGTCGAGGCGCAGGCCCGGCGGCCGCGTCACCGTGCGTTGTGCCGGCGACAGCCGGATCGAGCGGTGGTCTTGGGCCGGCACCGGGGCTCGCCTGGGGTTCGCCTTCGTCACCGCCGCCAGCAGCTCGTAGCTGTGGGCGTAGCCGGCGCGTTCGAGCGCGTCGAGCACGGTCGGCGTCACCAGGCCGTCGGTGACGTGCGCGGCGTAGAGCGCCGTGCTGAGCACCTCGAACAAGAGCGGGCTGACCGCCACCGTCTCGGCCGGGTCGGCGTTGAGCTGGCAAAGCTCGCTGCGCGGCAGGAAGCGGCTGAAGCGCCGCTCCCAGTCGGCGAACCAGGCCATCACCTCACCGACGTTCTCGACTCCGTGCTCGCCGTCGACCAGCACGCCGATGTTGCCGTACATGGCGCGGAAGTCGATGCGCAAGCCTGCGGCGGTGGTCACCATCGGCCACGACCTGCGCGCGAGCGCGTGGTGGCGTGGGGCCACGCGAGGTGGCCGGGCGAAGGCAGCTGCGGGTGGCGGACCGTCATGGCGTCGGGCTCCTGCGGCGGGGTGCCGGAACCCAGGTTTCGACGCCGCGGCGGGCGCGGCTGGAGCGCGCGGGCCAGGGAAGTTCGCGCTGTCGCGCGGTTCAGCGCTGCTGCAGCCAGTGCACGAGTTGCGCGCGCGGCAGCGCCCCGCGGACCCGCTTGACCTCGTGGCCGGCGGCGAACAGCAGCAGCGTCGGGATCGACTGGATGCCATGGGCGGCGGCGAGCTGCGGCATCGCTTCGGTGTCGACCTTGGCGAACACGAACTCGCCGGCGAGCTCCTGCGCCACCGCCGCGAACGTCGGCGCGAAGGTGCGGCAGGGCCCGCACCACGGCGCCCAGAAGTCGACCACGATCGGCAGCGAGGTGCGGGCCAGCACCTTGGCGAAGCTGTGCTCATCGAGTGGCACCGGCGCGCCGAGCAGGTGGGCGCGGCACTCGCTGCACACCGGCACGTCGCCGAGGCGGTCGTGGGGCACGCGGTTCAGGGTGCGGCAGCCTGGGCACGGCAGTACGAGGTCGGTCATGGTCTCGTCCTAGGACACGGTGCCGGTCGTCGCGATACGCGGCCCGGTCCCCATCATGCCGCCGTGCCGTCGTGGTTGCCGATGCCGCACGTGCCCGGCGCCGGTCGCACGACCCGTGTCCCAGCCCGGGGCAGTGCGCTCAAGCCGGTGTCCCGCACATCCGAACAGCGACCCGAAGTTCCCTGGCGCGACGGCGCCGGAGGTCCAGAATCGAGCCATGCCACCACGCCCTGCAACCGTGTCCAGTTCGCTGCTGCTCCTGCTCGCCGCCTGCGCCACCAGCGGCGGCCTGCAGCAGGGGCCCGTCGACGTCGACGCGATGAACACCTGGATCGAGAAGGTGCACATCGAATCGGAACGGGCGCGCGAGGCGATCGGCGAGTCGCTGCAGCGGCTCAACACGCTCGCCGCGGGCAAGTTCGACCGCGATCCGGCGACCATCGTCTATGCGCGCTTCGTGCAGGCGATCGACGTCGCCGACCAGGCCACGCGGCACTTCCGCGGCAGCGTCGGGCCGATGCAGCAGGCCGCGTCGCCGATCTTCGAGCAGTGGGAGAAGAACCTCACCACGATCGGCAACGAACGACTGCGGCAGCGTGGCCAGATGCGCTGCGCGGTGGCCAAGGAGCGCTACGAGGCGATCGCCAAGGTCGCGGTGCCGGCGCAGGACGGCTTCGAGCAGTACGTGAAGGGGCTGCGCGACCTCGCCACCTTCCTGGCCCACGACCTCAACGCCGCCGCG
>JAEUHT010000155.1 GCA_016793265.1 Planctomycetota bacterium
GGGTTGGGTTCCCGGGGGGGCGTCCCTGTGGGGCGGGGGTGGGCCCTGGGGCCCGCCGCGCTCGTACGGGGGTGGGGGGCGGGGGCGGGGGGCCGCGCCCGCCCCCAACGGCGATTCCGCAGCGGGGCGGGGCGGTTTGCGGAAGGCGATTCGCGGGCGGGGCGCGCGCTGAGGCGAGCAGCCGCTGCGCGGCTGCTCGCCGAGCGCGGGAAGGCGGCGGGGGCGGCGTCCTTCTGTCCTCTCTCTCTGCCTCTCTGTCTCTCTGTCTCTCTCTCTGTTTCTCACTCGGTCTGGCCCGGCCCTGGCTGCCTCAGTGCCAGCGAACGGCGTCCCATTCGGTGAGTTGGTCGAGGCCGCCGAGGGTGGGGTAGTCGGGGCGCGGCGGGGTGCGTCCGGCGCGCAGGCGGCGTTGGATCGCGGCGGCCTTGCTCGCCAGCGCCTCGTCGCCCGCACGGAGGGCGGCGACGCGGGCGATCTCGACGGCAGGTAGGGACCAGAGGGCGAAGCCGCTGCCGTCGGGCCACTGCACGAGCGTGCGATCCTGGCTCAGCCACTGGTCGGCGGTGAACGGCGCGCCGTCGAGCCAACGGATCGCCAGGGCCACCTTGCAGTCGCGGTCGTCGACCAGCCAGCCGTGCTGCAGCACGTTCGTGGCCAGCGCCTCGGCGAGCTCGCGCGCGCGCGGGTTCCCGGTGACCTGGAAGTGGGCGCCGAAGCCGAGCCCGGCGAGGGCGTCCTGCCACGGGTTCCAGTAGGGGAACTTGCCTTGCAGCATGCGCGGGTCGGGGCGGTTGACGCCGTAGGCGCGCACCTGGCCCGGCGCCAGCTCGCGCCCGCTCCACTGCGGGTACTCGACCTGGTCGAGGCGTTCGTTCATGCGGCGGCGCAGCAGCGGGTCGTCGCTGACGAGCAGGTTCCAAGCGGCGGCCAGGGCCGTGCGGCCGGCGCCGCGCGGCGCGCCGGTGTTCGACGTCGACAGCTGCGGGGCCAGCGTCTGGCCAGCGAGGTAGAGGCGCGCTTCGTTGGCGAGCTCGGCGCGCGCCCAGTGGCTGCCGGTCAAGAGGGCGAAGGCGGCGAGGTAGTTGCTGCTCCAGTGCTCGCGGTCCTTGCCGGTCCAGCCGTTGGCCTCGAAGCGGGGCGCCGGCACCGGCTTGCCGAGGCGGTCCTTCGACACGTCCGCATGCCAGTGGGTGCGACCCGACCACACGACCCAGTCCGGGTGGTCGGCGGGGTCGACTGGGGAACCATCGGCTTCGAAGAAGTGCACGGGCCGACAGGCTTCTTGCATCACCGACAGCTCGGCTTCGAGCAACAGGCTCGGCAGCCCGGTGGCCGCCACCAGCGACAGCTTGCAGACGCCGAAGTCGCCCTGATCGCCGGTCTGGCCGGCCATCTTGGCGAGGCCGAACGGGAACGCCGCGAACGGATCACCGCCGCCGCCGCCGGCGCGGTCGACGAAGACGCGGTGCCGGTGCGCGAGGTGGTCCCGCGCCGCGTTCCCGGCCAGCCACGGCGGCAGGTCCGGCACGACGCCGAATGGGCCGAACGCGCCGCTGTCGCGCCAGGTCGTGGCGCCGAGCAGCGGCGCGATGCAGGCGGCCTGCAGGGTCTGGTCGACGGTGGCGTCCCGCCCGCTCAGCCGCGGCACCAGGGCCCCGCTGCGACGCAGCCCTTGGCCGTCGCCGATCGCGCGCGAGCGCAGCAGCACGGTGCGGTTGCCGTCGGCGGTGGGGTTGCTGCCCATGCCGAGCGAGCCCGCGTGGCGCAGGTAGAGCGCCATGCCCGAGCTCTCGATCGCCAGTTCGTCGACATCACACTGCATCGCTGCCAGCCGCGGGTCCGAGCAGAACACGGCGACGTCGACGTCGGCGTGCGGCTGGTCGCGCCACCAGGTCACGATCAGCTCGGCCACGAGCCCGCTGTCGCCGAGCCGCGCGCGGCGCAGCTCGACGCGGCGCAGCGCGGTCGCCTCGAGCGTGGCGACGGCGACCGGCTCGGCGCGTTGTTGCCGTTCGCCCTGGCGCAGCACGAAGGTCAACTTCGCCACCGGTGCCGCGAAGTCGTCGGTCGGCAGCGCTTCGCCCGGACCCGGTCGCAGCCGGAACTGCCGTTCGCCGACGGCCGGCAGCTCGGCAACGAACTCACAGAGCGCCTGGCGCCACGAGCCGTCGGGCCAGCGCATGCCGAACGGCGCCCAGGCGGTGACGTGCTGGGCGATGTGCCAGGGCCGGTCGTCGGCGGCTTGTCCGGGCGCGAACGGCACCACCACGGCGACGCCCTCGCGGCGGGCGAACGGGGCGAGGTTCTGCACCGTGACCGGCGGCAGCCGCGTGCCGGGCAGCTCGTCGTCCGCCGCGGTCGGCTGTTGCGCCAGCGCCGCCTCGATGCCGAGCAGCGTGGTGAAGGCGAAGCCGAGCCAGGCGCGCAAAGCCGAGCGCTGCCGGTATCGTGGTCGCCGGCATGGTGACCCGACGATGCTGGTCTTCGTTCGCAGCGGCGTGGTGCGCATGGTCGCTGATCATCGGCGCCACCGTCGCACAGGAGAAGGTGGTGCCCGAGCCCGAAGAGGCCGAGGTGCTGGCGCTCGGCCAGAAGGAGCTCGACGCCTACGCGGCGTTGGGTTTCAAGAACGGCTTCCCGCGGCAGGCCCGGCAGGTGTGGCTCGAGGTGATCGGCGAGTACGCACCCGACGACGAAGCCGCGCGCAAGGCGATTGGCTTCTACAAGAACGGCAGCGTCTGGCAGCGCGACCCCAAGTTCGACTACCCGGAGCAGGACACGCCCGACGCCGGCAGCGCCCGCATGCTCGAACAGCGCTGGGCCACGCTGGCGCAGAAGCTCGGGGAGGCGCACCGGCAACTGGCGGCGAAGCTCGCCGCCGCCGGCAAGCCGGCACGCGCCGCCTACCACCTGCAGCGTGCGCAGCGGTTCCTGCCCGACGACGCCAAGGTGGTGGCGCAGGCGAAGGCGCAGGCCAAAATGGTGCAGTTCGAGGGCGTCACCGGCGACGAGATCGATATCACCGTGCTGCGCCGATCGCGGCTGATGGACCGCGCCATCACGCAGTTGTCGCAGCAGCCGGTGGCGGTGGCCCGCTGCGACGAGAAGCTGGCGATGATCGACAAGGCGCACGTCGCCTACGGCGCCGTCAAGAGCGAGCACTTCGTCGTCTACGGCGATTGGGAGCCCGAAGTGCTGCAGCAGGCGGCGACCTGGGCGGAACGTTCGCTCGCGTTCTGCGAGCAGGCGTTCGCCGGCTACGAGGGCTTCCCGCCGCGCGTGCGGAGCCGCCAGCTCGCCTTCTTCAAGCAGAAGGCGCAATGGACCGCGGTGGTGCGGCTCAGCGCGCCGGCCGGCGACGTCGAGTTCCTGGTCGAGAACGCCTCGGCGACCGAGATCGACTCGGTGCACCTCGCCGCCGCCGAACAGACCGAGGTCGTCTACGACCTCGCCGTGCGCTGGGTGGCACAGGACTACGCCGGGCTCAGCGCCGACGCGCTCGAAGAGGGCATCGGCCACGCCATCGTCGGCATGTTCTTCGGCAAGAACCTCGTGTTCTCGGTCGGCCAGCAGAAGCCCGAACACACCGTGTCGGGCAACCGCGAGCAGAACAAGCTGCTGCTGCCCGACATGGACACCTGGCGCGAGCTCGCCGTCGAGATCGCCTGGCAGCAGGGCGGCACCGCGGCGGCGCGGTTGCCGCTGCTGAAGGCGGCGCAGTTCCCGTCCGACGCGCGCATCAAGGCGTGGTCGTTCTGCGACTACCTGTTGCGCCGCGATCCGCTGCTGCTGCGCCGGCTGCAGGACTGCGCGCCGAAGTCGCGCACCGAGAACGACGTGCTCGGTGAGTTCCAGAAGCTGGCCGGCATGCCGCTGCAGCACGTCGAGGACCGTTGGCGGCGGTTCTGGACCGAGGACTCGGCGATCAAGCGTGCGGTGCTGAGCCGCACGACGCCGCTGGAGGCGACCAGCAAGGAGGCGCCGGCGTGGTTGGAGCAGTTCAACCGCCTGCGGCAGCAGTACGACCGCGCGGCGGTCGGCTGGTCGTCGCAGCTGTCGATCGCCTGCAAGGAGCACGTCGACTACCTGAAGGCCAACAAGGACCAGCGTGGACCCGACAAGGAGCACACGCAGGTGCCGGGCAAGCCGGCGTTCAGCAACAGCGGGCGGGCGTTCGCGGCGACGGCGCTGGTGTGGACGAAGGACAAGGACGCCAAGAAGGCGGTCGAGCAGTGGCTGCAGCTGCCCGGCTATCGCGACGCGATCCTGAACCCCAACATCGACACCGTCGGCATCTACGCCGAGGGCGGCCTCGTCGTCATCGACGCCTCCCGCGGCCGCAACGACAAGCCGCAGCTCACCAACGCGCTGTATCCGATCGCCAACCTGCAGGGCGGCCGCGCGCGCGACCCGATCCCGGCGGCGGTCGACGTCGACCTGCTCGGGCCGGAGGTCGTGCGGCTGCTCGCCGCGCACAAGCGGCCGAAGCAGAAGCAGGTCGGCTGCCCGCTGACGCTGCACATGTACGGTGCCACCAAGAACGTCACCTGCAAGGTCACCCGCCGCGGTGCGCCCGTCGAGGGCTGGCTGGTGGCGGGCGACGGCAGCAGCCGGCGCACCTCGGCGCCGGGCTTGTGGGTGTTCTACCCGGCCGAACCGCTCGAACGCGGCGTCGACCTGCGGGCCGAATGGACCTGGGACGGCGGCAGCCACGACGTGACCTTCCTCGCCAAATGACGACCGTGCTCAAGATGTTCGTACGCGCCCTGGTCGGCGCTGTCGTGACGATCGGCCTCGCGGCCCAGGACCCGGCGTTGCCGCAGCAGGAGCAGAAGCTGACGGCGCGTGCCGTCGACGGGCTGCACGCCGCGGCCGATGCGCTGCAGGCGCACAAGCAGCACGCGCGGGCGCTGGCGCTGCGCCGCGAGATCTGGCTCGAGTACGCCGAAGACGACACGAAGGCCCGCGAACGCACCGGCTTCGTCAAGGTCGGCGACCTCTGGCGCAAGGATGACACCAGGCTCGTGCTCGACAAGGACCTCAAGCCCGACGGCAAGGGCGCGCGCGAGCTCAAGAAGATCGACCAGCAACTGGCCACGTTGGAGAAGGAGCTCGAACAGGGCCACCGCGAGCTGGCGCGGGCCTTCACCGCCGCCAACGAGCTCGGCAAGGCGCAGCGCCACTGGCAGCGGGTCTTGCGGTTCCACCCCGGCGACAAGGAGGCGGCCGGGGCGCGCGCCCTCGACGAGTTCGAGGGCTTCACCTTCGACCCGGCCGCGCTGCACATGCTGCGGCGCGCGCGCGCGATCCGCGGCGCCTGCGACTGGCTCAACAGCCACACGTTCCACGTGACCGTGCTCGAAGGTCGCCACCACCCGCTGCTCGACGCCGCCGGCATCCCCAACACGGGGGTGCGCTCCGACCACTTCGAGCTGTGGGGCGTGCTGCCGTTGGCCGACCTGCAGTCGCTGGCGATGGACTGCGAACGGGCGCTGCTGCTGGCGCGCACGCTGTTCGGCACCGCCGGTGGTGAGGTGTTCTGGCCGCGTCGGCGCCGCGACCTGCTGTTCGTCGACGGCAAGGGCTACGGCGCCGTGCTCGACCAGTGTGCGGGGCAGTTCACGCCGGACCGGCTCGCCTTCCTCAAGCAGGACGTCGACCTCGCCTTCGTGCAGTGGCAGGACCAGAACCTGCGCCTCTACAAGACCGTGCACGGCATGCCGGCCTGGCGCGACCAGGCGGTGCGCGGCGTCGTGCAAGACGCCGCCGGCGTGCACACCGACGGCCTCTGGGAGGGCATCGGCCACGCCGCCTGCGGGCTCTTGTTCGGCCAGACGCTGACCTTCATGCTCGAACAGAAGCACGACCACACGGTGTCGTCCTGGCAGTCGAAGCCATTGCTGCCCGACCTCGCGGTGTGGATGCAGATCGCCGAGGAGTCGGCGTGGGCGAAGAGCGACACGCGCACGAGCGAGCTGGTGCTGCTGTCGGCGGCGCGCTTCAGCAACGAGCAGCGCGTCAAGGCCTGGGCGATGTGCCACTACCTGCTGCACGTCGACGCCGCCCTGATCTGGCAGCTCGACCAGAGCCAGTCGCCGCAGATCCACACGCCGCCCGAGGTCGAGAACGAGTTCCAGCGCCGCACCGGGGCCTCGTTGCCGAAGCTCGACGCCGACTGGCGTGAGCACTGGGCGCGCGGCGCCGAGTTGCGCAAGGCGATGGTCGCCGAGGCGATCCCGGCGAAGGCCGCCGATCGTAAGCAGCGGCTCGACGCCAAGGCGCTCGTCGACCTGATCGACGGCGCCCGCGCCGAGGCCGAGGTCGGGCCGGCGGGCTACTACTTCGCGGTCGGCCCCGACGTGGTCGCGGCGCAGCAGTTCGACATCCTGCTGCAGAAGGCCGAGGCGCTGCAGAAGAAGAAGCCGAAGGAGGTGGTGCCGCTGCCCGAACTGCCGGGCGCGGTCGGTCGCACGCTGCTGCGGTCGACGCAGAAGGACGCGGCGGCGGCGGTGGCGACCTGGATGACGGCGCCGGTGACGCGCGAGGCCTTGCTGCATCCGGGGCGCGAGCTGTTCGCGGCCAACGTCGGCCAGGCGTCGTGGTTGCTCGATCTGGCCCTGCCGCCGGCGGCGCCGAAGCAGGGGTTGCCGCTGTGCTGGCCGCGCCACGGTCAGCGTGCGGTGGCGGGGGCCGCGCGCGCGGGGGACCTCGGGCCGGGGGCGCTGGCCGCGCTGCAGGCGGTGGGGGTGTCGGCCGACGACGTCGTCGGCATGCCGCTGACGCTGCACTTCCTGCGCGACATCCGGCCCAGGGATGCCACGTTGGTGCGCTGCGCGGTGTACCAGGGCGATCGCCGCGTCGACGGGGTGTTCGTGCACTACGACGGCGCGCCCGACGAGGCCGACAGCGCGGCCGGGCTGGTCGCTTTCGTGCCGCGGCAGCCGTTCCCCGCCGCGGCGACGATCGAAGTGGCCTGGGAGCTGCCGCCGGGATACCTGGACAAGAAGCAGACGTTCCCGCGGCTCTCGTTCACGGTGCAGTAGGGCGCGGTCTCAGCGCGGCAGCAGCACCTCGCGCGCGGCCGGCCACAGGTCGGCGTGGCCCTTGCCCGGCAGTTCGTGCAGCACGGCGCGCCCGCCGAGCTGCTGCGCGAGGCGGCGGGCGCCGTCGATCGGCAGGGCGTCGTCGTCGCTGCCGTGCACGATCACGATCGGCGCCGGCAGCTGCGGCAGCGTGCTGGTGAGCTCGTAGACGTGGCTCGGCAGGAAGCGGCCGAACAGGCCCGTGCGCATCACCGTGAAGCGTTCGCCGACCGCGATCAGGCCCAGCCGGCGCGGCCGTTCGCCCGTGTCGGCCAGCTCGGCGGCGACCTGCGCCGCCACCGTGGCGCCGAGCGAGTAGCCCCACAACTCGATGCGTTCGGCGGGCACGCCGCGGCCGCGCAGCCAGCGCCAGGCCGCGTGCAGGTCGAGGCGCAGGCCCGCCGGGCTCGGCACGCCGTCGGAGGCCTCGAAGCCGCGCCAGGCGAAGAAGGCGAGGCCGAGGTCGCGGTCGCCGACCAGTCCGTCGAGCACCTGCCGGAAGCCGTCGAGCAGCGCGGAGCTGTTGCCGGGCGCGAACAGCAGCCACGGTGCGTCGGCGCTGCGCGGCGGCCGCACCAGGCCGACCAGCGTCACTCCGGGCTCGACATAGAGCCGCTGCACGGACCAGCCGCCGGTGGCCATGGCGGCGATCTCGGCGTGGTCCTTGCGGGCAATCCAGTAGGCGAACTGGTGCAGTCGCTTGGCCAACACCCAGGCCGCGACGGCGGTGAGGACGAAGAACAGGATCACGGTGCGGACCTTCACTGGCCGCACTCTACGTGGCGAGCCGGCATCGTCGTAGACTCCTTGCCATCGCTGCCTCGGCCGCGCTCGCTACGCCTGCCGCCGACTGGTGATCGTGGTCCCGGTCCCGTATCAAGGCGGCGCTCCCGAACCTCCGATTCGAAGGACTCAATGGCGTCGTCCCTGGCTGCGGTCTTCCTCGGTTCCGATACCCTGTTGCTGCAGTGTGTGGACGTGTGGCGTGAGCGTGGGCATCGGGTCGCCGCCGTCGCCACCGACTCCGACAAGGTGCGGCGCTGGTGCGAGCAGCAGGGGTTGCGCTGCCTCGACGCCAACCAGGATCTCGCCGCGCTGCTGGCCGGCGAACACTTCGAGCATCTGTTCGCGATCACCTGGTTGTCGCTGCTGTCGGAGGCGGTGCTGCTCCTGCCGCGCGTGTCGGCGATCAATTTCCACGACGGCCCGCTGCCGCGCTACGCCGGCCTCAACGCCACCTGCTGGGCGCTCTGGCACGGCGAACGGGAGCACGCGATCACCTGGCACCTGGTCGAGCCGCGCGCCGACACCGGGCCCATCCTGCTGCAGAAGACCTTCGCGATCGAGCCTGACGACACCGCCTTCACGCTCAACGCGCGCTGCTTCACGGTCGGCCAGCAGTCGTTCGCCGAGCTCGTCGACGGCCTCGTCCAGCAGCGGCTGCAGCCGCGGCCGCAGGACCTGACGCGGCGCACCTTCTTCGCCAGCACGGCGCGGCCGGAGGCGATGGCCGTGCTCGATTTCACGCGGCCGGCCGACGAGGTGGCGCGGCTGGTGCGTGCCTTCGACCACGGTGGCTACCGCAACCCGGTGGTCAGCGCCAAGGTGCGCGCCGCCGACGGCGTCTGCGTGCCGGGGGCGGTCGAACTGCGGCCGGCCAGCGGCAAGGCGCCGGGCACGGTGGTGGCGGTCGCCGGCGATGCCGTGGTCGTCGCCTGCGGCAGCGGCGGCGACGTCGCCCTGTCGCGGCTGCGCTGCCAGCGTGGCTTCCCGCTCGACGCGGCGGCGTTGGCGATGGCGGGGGTGGTCGCCGGGGCCGTGCTGCCGGCGGCGACCGCGGCCCAGCGCGCGACGTGGACGGAGCTCGGCCGGGCGGCGGCGCCGGGCGAACGGCACTGGGTCCCGGTGTTGCGCCAGCAACAGCCGCTGGCGGTGCCGGAGGGCGTGCCGGCGACGGGCCCCGCCGAGGCCATGGAGCTGGTGGTGGCGCTGCCGGCGGTGAGCTCGCCGCTGGCCACCGCGGCCTTGTGCGTCGCGTTCCTCGCCCGCACCAGCGCGGCCGCGGCGTTCACGCTCGGCCTGCGCACGGCCGGCAACGCCGCCGCCGCCGACGCGGCGCCCGACCTCGTGGTGGCGTTCCCGCCGTTCGCGGGCGAACTGCCGCCGCGGCGGCCGGTCGGCGAGCTGCTGACGGCGCTCGCACAACAACTGCAGCAGGCCGGCAGCCGGGCCCCGCTGCTGCACGAGCTGGTCGGCCGTCGCCACGATGCGCTGCCGGCGAACGTGGTGTTGGAGGCCCCGGTGCGCCTGAACGTCGCCGCCCCGGCGCTGCCGGTGGCGCCGGGCACGCTCGAGTTCACGATCGCCGCCGACGGCGGCCTGCGGCTGCGCTACGACCGCCGCGCCTTGCCGGAGGCGACCGCGGCCCGGCTCGCGGCGCGGCTGGCGGTGTTCGCGCGCGCTGCGGCGACGCGGTCGGCGACGCCGCTCGCCGAGGTCGCCGTGCTCGACGACGCCGAGCTGCACAAGCTGCTGCGGGAGTGGAATACGACCGCGGCGCCGGCGGCGAGCGAACCGTGTGTGCACCGCCAGTTCTTCGCCACGGCGCGGCAGCGGCCGCAGCAGGTGGCGCTGCGTTGCCGCGGGGCCGAGGTGAAGTACCAGGAGCTCGCCGGCGCCGTCGACCGGCTCGCCGGCTGGCTGCGCGGTCGCGGCGTAAGGCCCGGCGATCGGGTCGGCATCTGCACCGAACGTGGCCTCGGCATGGTCACCGCGGTGTTGGCTGCGCTGCGGTGCGGCGCCGCCTACGTGCCGCTCGACCCGTCCTACCCGCGCGAACGGCTGCAGTTCATGGCCGAAGACGCCGAGCTGGCGGCGCTGATCGTCGATCGCAAGAGCCTGCCGGCGGCGCCGACCGTGGCCTGCGTGCGCGTCGACCTCGACGCCGACGCCGCCGACATCGCCGCGGCCGCGCCGCCCGCCGACGATGCGGTCGACGGCGACGCCATCGCCTACGTGATCTACACCTCGGGGTCGACCGGCAAGCCGAAGGGCGTCATGGTGCGGCACCGCAACGCCAGCAACTTCTTCGTCGGCATGGACCGGGTGCTCGGCACCGACGCCGGCGTCTGGCTGGCGGTGACGAGCCTGTCGTTCGACATCTCGGTGCTGGAGCTGCTGTGGACGTTGTGCCGCGGCTTCACCGTCGTCGTGCACCCGGGCGAAGGCAGCCGCGCGCAGCAGGCGGCGGCGGCGGCGCCGGCGGCGGCGCGGCCGATCACGTTCAGCCTGTTCTACTTCGCCAGCGACGAAGGCGAACACCAGGACGACAAGTACCGGCTTCTGCTCGACGGCGCGCGCTTCGCGGACCAGCACGGCTTCGAGGCGGTGTGGACGCCCGAGCGCCACTTCCACGCTTTCGGTGGGCTCTACCCCAACCCGTCGGTGGCGTCGGCCGCGATCGCCGCGGTGACGCAGCGCGTCGGCATCCGCGCCGGATCGTGCGTGTTGCCGCTGCACCACCCGATCCGCGTCGCCGAGGAGTGGGCGCTGGTCGACAACCTGTCGCGCGGCCGCGTCGGCATCGCCTTCGCCGCCGGCTGGCACGGCCGCGACTTCGTGCTGCGGCCCGAGGCCTTCGCCGAGCGCAAGCAGGTGATGTTCACCGGCATCCGCCAGGTGCAGGCGCTGTGGCGCGGCGACAGCGTCGAGTTCCCCGGCCACGACCAGCAGATGGTGCCGATCCGCACGCTGCCGCGGCCGGTGCAGAAGGTGCTGCCGACGTGGATCACCGTCGCCGGCAACCCGGAGACCTACCGGCAGGCCGGCGAGGCGGGCTGCTACGTGCTGACGCACCTGCTCGGCCAGAGCCTGGAGGAGCTGCAGCAGAAGCTCGACGTCTACCGCCAGGCCTGGCGCGCCGCCGGCCACGCCGGCGAGGGCAAGGTGACGCTGATGCTGCACACGTTCGTCGGCGACGACGAGGAGCAGGTGCATACGATCGTGCGCGAGCCGATGAAGGGCTACCTGCGCAGCAGCATCGACCTCGTCAAGCAGGCGGCGTGGTCGTTCCCGGCCTTCAAGAGCCGCGTCGACAAGCCGGGCGAACTCGACGCGCTGCTCAACGGCGGGCTGACGCCGGCGGACTTCGAGGCGCTGCTCGACTTCTCGTTCGAGCGCTATTACCGCCAGAGCGGCCTGTTCGGCACGCCCGCGAGCTGCGAGAAGACCGTCGATCGGCTGCGGGCCATGCAGGTGGACGAGATCGCCTGTCTGGTCGACTTCGGCGTCGCCACCGAGCGCGTGCTGCAGAGCCTGCCGCACCTGCTCGAGCTCAAGCGGCGCTGCGACGCCGCCCACGCCGCGGCCGGGCAGGCGACGCCGGCCGCGACGGCGCCGGCCGAGACGATCCCCGAGGCGATGCATGCGCACGGTGTCACGCACTTCCAGTGCACGCCGTCGATGGCCTCGATGCTGCTGCTCGACCCCAAGGCGGCAGCGGCGCTGCGTGGCCTCACGCACCTGCTGGTCGGCGGCGAGGCGCTGCCGGACCAACTGGCGCGGCAGCTGCGCGAGCTGGTGCCGAACCTGCACGACGTCTACGGTCCGACCGAGACGACGGTGTGGTCGACCACGCAGCGGGTCGGGGCGGCGCTGCCGGTGCCGATCGGTCGGCCGCTCGCCAACCAGACGGCCTACGTGCTGGACGACAACCTGCAGCCGGTGCCGATCGGGGCCGCCGGCGAGCTGTGGATCGGCGGCGCCGGCGTCACCGCGGGGTACTTCCGCCGGCCGGAGCTGACGGCGGAGCGCTTCCGCGCCGACCCGTTCGTGGCCGGCGGCACCATCTACGGCACCGGCGACCTCGTGCGCTGGACCGCCGACGGCGTGCTCGAGTACCTCGGTCGCAAGGACAACCAGGTCAAGGTGCGTGGTCACCGCATCGAGCTCGGCGAGATCGAGGCGGCGCTGGCGCGGCACCCCGAGGTGCGTGAGAACGTCGTCGTGGCGCAGAAGGACGGCGACGGAGCCCGGCTGTGTGCCTACCTGGTCGCCCGCGCCGCGGCGCCGGCCGCCGACGAACTGCGGGCGCACCTGCGCGCGCTGTTGCCCGAGTTCATGGTGCCGAGCCACTTCGTGGTGCTGGCCGAACTGCCGCGCACACCGAACCTCAAGATCGATCGCAAGGCGCTGCCGGCGCCCGAGAGTGTGGTCGCGGCAGGGGCGCCGCGGCCGGTCGCGGCGGCGCAGGACGCCACCGAGGACGCCATCCTCAACATCTGGAAGCAGGCGCTCAACACCGACGACGTCGGCGTCGAGGACAACTTCTTCGACTCGGGCGGGCACAGCATCCTCGCCGTGCGGGTGCACCGCGAGATCGTGCAGCGGCTCGGCGTCGACCTGCAGGTCACCGATCTGTTCCGCTTCACCACGGTGCGGGCGCTGGCGCGGCACCTCGAGGCCGGCAAGGCGGCGCCGACCGCGGCGCAGCAGGCGATGGAACGCGCCAAGCAGCGGCGCAACCTGCTGCGTCGCAACTAGGCGGCGGTGACGGCTCGCCGCCGCCGCGGCCGGCTCAGTTGCAGCCGGAGCTGGCGAAGCGCACCTGCAGCGCGTTCGACAGGCCGACGAGGCCGAGCACCGGCGGCGCCGGTACGAACGACGCGCCCTGGAACCAGAGGTCGGCCGGCGTCTGGCCGGCGTTGACCGGGATCGGCACCGTGGCCGGGCCGTTGCCGTCGGTGACCAGCAGGCCGACCGGGGCGCCGGCGGCGAGGTCGAGGTGCCACTCGCAGCCGCCGCCGAACGGCACCGAGACCTCGGCGCCGCTGAAGAACAGCAGCACCGGCACGTTCGGGCCGCTCTGCACTTCGAGCGCGAAGGCGAGGTTGCCGGCCGCGGGCACGCCGTTGACCTCGAGGTCGGTGGTCGGCGTGCCGCAGGCGCCGGCGAGCCAGAGCGCGGGCTGGTGGCCCGGCACCGTCGTCGGCACCGTCACCGTCAGCGCGCCGGGGCCCGGCCGGGCCTGGTCGATGCTGGCGTTGCCGGCCGTCGGCGCGACGTCACAGTCGAACCAGAAGTTGTAGAGGGTGTTCCAGTTGTGCGGGTTGCCGGCGCCGTCGGTGAAGGTGATCTCGCCGTTGGCGACGGTCGGCAGCCAGTCGTTGAGCGGGTTCTGGTCGATGTCGCGGAAGCCGAGGTTGCTGACCCGCGCGCCGTCGCAGATCGGCAGGCGGAAGCTGGCGCCGCCGCGGTCGTTGTCGAGGTTCTGCACCACGTACTCGTAGTGCCACATGCCGCCGACCGGACCGCTGACCTTGACCGCGACCAGGAAGCGGCCGTCGTCGTCGAAGTGGGTGCCGGTGCCGCCGTTGCTGCCCGAGGTGATCGTGGCGCCGGGCCAGCGCGTCAGGATCGAGCCGAGCGTGGCGGTGCCGCTGGTGCTGGCCGTCCACGACGAGCCGCCCCAGGTCAGGCCGAACGGGCGCGACATGACGTTGTTGGCGCGGTTCTCGACGCGCTCGCCTTCGTGGATCACGTGGATCTGGAAGAACAGCTGCGAGGTGGCGCCGACGAGGTCCTGCTCGCGGATGGTGACGCGGTTCTTGACGTTGTCGAAGCCGGTCGTGTTGAGGCTGCGGATGCCGTCGGCCGGCTGCGGAAAGTTGCTCTGCGCCGGGTCGCCGACGTCGAAGTAGTTGCCGGTCGCCGGCCACGAGCCGAGCCACGGGTTGATCTCGGCCGGCGGGCCGAGGTAGGTGCGGCTGGCGTTGTTGCTGTTCGAGTAGATGTCCGAGCACTTGACGCCGAGCTGGGTGCCGGCGACGGCCGGAGGCACACAGGTGCCGGTGCAGGTCGACGGGCTGGCCAGCGCGTAGAACGCGTGCTTGCAGTACGACCAGTCGGAGATCTGCACCAGACGGCCGCCGACCTCGCGCGCGACCAGGAAGCCGAACTTCGGGTGGTCGCTGAGGATCGTGCTGCCGACCGAGCCGCCCGGGGCGCGCCACTCGATCGGGATCGTGCCGGGGTTGCAGAGCTGGTTCTGGAAGGAGATGCTGACCTCGCCGTTCGGGTAGGCGAGTCCGCGGCGGCCCCAGGCGCGCGCGCTGGAGATGTCGGTGAGGGCGCCGTCGTAGTTGGCGCCGCGTTCGTTGGATTGGGCGAGCAGGCTGGCGCCGAGGACGGCGGCGCTGAGCACGAGACGTGTGGATCGGTTCATCGGCATGGAAGGGC
>JAEUHT010000213.1 GCA_016793265.1 Planctomycetota bacterium
CGTGCGCCGCCACCGCGTCGCCGTCGCCGCCGGGGCCGCCGTCGTGCTGGTCACCGTCGGCGCCCTGATCGTGGTCACCCAAGCGCTGCTGCGCACGACCGCCGCCGAGGCGAGGGAACGCGACGGCCGCACCATCGCCGAAGCCCAGGCCCGCCGCGCCGCGGCCGCCTCCGACTTCCTGCTCGATGTCTTCAGCGCCGTCGACCCGGGCAAGGACGGGCGCGACGTCAAGATGGCCGACGCCCTGGCCCGCGCGGCCCGCGACAGCGACGCGCGCCTGGCCTCGCAGCCGGGGCTGCAGAGCGCGCTCGGCCAGACCATCGGCCTCGCCTACTTCGGCCTCGGCATGCTCGACGAAGCCGAGACCCACCTGCGGCACAGCCTCGCCGCCGCCGAGACGGGCCACGGGCAGCACAGCCCCGAGGTCGCCCGCGTGCTGGTCGATCTGGCGCTCGTGCTGCAGCGCCGCGGTCGCCTCAAGGAGGCCGACGCAGCGCTGCAGCGCGGCGAAGGCATCGCCGCCACCTTGCCGCCGACCGACTTCACCACCACCGCCATCGCGACCCGACGCGCCGACCTGCTGCGCGCCAGCGGCGACCGCGAAGCCGCGCGCCGCCTGCTCGAACCGCTGGTCGCACAGATGCGCGCCACGCGCGGCCCGCACGACCGTTCGACGCCGGTGGCGACCACGCTGCTCGCCGGCGTGCTGCACGAGCTCGGCCAGCTCGAACCCGCGGAGCGACTCTACCGCGAGGCCTTCGAGGGCTTCGTGGCGGTGAAGGGCGAGGACCACCCGGACTCGCTGACCGCGCTCAACAACCTGATGATGGTGCAGTACTCGCGCGGCCAGCGGCGCGAACTGCTGCCGACGCTGCAGCGGCTGCTCGACGTGCGGCGGCGCGCGCTCGGCGACGACCACCCGGACACCATCGCCACGCTCAACAACCTGGCCGGCGTCAGCTACGGCATCGGCGAGTTCGACCGCGCCGCGCCGCTCTACCGCGAGGCCGCCGACCGCATCCGCGAACGTGAGGGCCGCGCCCACCCGGTCTACGCCCGCATCCTCGCCAACCTCGCCACCGCCGAGCGTGAGCTCGGCCAGTACGACGCCGCCATCCGCCACGCCGAGGAGGCCTTCGAGCTGCGCCGCGAGGCCGCCGGCCCAAGCCACGAGGGCACGCTGATGACCCAGGCCCTGCTCGCCGACTGCCACCGCTTCGCCGGCCACCTCGACGTCGCGCTGCCGATGTTCGAGCAGGTCCGCGAACTCGCGGCGCAGGCGACGCCGCCCCAGCTCGCCAACCTCTACCGCTGCGACCTCGGCCTCGGCCGCGGCCTGCTGGCGCTGCAGCGCTTCGACGCCGCCGAGCAGGCGCTGCTGCGTTGCCGCGACAGGTTCGCCGCCGCCGACCAGGCGATGGCGGTCAAGGGCCAACTGGTGCCGCCCGACGCCAACCTGCACGAGCTCTACACCCGCTGGGGCAAACCCGAGCTGGCGCAGCGCTACGCACCGCCGACCACGAAGTGAACGCCTGCCCCCGCGCCGCTCAGTACGGCGTGCGGTCGCCCTTCGCCGCCCATTCGCGGAACCCGGCCAGCGCCTCGTCGCGCAGCAGCTCCTGCATGCGCAGCCGCCGCTCGCCGATCGGCCGCGCCAGCTCGGTGTAGAGCAGTTCGTCGTCGAAGCCGATCACCGCCGCGTCGCTGCGGCGGTTGCCGTAGAACAGCGTCGGGATGCGTGCCCAGTAGACCGCGGCGAGGCACATCGGGCACGGCTCGCAGCTCGTGTAGAGCGTGCAGTCGTCGAGGCGGAACGTGCCGAGCTCGCGGCAGGCGGCGCGGATCGCCACGACCTCGGCGTGCGCCGTCGGGTCGTTGCTCGACGTCACCTCGTTGCTGCCCCGTCCGACCACCACACCATGCCGCACGATCACGCAGCCGAACGGGCCGCCGCGACCTTGCCGCATGCCGGTGGCCGCGAGCTCGATCGCCTGGCGCAGGAACTGTTCGTGGTCCATCGCCCCATTGTGCGCGCGGCCGGCGGAAACGCGACGGCGCGGCCACCTGCGAAGAGGCGGCCGCGCCGTCAGCAGCAGCCCGCCAGGCGGCGGGCGGCGGGATCAGAGGCCGAGCGTGGCGACGGTACCGTTCGACGTCACCAGGCCGGCGGGGGTCGCCGCCGAGAACGCGACCGTCTGCGCCGAGATGGTGATGCCGACCAGCGTCGGGTTGTTCGGGATCGGCAGCGGGAACGTGCCCGAGCCGATGGCCGGGAACGTGTACGAGCCGAGGTTGAGGTTGCTGTACGCCTCGCAGCCGGGCATGCCGAGGAAGCCCAGCGGGATGCCGGGGTTGATCGCCGTGTCACCGAAGAACATGAAGGCGAGCGGCAGCACGCCGGGCACGTTGTTGACGACGTAGGCGAAGCCGGAGTTGCCGAACGCCGGCAGGCCGCCGGTCGTGGTCTGCGTCATCGGCCCACCACCACCGACGTCCTCGATCGCGACCGCGCCGGCGAACGCCGACAGGTCGGTGCTGCCCGGGTCCACCGAGGCGCCGCCGACCGAATAGCCGACGATGCAGGCGTCGGTGTTGGCCGGGTCGCTGATGCCGGCACCCGAGACGATCACGAGCGTGACGTTGCCGGTGGCCTCGTCGAGCTGGAACTGGAACGTGTTCGTCAGCGTCGAGCCGAGCGACTGCACGCCGTCGAAGGTCACGAAGGCGACGCCGCCGACTTCTTCGAAGGTGATGGTGCCCGCGCCGCCCGGAGCCTGGTAGAGGTCGTGCCAGACGCAGAAGTGCGTGTTGACGCGGTTCAACAGCTCGGCCACGGTCGGCGACCAGTCGATGCTGCCAGTCGGCGTGCCGCTGACCTCGACCTGGCCCTTGGTGGTGACCGTGATGCTGCTGCTGGTGCCACCGGGCACCGGCATCGCCAGCGACAGCGGGAACGACTGCTCGCCGTCGAGCAGACCCGAGGCGACCGGCAAGGCGCCGCCGCCCGGGGGCACGTAGGTGCCCGGGATGCTGTTCACCACCGCGTAGCCACTGGCCGTGCGCAGCCAGGTGATGGTGCTGCCATCGAGGTCCCAGTTGGCGCCCGAGACGTCCTGGTAGACCGAGTCGATGCTGCCGCCGCAGCCGGCGCCGTAGTCGGCGACCGCCGCACAGCCGGTCGGCGCACCGAGCGGCACCGAGACCCAGCCCGGATTGGTCGGGATCAGCTGCAGGCCGGTGTTGGCCAGGTCGAAGGTGCCCGCGACCGCCCAGTGCTCGAACACCGTGTTGTCGATGGTCGCCGCACCGGCCGAGAGGTCGACCGCCGCCGGCAGCAACGCACCACCGCCCGGGGTGACGCCGCAGATGCCCTCATCCGAGGGCGAGCCGAAGGTCGAGTTGTTGGTGGCGCCGGGGCTCCAGGCGAAGGTGACTGCGCCGCTCGGCAGCAGCGTCATCTGCATGTGCCACTGCGGCGTCGGGATGCCGAAGTTCTGGTGCCGCAGCCAGGTGACCGTGCAGTGCGTCGGCTGGCTGTCGAGCCAGATCTCGGCCGTGCCCTGGCAGACGACGTCGGTCCACAAGGCGCACAGCATCGGGCCGTTGGCGGTGAAGCTCGCGGTCGACGGCGTGTAGACGAGCGGCGTCGCCACCGGCGGCGTCGGCACGCCACCGTTCGACAAGAAGGCGAGGCCGTGGTCGGAGACGTGGATGTCGGTGTAGGTCGAACCGGCGAGCGGGAACGCGAAGCCGATCGGCTGGATCGGCAGGATGACGTCCGAGAACGTCGTCGTAGCGCTGCCGATCATCACGCCAGGAGCGAACGAGAAACAGCTCTGCGCGGCCGCAAACGGCGCCACGCAGGCGATGGCGAGGGGGAGAAGGAACTTGGTCATGGGATTGCTGGAGAACGAGACGCAGGTGAGGGACATCCCCCCCTGCAAGTGGCTGGAAGGCTAATCGGCGCGACGAATGCTGCCAGGGGGCAGCCCGACCGAACATGCCCGACCCCATCTGCATGCGGGGCAGCGCAACCAGGTCGTGCCCTCGTGTCGACCCTGGCCGAGCGTGGTATTCCCCCGGCCCCGGTTCGCCGCCTAGCCTGCTGCGTCTTCCCGAGGCAACATGCGTCACAACCGACTCCTTCTCAGCATCCTGTTCGCGGCCGCCGCCGCGATGCCCGCCGTCGCCCAGAAGCGCTCCAGCGCGCCCAAGGAACTGACCTTCACCGACGCGCTGGTCGCGGCGCAGAAGGCGTTCGAGGCCGGCGAGTTCGGCGGCGCCATCTCGGCGCTGCAGGCCGCCATCCGCGACGTGCAGAAGAAACAGCGCCTGGCGGTGCTCGCGGCGCTGCCGAAGCCGGCCGCCTTCACGGTCAAGGACGACGACCCGAAGGACGAAGCCGCCAACCCGTTCGCCGCCGGCCTCGCCGCGCTCGGCTCGACGATCACGCGCCACTACGAAGGCAAGGACGGCAAGGGCATGGACGTCGAGGTCATGGCCAACTCGCCGCTGGTGTCGATGATGTCGATGATGCTGTCGAACCCGGCCATCGCCAAGGCCGACGGCGGCGAGCTGGTCGAGTACGGCGCCCACAAGGCGCTGCTGAAGAAGAACGGCGACGACGGCCAGGAGCTGACGATCGTCATGTACGACAAGCACCTGGTGAAGGTCACCACGCGCTCGATGAGCGCCGATGAGCTGTTCGCGGTGTTCGACCAGGCCGCCGTCGACCGCCTCGAGAAGCCGCTCGGCAAGTGATCCCCCAGGCTCGGCGGGACCGCTGGGCCAGGTGATCAGCGGCGCCGCACGATCAGCGCCGTCAGGTCGTCGTTGACCGCGGCGCCGCGGCGGAAGCGTTCGACCTCGGCGAGCAACGCCTGCAGCAGAGCACCCGCCGACGCCGCGCGCTGGCCGTGCACAAAGTCGCGCAGCCGCTGGTCGCCGAACAACGAACCGTCGGCGGCCGCACACTCCGGCACGCCGTCGGTGTACAGCACGAGCGCGTCGCCGGGGCAGAGGCGCAGGGTGGCGGCGACGTGCCGGGCCTCGGCGTCGAGGCCGAGCGCCATGCCGTCGGTGACGACCTCACGCACCCCCGTCGTGGTGACATGCAGCACCGGACAGTGGCCGGCGTTGACGATCTGCGCCGAGCCGTCCGCGGCCACCACGACCACCACCATGGTGATGAACTTGCCGACCGGCGCCAGCCGGCAGTGCAGCCGGTTGACGCGCGCGACGACCTCGCCGAGCGGCTGTTCGCGCACGATCTCGGCGGCCAGCGCGCCCTGCAGCGTGGCGGCGAGCAGCGACGCGGCGATGCCCTTGCCGCAGACGTCGGCGACGACGAAGGCGAAGCGGCCGTCGCCGAGGTCGAACTGGTCGACGTAGTCCCCGCCGAGCTCGTGGCACGGCACGCAGGCGCCATCGACGTCGAACACCGGGGTCGACACGAACCTCTCCGGCATCAGCGCCGCCTGCACCTCGCGCGCCGTCATCACTTCCCGCTCGATGCGCCGGCGCTGCTCGGCCTCGCCGAGCAACCGCGCGTTCTCGATCACCGACGAGGCGTCGTGGGCCAGCCGTTCGAGCAGCTGCAGGTCGAAGCCGCCGAAGTTGACCTGTGCCTTGCGGCTGTCCAGGTAGAGCACGCCGAACACGGTCGTCGTCGTGGTCTCGCTGTCGCTGCGGGTGGTGCGCTGCACCAGCGGCAGCGTCACCGCCGAACGCAGTTCGAGCGAGACGATGCTGGCCGCGAGCTGCAGGTCGGCGTGGTCGCCGACGTCCTCGATCACGCACGGTCGGCCGCTCTCGATGGACTGCCGCACCAGCGTCTCGCTGGCCTTGAGGCCTGCCCGCGGCAAGGCCGAACCGCCGGCCCCGCGCGCCACGGTGGTCTCCAGCGGGCCTTCGGCAGTGCCGAGGATCAGCATGCCACGTTCGGCGCCGGTGATGTCGATGGCGAGATCGACGACGTCCCGCAGCACCTCTTCGAGCGAGAAGCCGGCGCCGAGCTTGCGGCTGAACTCGAAGAAGCGCGCCAGCCAGCCCATGCCGCCCTGGCCGGCTTGCCGCGCCACCAGCGTCAGCGTCGACTCGGGCGACGCCCGGCGCACCGGCGCCACGGCGCGGAAGGTCAGCCGCACCGGCGAATTGCTGCCGAGCTCGACGACGTCGTCGCGGCCGAGCTCGTGGCGCTGCACCGGTCGGCCGTTGACGAACACGCCGGCGCGGCTGCCGAGGTCGACCAGCACGAAGCGCCCCTGCTCGACGCGGATCTCGGCGTGCTGCTTGCTGATGTGCCCTTCGGGCACCTGCAGCTCGTTGTCGAGGCTGCGGCCGATGCGGAAGCGGCGGCCGTCGAGCACGTACTGCCGCATCGGCGCCTCGTTGCGCTCGACCTCGAGCACGGCTCGCAAGGGGGCTTCGCTCATCGCGGCGGGATCGTGGGCAGGACGCCCCCGACCGTCAAGCCGAGGCTCGCCCACGGCAGGAACGGGACATACCGTGCCGCCATGTGTCGCACCCCGTTGCTGCTGCTGCTCGCCGCCGGTGTCAACACGGTCGTCGGGCGCGCCCAGGAGCCGGCCCCACCGCCGCCGCCGCTGCCCAACATCCTGCTGATCTACGCCGACGACCTCGGCTACGGCGAGCTCGGCTGCCAGGGCGCCACCCGCGTGCCGACGCCCAACCTCGATCGCCTCGCCGCATCGGGCCTGCGCTTCACCGATGCCCACAGCACCGCAGCGACCTGCACGCCGTCGCGCTACTCGCTGCTGACCGGCCAGTACGCGTTCCGCAGACAGGGCACCGGCGTGCTGCCCGGCGACGCCAACCTGGTGATCGAGCCCGGCGCCACGACGCTGCCGGCGCTGCTGCAGCGCGCCGGCTACCGCACGGCCGTGATCGGCAAGTGGCACCTGGGCCTCGGCCGCGGCGACCTCGACTGGAACGGTGCGATCGCGCCGGGACCGCTCGAGGTCGGCTTCGACGAGTGTTTCTTGTTGCCGGCGACCGGCGATCGGGTGCCGTGCGTCTACGTCGAGAACCACCGCGTGGCCGGCCTCGACCCCGGCGACCCGCTGCGGGTCTCCTACCGGCAGCGCCTCGACGACGCGCCGCTCGGTCGCGAGCGCCCCGACCTGCTGAAGATGCCGTGGTTCGACGGCCACGACATGACGATCGTCAACGGCATCAGCCGCATCGGCTACATGAGCGGCGGCACGGCGGCGCGCTGGATCGACGAGCAGATGGCCGACACCTTCGTCGCCCGCGCCATCGACTTCCTCGAACGCAACCAGGACCGCCGCTTCGGCCTCTACTTCGCCACCCACGACATCCACGTGCCGCGCGCCCCGCACCCGCGCTTCGTCGGCAAGACGGCGATGGGGCCGCGCGGCGACGCCATCGTGCAGCTCGACTGGACCGTCGGTCGCCTGCTCGACAGCCTCGACCGCCTGCACCTCACCGACCACACGCTGGTGCTGTTCACGAGCGACAACGGCCCGGTCGTCAACGACGGCTACGCCGACGGCGCGGTCGAGCACCTCGGCGACCACCGGCCCGCAGGGCCTCTGCGTGGCGGCAAGTACAGCGCCTTCGAAGCTGGCACCCGCGTGCCGCTGCTGGTGCGCTGGCCCGGCCGCGTGCGACCGGGTGTGTCGCCGGCGCTGGTCAGCCAGGTCGACCTGCTGGCGTCGTTGGCGGCATTGGTCGGCCAGCCGCTCGACGACGACGATGCCGTCGACAGCCTCGACCAGCTCGCGGCGCTGCTGGGCGCGGATCGGGTCGGCCGCGACCACGTCATCGAACAGGCCTCGACCTTGGCGCTGCGCGTCGGGCCGTGGAAGTTCGTGGCCCCAGGCCAGGGCCCGGCCTACGCGGCGAAGGTCGGCATCGAGCTCGGCAACGCCAGGGCGCCGCAGCTCTACGACCTGCGGCTCGACCTCGGCGAACACGACGACCTGGCCTTCCGCGAACCCGAGCGCACCGCGGCGCTGGCGGCGCGGCTGCAGGCGCTGCGTGAGGCCGGGCGCACGCGACCGCGCGCGTCCCGCTGACCCACGGCCGATCAGGCGTCGACGATCACGTCGAGGCCGACGGCTGCTCCGGGCAACGGCCAGGCGAGCACGCTCCAGCCGTCGAACGGCAACGACCACCCGACACCGGGCGCCGCGGCGGCAGCGAGGCGGCACAGCCGCCACGACGCGAGCTGGCGGTTCTGCCCCGGTTCGACCACCGGCACCACCCGGACCTCGGCCGGGGTCGCGGCGATCGTCGCCGACAGCGGCCGCTGCATCCACTGCCGCAGCGCCACCCGATCACCGGCCGCGACGAGGCGCGCGCGCAGCCCGCGGCGCTGCGCACCGTCCCGATACAGCGCGCGGGCGTCGACGAGCAGCGACTCGGCCTCGGTGACGCCGACCAGCACGCCGCTCGCCAGGTCGATCTCGACCGCGGCGGCCTCGCCGACGCCGAGGCCGAAGCGGCCGGGCCCGGCTTCGAGACCGGCGACCAGGCGGCCGAGACGGTCGCGTTCGAAGAAGTGGGAGTCGGTCAGCAGCCAGGGCTGGAACCTCATGCCGGCGGCGAGCCGCGGCCCGAGCGGCGGCTCGGCACCGCGGGCCGCGAGCGCGCGCGCGCTGCTGCCGCCGAGGAACATCTGCTCGCCCATCATCGCGCAGCCGGCGCTGGCGCCGGCGATGACGCCGCCGCGCCGCAGCAGCCGCAGCATCGCGGTGTACTCGGGGCCGTCGGTGTCCCCCTGGCGATAACGGTCGGTGATGCGCTGTTGATCGCCGCCGGTGAAGAACAGGCCCGAGGCCGCATCGATCGCCGCCACCGTCGCGGCCGTCGTGGTCGCGCGCTGCAGCACCACCACTTCGACGGACGGCGCGAAGACGCGCAGCGATTCGGTCTTGTCGGTCGCCTCCTCGGCCTCGGGGCCGGTGGCGGCGGTGACGATGGCGAGCCGCAGCGGCGCCCCGGCCGGCCGTTCGGCGAGCTCGGCGAGTTCGACGAAGCGGCGGTAGACGACCGCCTGATCGTCGTCGAGGCCGCCGCCGATCAACAGCAGCGCCCCCTGCCGCGCGGGGCTCGCCACGCAGCCGGCGAAGGCGAAGCAGCAGGCGAGCAGCAACCACGACACGCAGCGGAGACGGCGCTTCATCGGCCGCGCACTGTAGCGAGCGCGACGGCGCCGTCACTCGACGCGGCACCAGCGTGTCCCGTCACCATCGACGAAGTCTGCCGCCGGCACCGCTCCGGTGTCGGGCAGTGCGCGGCCCGCGCGCCCTGGCACCGGCTCGCGCCCGGCCCCGAACGGCGGCGCGTCGGCCACCGTCGCCCACACCACCCCGCTGGCGTCGACCATGAACGTGCGGCGACCGCTGACGCCCGGCGACTCGGGCCAGGCGTGACACACAAAGCCCTGCTCGGCGGCATCGGCGTCGATCGTGCCTTCGCCGACGCCGCCTCGGCCGAGCTCCCCCCGCCAGACGCCGTCGCGGTCGCGCAGGCAGCAGCGCAACCGGTAGCCGGCGATCACGACGCAACCATCGTCGAGGTCGCGCCACGAGGGCCCGAGCAGCGGCGGCGCCACCACCGCGGTCGGCGCCGTTCGCCACGGCACCACGCCGGCGAGCTCGCCGCAGAGGCCGAACTCGCCGACCCCGTCGCCGTCGCGGTCGATGCTGGCCTGCATGCGCACCTGCGCCTGCGCCGCCGCGAGCACCCGCAGCCGGCTGATGGTGGTGCTCTCGTTGGCTCCCGGCCGGCGGCTGCAGCAATGCCAGCCGAACGGATCCACCGCGCCCGCCAACCCGGCGGCCAACGACACCAGCACTGTCGCCGACAACCACCTCGGCGCCGGTCGGCGCCAGCGCGTGGTCGGGTCGGTCGTCGCTGCCGAGGTCATCCACCCGCTATCGGCCGCATCAAGCCCGAGGCCCCGCTTCGCCGATGCCACCGGCGCATGCAGGAGATCCCCCGCCCGCCGTTCGACGCCGCCATCGTCGGCTACCCGAAGTGCGGCAACACCTGGCTGCAGATGATGGTGCGCAAGGCGCTGGTGCTGGCGCACGGCCTCGGCGACGAGTGGATCCCCCGCGTCATCGGGCCGCGGGAGACGCTGCCCCGGGGCGTGCGCACGATCGCCGTGACCCACGCCATGCCGCACTACAACACGCAGCGCTTCGACGAGCCGTTCGTCGACCTGCAGCCGTTCCACGGCCGGCCGGTGGTGCTGCTGGTGCGCGACGCCGCCGACGCGCTGGTGTCGTTGTGGATGCACAACGTGCACCGCGAACGTACGCCGCTGTTCACCGGCGACGTCGACGCGATGGTGCACGACCCGATCTACGGCATCGACAAGTTCCTGGCCTTCCACCGCGTCTGGTTCGAGCACCGCCACGCACCGTCGTCGCTGCTGCTGGTGCGATACGAGGACCTCCGGCGCGCACCGCATGCCGAAGTGCACCGGCTGCTGCACTTCTTGTTCGGCGAGGCCGCACCGCCAGGACTGGCCGACGAGGTGGTCGCCTTCGGCGCCTTCGAGAACATGCGCCGCCTCGAGGACAACGACCACTTCGGCCTGTCGACGCTGGCGCCGGCCCCGGGTGGCGAAGCGGCGCGCAAGGTGCGTCGCGGCGAGGTCGGCGGCGCCGCGCGGCAACTGCGCCCCGAGACGCTCGCCTACATCCACGGCCGCATCGCCGTCGAACTGCCCCGCTGGTACGGCTACCCGCACGCAGCCCTCGCGGCCGGGCCCGCCGCCCGCTGAACCGGCCCCGGTCAGCGGCCGTCGCGCCAGCGTGGCCGGGCTTCGCCGAGGCGGTGCCGCAACACGCTGCACCGATGCTGCAGCGTCGCCAGCGCGTCGTCCTCGGCGACCGGCGGCCCTTCGATCCCGAGCACCTCGGCCGCCTCACGCAGCGCCGCCGCGACGCCCTCGCGGCGGCCACGCTCGAACTGGCGCTCGGCCCAGATCGTGGCGCACTGCGCCAGCGTGATGCGGTCCTCTTCGCTGACCAGGCGGTCGCGCCGCGACCGCAGCAGTTGCAGCGCGCGCAGCAGGTAGGCGTCCCCTTCGTCGTTCGGCACGCCGAGCAGCATGCGGATCGGTCGACCGGCGGCATCGACGGTGTCGCGCTCGGTGCGCACCGGGTTGCGGCCGTCGGCGCGCAGGGCCTCGCGCAGCTGGCTGTCCGCGAGCGCCACCACGTAGAACGCATCGTCCGGCACCACCGCGTCGAGCCGCTGCGCCAACGACAACACGTCGACCGGGCTCGGGCCGTCGGCGCGCCACTCGCCGATCTTGTCGACGAGGTCGAGCACGTCGTAGCCGAGGCCGTCGCGCGCCGCGCCGAGGTTCGACCAGCTCGCGACCGCCAGCACGAGGTCGTCGGCGCCCTGCTGGCGCTGGCCGGCGCCGACCGCAGCGAGGCCATCGCCGAGGTGCGCCAGCGCGACCATGTAGCGGCAGTTGTCGCGATAGTCGGCGCGCGCGGCGGCGGCGGCGGCGAACCGCTCGCGCGCCAGCGCATAGTGCTGCCGCGCGGCCGGCAGCCGTTCGGCGCGGCGGTCGTTCTCGGCCGCGAGCAGGCCGGCGAAGCCCACGAACCACAACGCGTCGGCGCGCCCCGGGTGCCCTGCGCCGAGCTCTTCGAGCACCGCGTCGGCGACGGTGACGACGTCAACGGCGCGGCCGGCCTGCCACAACGCCGCGTGCAGGCTCTCGCGGATCGGCCGCGAACCGGGAAACCGCAGCGCCCCGGCGCGCGCGGCCAAGAACTGCTCGCGAGCGAGGCCGAGCGAGCCGCAGAACGAAGCGAAGGTGACCCAGTCGTTCTCGGTGCCGCAGGCGCTGGCGGCGACGGCGCCGAACGCGCGCAGCGCCGCCGTGATCGCGGCTCCGGCCGCCGCCGGCTCGTCGGCGAGCAACGTGGTGTAGCGGCGCGCTTCGCCATCGGCGACCCAGCGCAGCGCCTCCACCACCATCGGCCCGGCCAGTGGTTCGCGCGCCGGCAGCTCTTCGGCGTCGACGCCGATCGCCGCGCGCACCGCGGCCCGCCCGTGCGCGACCTGGTCGCCGAACCGCTGTTCGCACCACGCCGTGCGGGCGCGTTCGATCCACCAGTCGGGGTGCGCCGGGTCGGCGGCGAGCGCGCGGCGGAAGCTCTGCTCGGCATCGGCGAGCAGCACGGCGACGTCCCGCTGCTGCGTCTCCATGTGCCGCCGGGCGAGGTCGAGCGAGGCTATGGCGTAGCGCGCGAGCAAGACCGGATCGTCGCGGCGTTCGCGCAGTTGGCCATCGAGCGTCTCGAGCTCCGCCACCAGCTGCTCGGCGCTCGGCATGGTGCCGTCGGGACCGCCGGCGAGCGGCGGCGCCCCCGCCGCCGCCGTGCGCGTCACCGCCGCTGCCGCGAGCACATCGGCGATGGCGAACGCGCCGCCGCGCGCGCCCAGCAGCGCCTGTGTGGCCGGGCTGGCGCCGTCGACCTGCACCAGCACGGCGGCGAGTTCGGCCCCACCGGCCGGCGGCGCGCCGCCGTCGCCGAAACCGCCGAGCCGTTCGCGCAGCAGCGCCCCGACCGCGCCCCCGAGCCCGCGCGCCGCCACCGTCGCCACGAAGCGCTCGCGCAGCCCCACGCTGAGCGCGGGCAACCGCGCGCCGACGAGCCGCAGCGCGTCGAGCGAGCCCGCATCCCCATGTGCGGCGATGGCGGCGAGCGCCGCCGCGAGGCCCGCCTCGTCGGCCACCGTGACGGCGTGCTCCAACGCCGCGCGACCGGCGGCATCCCGCGCCGCCGCCAACCCCGCCCAGTCGGCGGATGTCGTGGGACGCAGCACGGCGGCCCCGGCGGAGCCGGCCACGGCGCGGTCGATGTCGCGCAGGTCGAAGCTCAGCGACAGGTCGAACACCTTCGCGCCATCGACGCCGATCACCGCGTGGCGCGGCGCCACCCGTTCGCCGTCAGCCAGGAAGCGCTCGTGCAACAGCGGCTCGAGCGCCATGTGTTCGCCGCAGGTGCACCCGCCGAGCCGCGGGCACGGGATGCGCCGGCCATCGGCGTCGTAGTCGTTCGGCGTGTGGCGGAACACGCTCGCGGCGAGGCAGACGAAGTGGCGCGTCGCGGCGACGAACGCCGGATCGTGATACTGCTCGTGCGGCACCCGGTCGCTCGCGCTCTCGCCGTCCATGTTGACCGCCAGCAGCAGCGGCAGGCCCTGCGCCTTCGCCACCAGGAGCGCGTCGTCGAGCGAACGCTGCCAGTGGATCTGGCGCGGCGCGTCGGCTGCGGCCGCCGCGGTGCTCGCCGGAGGACCCGCGGAGCGGCAGCCGGTCAGGGCGGCGAACAGGATCAGGACGGACGGGACGGTCGGCGCTATGGCGCGGCGCGGTCGTGGCATCGGGGAACCCTCGGCGGCGACCGTCGGGTGCGCGCACCATAGCTGGACCGACCGCCCCATGCAGCAGCCCGACCCAAGCCAGTCGGCACCGTGCGCCCCGGAGAACGGCCCCATACCGTCGCGCGCCGGTCGCCGGCGGCAAGTGTCGGGGTCCGCGCTCCGGCGCCCTTCCCACCCGACCACCGGCCTGCACCAGCTGCTGGTGCGGCCGTGACGCGCGGTGCCCGGCTCACTTCGCCGCGGCCGGCGCGCACTGCCAGACGTCCGACGGCTCCAGCACGGTCCGCGCAGCGTCGCCGGTGAGCCAGGCGCGCGCCGCCGCGTCGCCGCGCAGGTAGCAGTCCCAGAACGCCGTCGACAGCGCCTGGATGGCGCGGTGGTGGTTCGGGTTCTCGGCGCGGAGGCGCGCGCGACCTTCCCCACCGACGAAGGCGCTGTGTTCGGCGCCGTGCAACACGAGCTCGAAGTGGTCCACCGTGGCCGGCAGGTTGGCGAACACCTGGCGCCGCGACGCCGGCGTCTGGTCGCCGATCGGCGACGCGTCCTCGGTGCCGGTCATGCACAACCACGGCACCACGACCTTGCCGAACGCCGGCGCCGGATCGCCTGCCCGCGGACTGCTCGGGCTCATCGGCAGCGCCGCGTCGATGCGGGCATCGAGCTGGCGCCGGCCGAGCAGCGGCACCTCCTGGCCGGCGACCATCTGCGTGGTGTAGGCGCCGAACGAGTGCCCCGACATGCCGACGTGCAAGAGGTCGAGGCGGCCGTGCAGCAGGTGCGACGGGTCGCCGTTCCAGTGCGTCAGCTGATCGAGCACGCAGTGCACGTCCAGGCAGCGCGCTTGCAGCTCGACGCCGTTGGCCGCGGCGCGCAGCTTGTCCATGCGCTCGCGCAGCTTCGCCTCGCGCCAGACACCCTCGTCACTGCCCGGGTGCTGCAGGAAGACGGCGACGTAGCCGCGCTTCGCCCAGTGCTCGCCGAGGTACGGGCTGCTCTCGCACGAGCCGCCGAGGCCGTGGCTGAACAACACGACGGGCGCCGGCGTCACCACAGCCGGCAACCACACCTTCAACGGCACGTCACGGTCCCGATCGGCATCGTGCGCGGTCAGCCGTTCGGCGCGCGCACCCGCCGCGGCGTCGAGCCGCAGCGGATCGTAGACCGGTGCGGTGGCGGGCACGTCCTGTGCCACGAGCGGCGGCAGCAGCAGCAGCAGCAGCGGGAACGACAGGGGGAGATGGCGACGGCACGGCATGGCCTCGATTCGCCGCCGGCCGCGGGCCGGGGACCGCACCGCGCCGGGAAACCGCGCGGCGGTCCCGCTGCGGGCCCGTCCGTTCACGGGCCGATCACCGCGCCGGCGCCGCCGTGCGGCGTGCGGTCGGCGTCGATCCAGCTGTTGAGCACGATGCCAGTGGCCGGATCGGCGAGCCGCTGCGCCAGCGTGGCCCCGAGCGGGCCGGCCAGGCCCGGATCGGCGGCGCCGTCGCGGCGCAGCGGACCGAGCACCGGCAGCAGCATCGGCTGGTTGCTCGAACCGTTGGCGACGCCGTCCGGATCGACGACGCGGTCGAGGTCGTAGCGCACGTTCGCCGGGTTCCAGTAGTCCTTCGGCGCCACGCCCTCGCTGCCGTAGCGGTCCGGGTTGGCGTCGAGCGGGTTCATCGCCGCACCCCGCTCGTCGAACAGGAACAGGCCGGTGCCGAGGCCCGCGACCATGTGCACGAAGAACGGCGAATCGAGCTGATTGCCGGGGTTCTGGCCGATGTGCTGCTTCAGCAGTTCGTAGTCGAGGTTGCCGAAGTCGTTGGCGTAGAGCGTGCTCCGGAACGCCGCATACTGGCTGCCCCAGTTGGCGACCGAGTCGTCGGTCAGGTGGCAGGCGACGCAGTAGCGCGGGCCTTCGGCCGCGGCGGTGACGCGACCACGCACCGAGTGGGCGAGGAACGCGTTGTGGCCGAGCGACGGGTGCGGCCGCGACGGGTTGGCGCCGGCGCCGTTGCGGTCGCTGAAGGCGAACACGCGCGTGCGGTCGCGGTCGATGTCCGTGTAGCGGAAGAAGACCTTCGTATTGGTCGCGCTGGTGCGGATCGTGTTGTCGGTGCCGATGCCGAGGAAGAACGGCACCGGCGACTGGTAGACGAACTCGGCGAACCGCTGGCGGAAGACGATGCGCTCGCCGGTGATGTTGCTGAAGTTGTTGCCTTCGTTGTACTCACCTTCGAGGTGGCAACCGACGCAGCTGTTGCTCCACGACGAGTGGCAGGCGGCACAGTTCATCGACTCCAGGTGGCTGAAGCCCGCGTGCGGGTGGCCGGTCTGCTGCGGGCCGAGGCCGGTGGCAGCGTCGCCGTCGTCGCGTCCCATCGCGAACGAGCCCATGGCGCTGTAGATCGGCGCGCCGCCGACCGGGTGGGTCTTGCCGTTGTCGACGATGACGTCGCGCACCTGGCGCACGAAGTGGCGCCGGCCGTCGACCTTGCTGGTCAGCCAGAAGTCGCCGGCGCTGTCGCGTTCGACGTGGCGCAGCGCGCGGCCGCTCGAATCGACCACCAAGGTCGCGGTCTGGCCGGCGTAGTTGGTGCCCGTCGTCGTCGTCGCGTAGGCCGCCGCGGTGCCGTGGCAGCTCTCGCAGCGGATGTCGATGGCGTGGCCCATGCGGCTGACGATGTCGCCGTTGTTGCCGGCGGCGGCATCGCCGTGCAGCTCGGCCGAACCGTGGCAGTCGACGCAGCCGAGCCCCGCTTCGTGGTGCACGTCGGCCGGCGTGTCGTCGCGGCCGTCGCCGTCATAGTCTTCTTCGAGCAGGTACTGGTTGGCGTTGCGGCCATTGAAGGTGTGGTTGCCGACCGCCGCGTCGAACAGGCGCGGGTCGTCGTGCGTGTTGCGGTAACTGACCGGGTTGGCCGGGTACTGGCGGCCGCGGCGCACGTCCTGGTTCTGGTCGAGGCGGATGCCCCAGTACTGCATCACCATGCGGTTGGAGCCCTGGTGGCAGCCGGCGCAGGTGTGGTCGTCGATGCCGGCGACCTCGGTGCCGTTGGTCAGCGTGCGGGCGACGCCGCGCACGCGGTGGGCGCGCACGTGGGCGCGCTCCGGCGCGCGGATCTGATCGGGGTCGGCGGGCTCGTCCTTCGGCACGTTCGGGTCGCGGCTCTGGCTGCGACCGTCCTGGCTGTACGGCATGTGGCAGCCCGAACAACCCGACGGGCGGAAGTCGCCGTAGCGGTTGTTGGCGCCGCTGCTGCCGGCGTGGCAGTCGCCGCAGGTGAACGCGACCTGCTCCTGGTAGAGCTTGGCCAGCCGTGAGCCGGTGACCACCGAGCCGTCGGCGTTGACGTCGTTCTCGAGGTTGCTGGCGACGAAGTCGCGGTTGCGGAACAGGAAGTCGTCGCCCTCGTCACCGTGCCGGCTCCACACCGGCGGCTCGATGAGCTCGCCGACGCGGCCGACCTGGTTCGGGTCGAAGGTCCAGCTCGGGTCCTGCACCGCGCGCCAGCCGTAGTCGGCGGCGTTGTCCTCGAACAGGCCCTGGTGCGCCTGGATCGCGTTCGCCATGCCGACGGCATAGAAGCCGCCCGAGAAGATGCCCATCTCGGTGCCGATCGGCGATCGCGCCATGCTGGTGGCATGGTCGGCGTGGCATTCGCCGCAGCCGCGCTGGCGGCTGGTCACGCGCAGGTCGCCGGGATTGAGGAACTGCAGGTAGTCGATGCCGGTGAAGGTGACGCCGTCGACCGTGTAGTCGGGCAGCTTGTCGACGCCGGCCAGCGTCAGCTTGTTGAACCACGCGTGCGGGTCGTTCGCCTGCTGCTCGCGGTCGCCGATCGCGGGCGGCGGCGGCACGTGGCTCGACGCCGCGTCCTGGCCGTCCGGATTGCCGCCGTGGCAGTGCGTGCAGAGCAGCACCTGCGCCGCCCCGGGGAACGCATGCGGATTCTCGAGCCCCGGGCCCGAGTAGTCGTCGTGCAGCGAGCCGTTGTGGCAACGCATGCAGGACTCGGCGGTGGCCAGCGAGGCGCTGCGCCCGCCCTGGTCGACGCAGGCAGAACCGGTCAGGTTGACGGCGACCACGACGGCGATCGCCACCGCGGCATTACGGATTCCATGGTGCATGGGACGGCTCCTGTTCCTCGGCTCGCTGGGCTCCAGTGCGTGTCTCGTTCTTCGGCAGCCCGCCCCCCCACGCGCGGTGCGCGCGGCGAACGGCCGCTGCCATCGGTCGCGATGCGGGACTCACCGCACCACGGCCGGCCGCCACGCGGTCGCGGTGTGGCAGCGGTCACAGCGGTCGGTCCAACCGAGCCCCGCGTGCGGCGGGTTGGTGGTGCGCTGCGCTTCGCCGAGGTGGCAGCTCACGCAGTCGGGGTCGGTCGGCCGGTAGTTGCCGGCCTGGGCGCCGGTGTGGCAACGGTGGCAGGCGACCTGCAGGTGGGCGCCGGTCAACGGCAGCCGCACGTGCAGCGGCAGCACGCGCCCGTTCGGCACGTACCACGTGCTCTGGTCGTGGCAGCGCGCGCAGTCCGGGCCGAGTTCCCCCTGGTGCAGGTCGGCGTGGCAACCGCCGCAGCCCTGGGCCTGGAACACCGCCACCGGGCCGCGGTCGTTGTGGCAACGCAGGCAGAAGGCGCCCTGGTGCGCACCCTCGAGCGCGACGCCGGTGCGCACGCCGTGGTCGAACCGGAAGTCGTCACGCAGCGTGTTCCAGCTCGAGCCCTCGTGGCACAAGGCGCAGTCGGCCGGGAACGACTCGTGGGACACCACGAGGCCGAAGCCCGCCCACCACCGGTGCAGTTCGGCGCGCCGGTGCGCCGCCACCGTGCAGGCGACGACGACCAGCAACAGCAGGATGCAGATGCCCGTCCGCGTTCGTGTTCGCAGGTGCATGGTCGCCTCAGAAGATGCGTTGCAGGTAGATGCCGACGCCGAACGAGAGTTCGTCGTCCCACAGGGTGACGTCACCGTGGCAGGTCGCGTCCCAACCGCCGCCGAGGGCGCGCGTCCAGACGCCGCCGAGCCGGTGCTGCAGCAGGTCGTCACGATCGGCCGGGAAGCCCTCGTGGTGCACGAAGCCGAGCTCGTAGAGCCCGTCGAGCCGGCCGCCGGCGAAGGCGCCGCCGTGTTCGAGCCGCACGCCGTGCAGCGAGCTGGTGACGCCCGCGATCACGAACCCGGCGACGGTGGTGGTGGCGCCGTCCTGCAGCCAGCCGTGCCCGGCGACGCCACCTTCGATCGAGCCGCCGGTGCGCTCTGCGTCGACGAAGCCGGTGGCGCGCACGAACCAGCGCGTCGCCGCGTCCGCCTGCCAGTAGCCGTGCAGCAGCACCCGATCGTGATGGGCGTCGGCGAGCGTCGTCGGCAGCACCGTCTGCGCCAGTTCGCGGCGGTCGATGTCGGGGTACGACTCGTGGTCGAACGCGAGCTCGATGCCGCTGCCGCCGGCCAGGCGCCGCGCCACCGACACGTTGGCGCGGGTGATCTCGACGACGGCGGCCTTGCGGTCGTCGCGGCCGTCGTAGAGGTCGATCCACCACGTGCTCAGCACGTCGAAGCCGTCGTGCGGCAGGTAGCGCGTGCGCAGCAGCACCAGGTCGCGGTCGGCGGTGCCACGGTGCCAGGTGTGCTGGAACGCGAGCAGCACGGCGCTGCGTTCGGCGGCGTCGAGGTTCCAGGTGTACCAGGCCGCCAGCTGCAGGTCGGCGAACGACTCCATGTCGTCGTCGAGCTCCGGCAGGTAGCCGAAGCTGGCGCCGAAGCGATCGCCGCCCTCGCGGCGGTAACCGATCGTGCCGCCGTCGAGCAGGCCGAGCTCCGGCACGTCGCGGCTCAGGAAGCGGCCGACCTGCCAGTGCAGCGGCTCGAAGCGCGAGCCGCCGTGCTGGTAGGAGAACTCGTAGAGCCGCAGGTCGGCACCGGCATCACCGGACCCTTCGGTGCTGTGCAGGAACTCGCCGTGGAAGTTCACGCTGCCGCCGTCCTGCTGCGGGTTGTCGAGCGCGAAGTCGACGCCCGAGGCGAACCACGACTGGCGGAACGAGTCGAGCGTACGCACGGCGTCGGCGCGGCCGTAGACGCGG
Organism: Planctomycetota bacterium; assembly: GCA_016793265.1. Taxonomy (GTDB): domain Bacteria; phylum Planctomycetota; class UBA1135; order UBA1135; family UBA2386; genus JAEUHT01. Next base: position 19,488 of record JAEUHT010000213.1, read on the forward strand.
CCGTGCAGCGACGCCGGCCGCTCGGCCGGGCGCGGCGCGCGCATAGGCCCGAGCAGCGGCATGCCCGGCCGCCAGCCGTCGTCGGCGGGCGCATCGGCGGGCGGACCTTGCGCCGGCGCCGGCGGCACGTCGTCGGTCGTTGTGGGCGGCGCGGCGCCCCGCGTGCGCACCTTCGGCACCAGCACGTGGCCGCGACAACCGATCGGCACCAGCGCCGCCGGATCCTGCAGCGACACCAACGCCGTGCGTTCGTCGACCTGCTGCACGCTGCCGGGCAGCATCGGGCCGTTGCGCGGCGCCAGGAACACACGGTCGCCGACCTGGACGTGGTCGACGCTGCCGCGGTCGACGACCACGCCGCCGCCGGGGCGCACCGACGCCACGCGCTGCGCGAGCTGCTCGAACACCTGGTCCGCCACTTCTTGGGCGGACACGACCGCGGTCAGCAACCAGGCGCTGCCGAGTGCGACGTGGAGACGCTGCATGTCACATGCGCCGCCGGCTCGCGCCGGCGCCCCCTTGTTCGGTGCCGTGGCAGTCGACGCACGCCGTCGGCAGCGGCCGATAGCGTACGAACGGCTTGCCGCCGCGCGTCTCGGTCTCGTGGCAGCTCGCGCACGGCACCTCGGCGTGCTGGGCGCCGAGCTGGAAGCGCGCGTCGAGGTTGTGCCGGAACGACAGCGCCGCGAAGGTCGTGATGCTCTTGTGGCAGCGCGCGCAGTCGACGCGGCCGAGCCGTTCGAACTGGCCCTGATGCGGGTCGGCGTGGCAGTCGGCGCAGTCGCGACCGCGCGCGTGCTGCCAGCTGCGGCCGTGCGCGTCAGGCGCCGGCAACCGCGCGTGGCAGGCGCTGCACGCGGCCTCGGCATGGCGTCCCGCGAGCAAGAAGCCGGTGCTGGCGCCGTGGTCGAAGCCCGGCGTCAAGGCCCGGAACGAGGCGGTGTCGTGACAGCGGCGGCAGCCCTGGCGACCGTCGATCGTCGCCGGCGCGCCGGCGAAGGCATCGCCGTGCGGGTCCTGGTGGCACACCGTGCAGGTCGGTGCGGCCGGCGCCGGGGCCTCGATGCGGCCGAAGCGGCGGCCGGTCGCGTCGGGCTCCGGCGTCGGCCGGTGGCAGGCCTCGCAGTCGACCTCGGCGTGCGCGCCGTCGATGCCGAAGCCGGTCCACGCGGCGTGGTCGAAGCGCAAGGCCGGCACCGCCGCGAAGCTGCCGGTGTCGTGGCAGCGTGCACATTCGCCGCGCGGCGTCGCCGGCAGGCTCGCCGCCGCCGCGGCGAAGGCGCCGGCGTGGGCGTCCTGGTGGCACTGTTCGCAGCGCGACGGCGTGCCGGTGAAGCGGCGCGCCACCGCCGGCTCGGGGTCGAGGTGGCAGGCCTTGCATTGCAGCTCGGCGTGGGCGCCGTCGAGCGGCAAGGCCGTCGCCGCATGCCGTTCGGGACCGAACGCCGGCGGGGTGAAGTGGTCGTGATCGTGGCAGGCGATGCAGCCGCGCGCCCACCGCGCATCGGCGGCGAACTGGCCCTGGTGCGGATCCTGATGGCAGCTCGCGCAGTCGTCGGCGCCGCGGCCCGGATGGCGTTCGGCGTAGGCGAGGTCCGGCGCGTGGCAGGCGGCGCAGGCGGCGCGATCGTGCGGCTTTGCCAGCGGGAACCCGGCGTGCGCATGCTGTTCGGCGCTGACCGTCGCCGACGCCGCGGCGAAGGCCCCGGCCTCGACACGATGGCACAGGTTGCAGGCGGCGCCGGCCGGCAATCCCGCGGCGGCCGCGACCCCGGCCACGAACGACTCGTTGTGCGGCGTCGCGTGGCAGTCGCCACACTGGCGCGCGGCGGTGGCGGCGCCCGGCAGCAGCCGTTCGAGCGCGTGGCCGTCGGTGGCGGCGTGGCAGGCCCGGCAGCCGGCGGTGCCGTGGGCGCCGGTCAGCGGCAACCAGCGGGCATGCGACTCCACCACCTGCCGCTGGAACGACTGTTGGTCGTGGCAGGTCGTGCAGCCGAACTGCATGCGGCCTTGGTGCGGATCCCGATGGCAGCTGCCGCAGTCCTGCAGCAGGCCGAGGAAGCGCCGTTCGCCGGCCGCCAGCACCTCCTTGTCGGCGTTGGCGTGGCACTCGGCGCACGCGAGCGACGTGTGCTTGCCCCTCATCTCGAAGCCGATGCGGCGATGGTCGAACGCCTCACGGTCGGCGAAGCCGGCCTGGCTGAAGGCGAGCCGGTTGACCAGCACGAACCCGGCGCCGTGGTGTTCGCCGTGGCAGTCGCCGCAGGCGGCCGCCTGGGCGGCGTCGAACGAGCCGTGCAGGCCGCGGCGCTCCAGCAGCTGCGCGTCGATCTCGACGTGGCAGCCGTTGCACGCCGCCCGCATGGTGCCGAACAAGCCGCCGTGGCAGGCCGCACACGCCTCGCCGCCGGCGAGCGCGTCGACGCCCGCGTGCACGGCCGCGATCGGCCCCGGCGAATGGCGCTGCAGCAGCGGCAGCGCCGCCAGCAGCACACCGGCCGCCGAAGCCGCGGCGATCCACCACGTCGCGCGGCGCGTCACCGGCCACCTCCGAACATGCTGCCGTGCAGCAGCGCCAGCACCACGTGCGCGACCAGCAAGAGCCCCATCAGCGCCGCCACCCAGCGGTGCAGCCAGCGCCACGCCGACAACACCGCGCGCAGGTCCTCGAGGTGGCCGACGGCGACCGCCAACGTGTGCAGCTGCCGCACCTCGGCCAACGCCGTGTGCAGTTCCGCGGCGGCGACGCCGGCCTGCCGCGCCTCGTGACGCAGCCGCCGGAGCGTGCGCCACAGATCGAAGCGCATGCCGACCATCACCAGCACGCGCCCACCCCACGTCGACTGCCACTGCCGGCGCTCGGCCAGCGCCAGCGCCTCGCGCCGGGCCCGCGCCACGAAGCCAGGGTCGCCGGCGCCGCCCTGCGCCGCCTGCCACGCCGTGCGCACGTTGGCGAGCGCGAGTTCGCGGCCGTTGGTCGCCCGCGGCAACCAGGCGTAGAACCAGCGCCCGACGGCGCCGGTGCCGAGCAGCACGACGAGCGTCCAGAACGCGTAGCCGCCGGCCGTCGCGCGCGGCGCCATCGCCGCGTGCAGCATCGCCGCCAGCACGGCGACCACGCCGGCGATGACGTGCACCTGCATCCAGTTCGCGAGCGCGCCACGCCGCACGCCCCACCACTGCTGCCGGCGCACCAGGTAGGCGAGGTTGACCAGCACCGCCGCGGCGGCGGCGATGCCGAAGCCGAGCCCGAGCGCGCGGTCCGGCCGCAGCCAGGCATGCTGCGGATCGGCGGCGCGCGCCGCGGCGCCGAGCGTGTAGTAGTGGCGGTGCCAGAGCACGAAGCCGGTGGTGGCGAGCGCCAGCAGCAGCGACAGCGCCGCCAGCACAAAACCGCCGAGGTCGCGCGCCGGCTCGGCGACCGGCCGCAACGAGGCGTCGAACGACACGCCGCTGTGGCGCAGCCGATCCACCGGGGCTTCGCCGCCGATCATGACGAAGACACGGTCCGCGCGCTGCCGCAGCAGCACGGCGGTGCCGCCACCATCGTGCCCGCCGCTGCCGCCCAGCGGCGCCGCCGCCTGCTGGCTCGCCTGCAACACCAACTCGCCCGGTTCGATCGTGGCCACCACCGTGCCGGTGCTGGTGGCGAGCCGCCCGGCGGCGAGCGCCGCGTCGAGCCGTTCGCGGTTCTTGCGCCGCAGCCGCGTGAAGGCCGGCCGCCGGTGTACGAGCGTCACGGTGTTGCCCGGCTGCTCGGCCAGCGCCAACGCCGCCTCGACCGCGCTGTCGCCACCGCCGACGACGACGACGTGCTCGCCACGATGGCTCGCCGCGTCGAGCAGCGCATAGGCGACGTGCGGCAGCTGCTCGCCCGGCACCCCGAGCCGGCGCGGCGTGCCGCGGCGGCCGATCGCCAGCACGACGTGGCGCGCGCGCCGCGCCCCGCGGTCGGTGTGCACGACGAAGCCGCCGTCCGCGCAGCGCTCGACGCGATCGAAGGTGACGCCGCCGCAGAACGGCAGCCGGTGGCGCGCCGCCAGCTCGCGCCACAGCGAGATCAGCTCCTCCTTGCCGTACTCACGCCGCGGCAGCCGGCCGTGCAACGGCAGCTCGACGTCGTCGGTAAGCACCAGCTTGTGGCGCGGATAGCGCGCGACGGTGCCGCCGAGCTCGTGCTCCTGGTCGATCAGCTCGTGGCGCAGTCCGGCTTCGACGCAGCCGAGCGAGCAGGCGAGGCCACCCGGACCGGCGCCGACGATCAGCACGTCGAGCTCGTCGGCGGCGGCCGGCCGCGCGCCGCACCGGCGCGCGAGCGAACGCGCCACCGCGGCCCCGTGCGCCGCGGCGACGCGGATCAGCCCGCGCGCGGTGACCTCGCCGACCAGGAACAGGCCGTCGACGCCGATCGCCTGCTGGTCGTCGTCGCACACCGGCACGTCGTCGCCAGCACCCGCCGCCGCCGTCAGGGTCACCGCCTCGACCGGGCACTCGGTCACGCAGCGGCCGTGACCGACACACGCCGCGGCGTCGACGACGGCGGCCTGCCCGTGCACGAGCGCCAGCACCCCGGACGCCGGGCACTCGCGTACGCAGGTGCCACAACCGAGGCAGCGCGTGAGGTCGATGCGCGGGGTCTGCAGCGGCAACGGCGCCGGCCCGCGCTCGGCCAGCTCGGCGCGTTCGGCGCGTTCGGCGATCGCCGCTTGTTGCTGATGCAGGTCGAGGCGCCGCTGCCACGCCGCCGCGACGACGAGCACGAGCCCGACCAGCAGGGCGGTCAAGACGAGGAACGACATGGTGGTGGCGCGGTGGGCTCGAGCTCAGCGC